>CAMYOO010000073.1 GCA_947260035.1 uncultured delta proteobacterium
CCGGTCCTCGTTGTTGGCGTAGGCGTTGCGGTCGAAGACGGTCTGCTGCTCCAGGAACCCCGCACGCAGCTGCGCCCGATCTCCCGCGAAGGCCTGCTCGAGCCACAGCTCGTCGATGTAGGCTGCCTCGTCGAAGTCGGCGTCGTCGATGGGGTCGGACAGCGCCCCGACGTCCGCGTTGATGTTGCGGTCGTACTGGCCCTTTACGTGCAGCAGCCCCACCAGGCCCCGCCATTCCAGGAGCTCCTGCCCGTCCACCCTCGTCAAGAAGTCGTAGCTGCCGCTGTGCCCGCTGCTGCGCGGGTCGGCGCCACCGGACGGGTTGCCGCTCACGTACTGGTTGTAGAAGAGCTGAACGCCGATCCCCAGGCGCTCGAGCCGGGTGCGCATGCCGGCGACGTCGCCCAGGAGGCGCGGATCCGCCGTGGCCGCCTGCGCGCTGAGCGCAGTCAGAAGCACGAAGGCCGTCGTGCGCCCGATCACGGTCGGAGTCTAGGGCTCCAGCGCGCCGGGGGCTCAGGCCTTCGGGGCTTCGGCCAGCGAGACGCGCGTGCCTGCTTCACCCGTCAGCACCCGCCGCGCTTCCTCCAGGGCGCCGATGGCCGCGAAGCCGCCCCGCTCGGCGAAGCGACAGGCGGCTTCGGCTTTCGGACCCATGGATCCGGGCGCAAGGTCCAGCGCGCGCAGCGCCTGTGGGGTGGTGCTCCCTACGGCGCGGCGCCGCGGCTCCGGCCAGTCCTCATAGACGGCGGGAACGTCGGTGAGAAGCAGCAGCGCGTCGGCGCCCAGCTCAGTGGCCAGCAGCGCGGCGGTCAGATCCTTGTCGATCACCGCCTCCACCCCGCGCAGCCCCGCGTCGGGTCCAGCCACCACCGGGATGCCCCCGCCTCCCGCGCAGACCAAGCAGCGTCCAGCCGAAGCGCGTGCGCAGCGCGTCCGCCTGCGCCGCGGAGTGGATCGGGCCGATGGGTTTGCTGGGCGCGCGGAAGGCCGGGTCTTGCGGATCGACCTCCACTTGCGTGAGGAGCGTCGCCACCTCAGCCGAGGGAAAGATCGAGGCCAGCTCCTGCTCGATGAGGTAGCCGATCATCCCCTCGGTCTCTGCGCCCAGGACGTCCAGCGGGTACGGGGCCACGTCGGGCGATGCCTGGGACTGCAGGGCCAGGAGCCCCACCTGGGGGCCGTTGCCGTGGGTGACGACCAGCTCGTTGCCGCGCGCGATGTCGGCCACCGCGCCGGCGGCCTCGCGAACCCGCAGTCGCTGGGCGTCCGCGTCCAGCGACTCGCCGCGGCGTGCAATGGCGTTGCCGCCCAGCGCGATGACGACGCGCATTCAGCGGGCCCCCGCGGCAGCGAGCCCAAAGCGCTCCAGGAACGTCTCCACGAAGTCCGCCAGCCGGGGTTCTCCCGCGTCGGCGTACGCGTAGCGCGCACGGATCACCGGCAAGCGCAACGGAACCAGTCGGGCCAGGTCGAGCGGGGTCCCGCTCACGATCACGTCGGCCTCCACCGCGTCCAGGGTCTGGGCCAGCGCAGCGAGCTGCTCGCGGCCGTAGCCCACGGCGGGCAGCACGCGCTCCAGATGCGGATGACGCTGGAAGACGGCGCGGATCAACGGCGCGGCGTTGGGGCGCGGGTCCACGATCTCGGCCGCTCCCGCGGCGGACGCGGCCACCCAGCCGGCGCCGTAGGCCATGCCGCCGTGGGTCAGGGTAGGGCCGTCGTCCACTACCACCACGCGTCGCCCGCGGACCGCGTCGGGATCGTCCAGCAGCACCGGCGACGCGGCACGCACCAGCGGCACCTCGGGCCGGAGCGCGCGAACGTTGTCGACGGTCCGCTGGGTGGCCTCGCGGCCGGCGGAGTCGACCTTGTTCACCACCACGACGTCGGCCATGCGCAGCACGGTTTCGCCGGGATGGTGCGTCGCCAGCTGCTCGGGGCGCAGGGCGTCGGCCAGCACCACGTGCAGGTCCGGGGCCAGGAAGGGGAAGTCGTTGTTGCCCCCGTCCCAGAGCAGCACCTGGGCCTCTTGCTCCGCCTCGGCCAGGATCGCGGCGTAGTCCACACCCGCAAAGATCACGGCGCCGGCCTCGATGTAGGGCTCGTACTCCTCGCGCTCCTCGGCGCTGCAGGCCGCGGCGTCGAGATCCGCGCGATTCTCGAAGCGCTGCACGCGCTGCCGGGTCAGGTCGCCGTAGGGCATGGGGTGGCGAAGCGAGGCCACGCGCAGGCCGCGCTCGCGCAGGTGCCCGGCGAGCCAGCGAGCGGTCTGCGACTTGCCGCAGCCCGTGCGCACCGCCGAGACGGCGACCACCGGCCGGGCGGCGCGCAGCATGGTACGCGCGGGGCCCAGGATGGTGAAGTCCGGACCCGCGGCCAGGGCTCGCGACGCCAGGTGCATCGCGTCCGCGTGGGAGAGGTCGCTGTAGGCCAGGACTACGCGATCGACGCGCTCGCGCGCGCAGATCTCTTCGAGCTCGCACTCGTCCAGGATGGGGATGCCGTCGGGATGGTGCGGCCCGGACAGCTGCGGCGGATAGCGGCGCCCCTCGATCCCGGGGATCTGGGTCGCGGTGAACGCCACCACCTCGACGTCGGGGTCATCGCGAAACACCACATTGAAGTTGTGGAAGTCGCGGCCCGCGGCGCCCAGGATCAGGATCCGCTCTCGCTCAGACTTGCTCACGGGGCGACTCTTTTCCCTGTGCGTTGGTTGCTCCGCTAGGATAGGCCAGCATGCGGCGCGCGATCTTCATCATCCTGGCTCTGGTCCTCGGTATCGGCATGTTGGCCGCAACCGCGTTCCGGATTCCTGCGCTGCAGGATCGCATGGTGCGGCGCGTCGTCGATCGGGCGCTCGCCTCCGCGCCGGATCGGCTCTTCGCGGAGGATGCCCTGCGCGTCCTGCTCTGCGGCAGCTCCGGGCCGCTTCCGCACCCGTCGCGTGCGGGGCCCTGTGTGGCGGTGCTGGCCGGGGGGCGCTTCTACGTGGTGGACGTGGGGCGCGGCTCCTGGAATCGCCTGGCGGGCTGGCGCATCGACGGCGCCCGGATCGGTGCGATCCTGCTGACCCACTTCCACTCGGACCACATCCAGGAGCTGGGCGAGTTCGACCTGCAGACCTGGGTGGCCGGGCGCTCGGGCCCCCTGCGCGTGTTCGGACCGCCCGGCGTGGAGCGCGTCGTCGCCGGCTTCGAGGAGGCCTACGCGCTGGACGCCGGCTACCGGATCGCCCATCACGGGGCGGCGCTGCTGCCGCCCGACGTGGGCCGCATGCAGGCGCGGGCCGTCGATCCCGGGCTGGTGCTGGAGGAGAACGGGCTGCGCATCACGGCCTTCGTCGTGGACCACGCTCCGGTCCGGCCGGCCTACGGCTACCGCTTCGACTATCGAGGCCGCTCGGTGGTGGTGAGCGGCGACACCTCCAAGAATGCGGGCGTCGTCGAGGCGGCGCGAGACGCGGACGTCCTGTTCCACGAAGCACAGGCGAATCACATCGTCGGCATCATCAGCGAAGAGGCCGGGAGTGCGGGCCGCCCCCGCGTCGCCAAGATCATGAGCGACATCCCGGACTACCACACCACGCCGGTGGAGGCGGTGGAGGTGGCCAACGAGGCGGGCGCGAAGCTCGTGGTCTTCTATCACCTGACGCCGCCCCCGCCCGTGCGCCTCATGGAGCGCATCTACGTGCGCGGTGTCCCCGAGGTGCGTGACGAGGGCTGGATCCTCGGCGACGACGGCCTGCTCGTCGAGCTTCCGGCGGACTCGGACGCCGTGATCCGCACCAGCCTGGGCGGCTGAGCGCTCAGGCGCCGCCGCCGCCCCAGGCGCCCAGGGCCAGGTGCCCGAGCGAGGCCAGCAGAGCCAGCCCCAGTGCGATCCAGACGCGCGGTCCGATGAATACCAGCGTCGGCGCCGCCGGAAACGCCAGCGTGTTGGCGATGGCGGCGATCTTGTAGGCGTGGGCGTTTTCGAAGCGAGGGTCCGTCGCGAGGATCATCATGTCGCGGCGGCTGCGGTAGCGGATGATGCCGGTGAACGTCCAACCGGGGTCCGCCTCCACGCCCCAATGCTCGACGTAGCCGCCCGCCGCGGGGGCGGCGAAGGCGGGATGTCCCGCGCGCTTGAAGAGCTGCGGCATGAAGTAGCCGGTGTAGGCGCCCAGCACGTCTCGTGCGCGGCTCGGCTCGCCGGAGTCGGGGTGCGCGACCGGGTCCGGGTGCAGGCGGATCAGGTTCACCATGTAGAACTCCCCGCCGTCGTCCGACTCCAGGAAGGCGCGAGCGGTGGCCAGGCGCTCGGGGCTCGCCTCGGGTAGCTGCTCGAAGCGCGCCATGTAGCTGTCGATCTCGTCCACGCTGAGGGGGCCCTTCCAGTTGTTGTACCAGAGCGAGAAGACGCCGTAGACCACCAGTGCGCCGATCCAGACCCAAGCGGGGCTCATGTCCCTTCCTCCCGGCCTTTACTCGAAAGCCAGCTCGAAGCCGCGCTTGGTCAGGCGGTGGCGCGGCTCGTACGCCAGCAGCGCCTCCCAGCCGCTGCCGGCCAGCGCCGCGTCCACCCGGGATCGTTCGCCCTGGGCCAGGGAGCGGTACGCGTCCAGGGTGCGCTGCAGCATCCAGAGGGAGTAGGGCAGGGCCACCTTCTTCAGCGGCGTTCCGCGAAGCGAGCCATCGCATGCGCCCACCGTGCGCGGCAGCCGCTCCAGGTCGGCGGGGCGCGTGTCCGCCCACGCTTCGACCGTACGAACGCCATCCAGGATGACCGGCGCGGCATCGCGACCCATGGCGGCCAGAACCTCGCGGAAGCTCCCGGCCAGCGCGTCGTCAGCAAGCCACTGCCCTTGCGCGTCGGGGCCGGGGACGTTGCAGCGCTCGATCCATCCGACCACCGGCACCGCCGTCTCCAGCAGGAGCTTGCGCGGGACCAGATCGGTGAAGAGGTGGCCGTAGAGGGGGCCCATCAGCGCACAGTCCGCGAAGGACATGCGTTCGCCCAGCAGGTAGGGGTGGGCCTGGAAGTGTGTGCTCAGGGTATCCAGCAGGTCGCGGGCGTGAGCCTCCATGGCGGGACCGGTCTCGTCGGTCGCGCCCAGCCCCAGCCGGGCCGCGGCCATGCGATCCGCTGCGGCGTTGCCGATCGCCTCGTTCCCGGTCATCGCGATGAAGCGCGCGCGGGCGCTGGCCTCGCCCAGCTCGCTGCCCCAGCGGTAGTGCATGGCGGGCAGCGTCGCGAACTCGTCGCTGTAGAGCTCCACCAGGTGCGCGGCGATGCGCTGCACCGGCGTGGTCGGGAAGAGCGGCGGATCGGGGTGCCGTTCCTCCAGGCGGTCCAGGATCACGCTGGTGTCCTGCCAGGTCTCGTCGTCGGGGGTGATCAGGATGGGAATGAAGCCCAGCCCGGTGCGGCGCTGCACCTCGCGCAGGTCCGCGCGCAGCTCCTCGTACCAGAGCTGCTTGTAACGCAGGGCCGGGCGCACCTTGGCCGAGAAGTAGGAGACATCGAAGGCGTGGAACCGGTAGGGCGCGGGGGTTGCCGTCACTTGCGCTCCAGCGCCTCGCGTACCTGGTCCAGGTTGCGCAGATGCAGGTCCCGCTGCGGGAACGGGATCGTGATGCCGGCCTCGGCCAGGGCCCGGTTGATCGCCACGGCCAGGTCGCTGCGCACCGGGTTCCAGCCGCGCTCGCTCTCGGTCCAGGCGCGCAGCTCGAAGTCCAGCGAGCTGTTGCCGAAGGCCCGGAACAGGATCTCCGGCGCCGGGTCGGCCAACACCTCCGGGTTCTCCCGGGCGACCCTGTCCAGGATCTCCATCACCTTTTCGGGGTCCGTTCCGTAGGCCACGCCCACCGGCAGGATGATGCGGCGCTTGGCGTCCGAGAGGGTCCAGTTGATCAGCTGCGACGCGATCAGGTCGCCGTTGGGAACGATCACGTCGGAGCCGTCGAAGGTGCGGATGCGGCTGGCGCGGATGCCGATGTGGGTCACCACGCCCAGCAGGTCGGCGACCTGGACCCGGTCGCCCACGCGGACCGGGCGCTCGAAGAGCAGGATCAGGCCCGAAACGAAGTTGTTCACCACGGTCTGCAGGCCGAAGCCGATGCCCACGCCCAGCGCGCTCAGCAGCAGGGTCACCCGATCCAGGGAGAAGCCCAGCGTGCCCATGGCGATCATGAAGCCCAGCACCAGCACGCCGTAGTGGGCGAACCGGGACAGTGCGAACGGCACGCCGGGCGCCATGCGCAGCCGCGGGAACACCTCTTCGTCGAGGAGCGCGCCCACGAAGCGGGCGGTCAGCCAGGAGAGCCAAAGGGTCAGCACGAAGGCGAGGATGGCGCCCAGGGTGAAGTGGGCCGCGCCGAATCCCAGCGGCGTGGAGAGCGCCGCGCCGACGCTGGTGCTCAGGGGCTCCCAGAGCTGAGCGCGTCCCAGCTCCAGGTGGACCCACATGCCGAAGCCGCCCACCCGCAGCACGCTGGACAGCCCCGAGACCACGGCGGCGCGGCGATTCCGGATCATCGGGAAGCCGTCGAAGAAGCTCGCCGCGAAGAAGCGCTCGGACATCATCTCGAGCACGCGCACCATCGCCATGAACGACGCGCCGTAGAACGAGCCCGTGACCGCCAGCATGCAGAGGCGTCCGGCGACGCTCGTGTAGCCCAGCAGCAGCAGCACCGTACCCGCGATGAAGAAGACCAGCAGCAGGCGCAGCCAGCCGTCCAGCAGGCGCATCCAGCCGCTCTGGCTCAGGCGGGCGGGGATCAGCGCCAGGCGCGCCGGTCGGCGCAGCCACCACACCCCGATTCCCGCGGCGACCAGCTGCACGAGCAGCGTCGCACGCCCCACGAAGTCCTCCGAGCCGACGATTCGTCGCACGACCTCGATCAGGAGCAGCACCAAGGCGCCGCGCAGGGTGCCGTGGAGGGCCGCTGGCAACATGCCCGACATCACCCGATACCAGAACGGCAGCACCACGATCGCGATGGGCAGCCGGACCTGGATCGCGGCTTCGGGCTGGAGGCCCGGAAACAGCATGAACCCCCAGAGCACCGCCAGCGAAACCGGGTGTCGCAACGCGCCGCCGGGATCCACGCCGGTGGCGGCATGCTGCGCGTCGACGAACTGCCGGGTGCGCACGAAGAGCCAGGCCAGGCCCAGGATCATCAGGGCGTGGGCGAAGATCGGGCCGCGCTTGCGCTCGGCGTAGCTGCGGACCTCGGCCGGGACCGTCTTGAGGGTCTGGGCGGCCGCCAGGCGCTCGGCCTTGAACCGATCCCGTCCCGGCCAGGACTGCCACAGGGGCGGGTCCTGTCGCACCAGCAGGCCCGCCGCCAGGGCCTCCGAGGTCAGCCGGATCCGCTCGCGCACCGGCTCGATGGAGTCCACCAGGGTCGCGACGCTGGACTGGAGCTCGAGCGCGGCGTTCCGCTGCTTCGTGATCGCGCCCTCGGACGAGCGCAGAGCCTTCCGGATCTCCGCGATGCGCGCGCGTACCGCCGACGGCGCGCTCGCCTCGCGCGCCTCGGTTTCGGTTCGCTTCCAGAGCTCTGCCGTCTCCTGGATTCCCTGAAGCTGCAGGTCGAGCTGGCTAGAACGCCTGGCGAGCGTCTCCTCGATTTCATTCAAGCGCTTCAGGTGCGTTTCCCAGCGCGACGAGAGCGGGGCGAGCTCGGAAATCTGCGTGGCCCGCGCGAACGCGGCTTCCAGGTCCTTGCTGGCCTCTTCGATGGATGCGGCGACCTCTTCGAGATCCTTCTGAGCCTGGGTTTCGGTCTCGGCGCTCTCCAGGTCCGCCTCGATGCCCTTGAGCCGCTGCTCCAGGGTCGAGGCCCTCGAGGTCACCTCTCCGATCGGGATGGTCTCGGGCGCCGGCGGCTCCGCCGGCTTCTCCTCGGCGGGTGCGACCTCCTGCGCCGCCGCGGCGGCCGCCCACAGGACGACCGCCAGCAACGCGGTGAACCGCACGAGTCTGCCCCGGCTCGACACGCGGGCAGGTTAGCCTACGGGACGCGCTCCTAGCGCCAGCCCCTGCTCTGGTACCGCTTGGCCAGGCCCTCGGCGATGATCTTGGCGGTCTGGTAGGTGTGGATCTCCACCGGAGTGGAGCGGATCACCGCGAGAGGAGCGCGCACCAGGAGCCCCGTGGTGCGTCCGGTGACCGCCGCCGCGGCCCCGCTGGCTCCCAGGCCGGGCTTCCCTTCGCCCTCGTGAGTGACGGTGTCGGCTTGCCAGAGCAGGCGCTGCGCGATGCGCGTCTGCTGGGAGATCTCGAAGCGGGTGCGGATCTCGGCCGCGCCCACGCCCATCCCGATCACCGTGCGCTCCAGGCGGTCGCCCTGGTTCAGCTGCGGAATGCTGCCCTGGATCAGCAACGCGTTCACCGGCACCGGCGTCGCCGGGCCGGCGCGCCGGGCCGGGATTCCCTGCTTGCCGAGATCCTCGACGATCTGCTGCGAGAGGCTTTCCGCACCCTTCCGCGCCGTGCGCACCAGCTCCGGGTCGGCGGTCTCTGCGCCCGCCAGGTGGAAGTCGTAGACGAGCACCACGGGCGGCCGGTCCAGCGGCGCCTGGCCGATCAGGTCGCGGGCGCCCTCGACCCGGGTCTCGGCCCGGGCTGCTCCGCCCAGCAGTGCGCTCACGCAGATCGCAAGCGCCAGGCATCGGTTCGTGGGAAGCTGCACGTCCCCCTCCTGCGTCCTTGGGGGAGACGAGCAGCACGATCCTAGCCCCGCTGCGGTGCGGTCTCAATGCGCCGCTTCGCTGGGGCCTTGGCCGGTTGCGGCGACAAATCGCCCCAACTATACGTCCGTGTCCCCTTCACCTGCAGAGGCGCCCCCATCCGACCGCTCCTCCCCCTAGCGCTGCTTCTCTGCCTCCTGCCGGCCGGGGCCGCCGTCGCCCAGGAAGACGCCGGGCCCGGCGACCCGGGCTTCAGCGAAGGCGACGAGATCGTTTTCGACCAGGTGGATCGCCTCAAGCCCTACCTGCCCCGGCACTTCTGGGACAACCGGGACTTCTTCTTCTACGAAGGCATGCGTCTGGAGATCGGACCCACCCAGGCGGACTACAGCCCGGCAAAGGTGTACCAGGACGCCACCGAGAAGTTCCGCGGCCAGGCTCGCCTTGGCCCGGACGACAGCCTGGAGAACTACACCGCGGGCCAGCCCTTTCCCATGGACGAGATCGATTGCACCGGCGACCCTCAGGCCGGGGCCAAGATCATGTGGAACCACGACTACCAGTGGGGTGGCGGCGGTGGCGGCGCCAGCTTCTTCTACTCCTACTGGGATCGCGGCGAGCAGCTCCCGCTTTACTACAAGGGCACCGCCCAGGGCGTGAAGCTCTCCCACCGCTCCGAGCCCGAGTATCTCGAGAAGAACGGCGGCGACGTCTTCCGCAAGGAGCGCCGCAAGGGCGCCGGCGGCCCCTCGGTGGAGGCACCCTTCGACGCGCGCGGCATCAAGCTCCTCACCTATCGCTACAAGGACTCGGACAAGCCGCGCAGCCAGGCCAAGAACGACGACACCTGGGTCTACCTGCCGACCCTGAGGCGCGTCCGCCGCATCTCCGCGGCCCAGCGCACGGACGCCATCTCGGGCACCGACTTCACCATGGACGACCTGCGCAGCTTCAACGGCATCGTTCCCCAGTACGAGTGGACCTGCCTCGAGGAGCGCTGGATCATCGGCCCGATGAACACCAAGGTGAAGGGCTACCCGTATGCGGAGGAGCACAACTTCGGCCCCTACGGACTCTCCTTCGCCGACGATCGCTGGGAGCTGCGCAAGGCCGTCAAGATCCGCATGGTCCCCAAGAACGACGACCATCCGTACCACCACAAGGACATCTGGTTCGACAAGCAGACGCTCACCGCCATGTACTCCTTCGCGTTCGATCGCAAGGAGGAGCTGTGGAAGATCATCTGGCACAACAAGCGCTGGAGCGAGGATCACGAGCTGACCGGCGAGTGGTACAAGGGATGGAAGGACGTGCCGGAGCCGCGGGATCTGCTGATCGTGAGCGACGTCATCGTGAACGCGCAGACGGGAACCGGAAACCGCATCGAGTTCTGGGACGCCAACGGGACGCCGCTCAAGAGCAAGGGCAAGATCCGCCGCTTCATCGACGTGGGTCGGCTCACCCGGGGTCGCTGAGCGTCTCCTCCGCGTGGCGCCCCCGGTAGCGGAAGACCTGGCGTGAGCCTCGCGACAGGATGCCCGGCAGGAACGCCACTTCTTCGAAGAGCTCCGGGTCGCGCACCAGCGCCGTCAACTCCTTCTGACGGCGCGCCGCGAGTCCCGGGCGCCCCAGGTTCACGAAGAGCGTCCGGCCGGCGTCGTCGGCTTCCCGCATCATCCGCCTCAGACGCTTCGCGGAGGGGACCCGCTCCCCCAGCGGGTCGTAGTAGGTTGCGGGAAAGCTGAAGGTGGCAGTCACGATGTCCGCGTTCTCCGGCGCTCGCGGATCCAGGGTCGGACGCGTCAGCTCCACGGACTCGCGGAAGGGCTGGATCGAGCGGGTGCGCAGCTCGTGGCGCTGGGTGGCGGTGAATGCGGCGTAAGCCACGATCGCGACCGTCAACGTTGCGGCGGCGCCGCGCGGGCCGAGCGTTCGGGTCAGGGTCTGGAGCCCCACGGCCACGAACAGCGCCAGGCCGGGCAGCGCCAGGGTCAGGTACTGGGGATGCACGTGGGCGTCGCCCCGCGTGCCCGCGGCGACCATGAGCAGCGGCGCCAGCAGCAGGGCCCCGGCGCTGATCGCCGCCGGGCCCCGGGCTGCCAGCAGGCGCACCAGCCCCACCAGCAGCAGCGCCAGCAGCGCGGCGGCGAAGCCCCAGACCAGCGCAGGGCTGTTCGCCGCCAGGTCGCTCAGCTCGAAGTACTTCTCGTTGAGAGTGGGGCGTCCCCACGGCGCACCGGCGAACAGGAAGCTCAACACGTCCTGGAGCCAGCGCATGTCGATTTCTTCCTGGTCGGGGGTCTTCAGGTACTCGGCGAGCTGGGCCAAGTTCGGCGCCATGAGCCGGATCCAGAGCAGGGCGCCGGTCAGGTTCGCCATCAGCCAGCGCGTGAGCTGCCCGCGCAGCGCCGCTGTGTCGCGGTGGCAGCTGAAGATCTGGACGGCTGCGGCTGCGTTGAACACGATCGCAAACCACAGTGTGGCGGGGTAGGTCCAGAGCAGCAGGAACTGGGCGGCGCCGAAGAGCGCCCAGCGCCGCCAGCTGCCCCGGTGCAGGGCCCGGAACAGGGCGACCAGTGAGAGCGGCACCAGCGCCAGCGCGAGTGAGTAGCCCCGCGCCTCGCTGGCGTAGCGCACGTGCCAGGGGTGGACGGCCAGGAGCCACGCCGCGGCCGCACCGGCGACGGGATGACCCAAGCGCCAGCCCAGGAGCGCGATGCCGCCGATCGAGACGAGACCCGCCAGGAACGCCGGCACCCGCAGCGCCGGTTCGCTGACCAGTCGGTGGGCCGGGCGCGCCACGGCGCGCCAGGTCTTCACCGACATTCGCGCCAGGATCGTGTGGGGGACGTGGTTGTTGGGCCACTCGTAGTACCAGAGCGTGTCGACCCAGCTCGGCTCGTGGAAGCGCAGCTTGCCGGCGCCGTCGCGGTGGTAGAAGCCGTCGATGGACCAGCGCACGTTGTAGCGCTCGTCTTCGAACAGGCTCTGGGACATGCGCGGCAGGGCGAGGACGGCGCCCGCCAGCATCGCGGCCGCGGTCACGGCCAGGAGCGCCCGACCGGCACGGCCGGGACGCGCAAAGCGCTCTACGTGGGGAGCCTCGTCTCGTACCAGCCAACGCGGCACGCTGGCGAGCGCCAGGGCCAGCACCGGCGCGATGCCGGCCGCGGTCCACCAGCCCCAGGTCCGGGCGTAGTCGAGCGGACGCAGCTTGTGGCCTTCGGCCAGGCGCTGCGCCACGCCGTCCTGCCACGGATTGGCCCCGAAGGCGATGCGGACGATCAGCAGCACCAGCAGCGCTACCAGCACCCCGCGCACGGCGAATGCGGTCGGGTCCTCGGCGCGGGCGCGCCGCAGGCGCGCGAGCAGGGAACGATCTTCGCCTTCGGGGCCCATGGGACCGATGAATGTAGACTAGGGCTCGGGACGAGCGCCCGTGGAGGACCCATGACCGGACGGCACACCCGACTCGGATTCCAGATTCCCAACTTCACCTACCCGGGCGTAGAGGACGAGGGGCTCTTCGAACGCGTGGCCTCCATGGCCGAACGCGCCGAGTCGTCCGGCTTCGACACGGTCCTGGTGATGGATCACTTCTACCAGCTGCCCATGCTGGGGCCGCCCGAGTGGAACATGCTGGAGGCGTATACGCTGCTGGGCGCGCTGGCGGCACGCACGAGGAGCGTGCGCCTCTCCGCGCTGGTGACGGGCAACACCTACCGGAACCCCGCCATGCTGGCGAAGATCGTCACCAGCCTGGACGTCATCTCGGGCGGGCGGGCCGTGGCGGGCCTGGGTGCCGGTTGGTTCGAGCAGGAGCACCGCGGCTACGGATTCGAGTTCCCGCCGCTGGGCGAGCGCTTGGACCGGCTGGAGGAAGCGCTGGGCATCATCGGCCCGATGCTGCGCGACGAGCAGCCCAGCGTGGACGGGCGCTTCTACCGCAGCGAGGCCGCCATCAACCGGCCCGCTTCGCTCCAGACGGGTGGTCCGCCCATCCTGATCGGAGGTGCCGGCGAGCGGCGCACGCTGCGGCTGGTGGCCCAGCACGCGGACGAGAGCAACCTCGCGTGCTCGGTCGACGAGATCCCGCGCAAGCTCGCGGCGCTGGACCGCCACTGCGCGGACCTTGGCCGTGAGCGAAGCGAGGTGGGTGTGTCCTGGCTCACCTCGTTGGTGCTGGCGCCCACGCGCGAGCAGGCCGAGGCCGAGCGCAATGCCCTGCTGGCCCGCCGCGGCATGGACTGGAACACGCTGCCCGATCACGTGAAGGAGAACCTGTCGCGCGCGATCCTGCTGGGCGACCCGGACAGCGTCTGCGAGTCCCTTCAGACGCGGGTGTTGGACGTGGGCGTGGACGGAGTGATCGTCAACCTGCCGGCCAACGGCCACGACCTGGACGCGGTGGCCCTGGCCGGCGAGACCCTGGGCAAGCTCCTGGGATGACGCGGCTGCGGCTGGCTGGGCTGCTGACCGTCTTTTTTCTGGCCCCGGCGCTCCCGGCTCGGGGCGCCGAGCGGCCCAACATCCTGCTGATCGTGGCCGAGGACCTGAGCCCCCGGCTGGGCGCCTACGGCGACGCCGTTGCCGACACGCCCAGCATCGATCGCCTGGCCCGCCAGGGCGCGCGCTACACACGCGCGTTCACCACGGCGGGCGTTTGCGCGCCCAGCCGAGCCGCGATCATCATGGGCGTCCATCAGAACAGTTGGGGTGCGGGTCACATGCGCGCCGGCCATGGCGGCTACGCCGTGGTGCCGCCGGCAGACTGGAAGGCGTTCCCGGAGCTCTTGCGCGCGGCCGGCTACTACACGGTCAACAACGGCAAGACCGACTATCAGATGAGCCGGGACTTTCCGGACGGCGTCTTCGGCGGTCCCTCCTCGATCTGGGACGAAGCGCGCGCCGAAGACTGGCGTGGCCGCGCGCCGGGTCAGCCGTTCTTCGTCTACCACACGCTGCTCTCCACCCATGAGAGCCAGGTCTGGCCCACCTGGCGCTTCCGTTCGTGGACGCAGATCCTGCTGGCGCCCATGCGGATCCGGAACCATCGCGCGTGGGTGCTTCAGACGGATCCCGCCGCGACCCCGACACCGCGACCGTGCGCGCCGATCTGGCGCGCCACTACAACAACATCGCGCGCATGGACCGCCAGGTGGGAGAGATCCTGGCGCGGCTCGAGGCCGACGGTCTGGCCGACGACACGCTGGTCGTGTTCACCACCGATCACGGGGATGGACTGCCGCGCGCGAAGCGCTGGCTCTACGACTCGGGCCTGCAGATGCCGCTCATCGTGCGCTGGCCGGGCCGGATCGCGGCGGGTGCGGTGGACGAGGAGCTGGTCAGCGGCGTGGACCTCGCGCCGACCTTCCTGTCCGTGGCCGGCGTGGCGGTGCCCCGTCCGATGCACGGCCGCGTTCTTCTGGGGCGCGACGCGCAGCCGGAGCCCCGCTACGTGTACGCAGCCCGCGATCGCATGGACGAGCAGTCGGACACGGTTCGCGCCGTGCGCGACCGGCGCTTCAAGTACATCCGCAATCGGCACCCCGAGCGCCCCTACGTGCGCGACCTGGCGTTCCGGGACCAGATGCCGATGATGCAGGAGCTGCGCCGGCTGGCCGCGGAGCAGCGCCTCGAGGGTGCGCCGACGCTCTGGTTCCGCGCGCGGCGCGATCCTGAGGAGCTCTACGACACCGAGGTCGATCCCCACGAGCTTCGAAACCTGGCCGGCGACCCGTCCTTCGCCGCGGTGCTGGCGCGAATGCGAGCGGAGCTGGACCGTTGGCTGGAGGCGTCCGGCGACCTGGGCCTGCTGCCGGAAGAGGAGCTCCGCCGCCGCTTCTGGCCGGACGGGCGCGAGCCGGTCACGGCCGACCCCGCCTGGCAGCGCGACGCCGACAGCCGGTTCGCGCTGCAGTGCGCCACGCCCGGCGCGTCCCTGGAGCTTCGCCTGGGCGGCGGCCCCTGGCGGCTCTACACGGAGCCGGTCGAGGCGCCGCCGGACACGCAGCTGCAGGCGCGCGCCGTCCGCTACGGCTGGGCGGGCAGCGGCGAGGTGTCGGTGCAGGTCCCCTAGGCGCCCGAGCCGCGGGCGCCGTCCACGCTCCAGATGCCCGCGCCCTGGGCGGAGATGACCAGGAACGCGAAGCAGTAGAGGATCGCCAGCTCGCCGCCGTTCAGCAGGGGGAAGAGCGCCTTGGTGCCGTGGGCCATCCAGTAGGCGGAGGCCATCATGCCGCTGCACAGGAAGGCCGCGGGCCGGGTGAAGAGGCCGATCATCACCAGGATGCCGCCCACCAGCTCGATCGGACCTCCGACGTACAGCACGAATGCCGGCGCCTCCGCCGACGCCGCCTTCGGGAAGCCGAAGAGCTTGGACGTGCCGTGCCACAGGAAGAGCAGGCCGGTGACGATCCGGAACAGGGCCCAGACCTGGGGTGCGAGGCGATCCATGAAGCCGAGCATGTGCGTGTCCTCCCAGCGGGAGGCTATCACGCTGTCGGCCAGATGACGGCCCAAAGCGCGGCAATTTGTCACACTTTGCATGGAGCCAGAGGTTGCCTGCGTGGCGTATGCTCTGCCCGCTCCAGTCGCCGAGGGAGATGCGCCGTGACGAAGCTTCAGGAAGTCCGCGTCGGGGTTCATCCCCTGGAGCGCTTTGGCAAGGTCTTGCCGCGCGACGAGATGCGCAGGGCCGTGAAGGTGGCCAGCAAGGCCCGCGACCGGCTCTCGAAGCACGTGGTCTGGAACGTGAACTCCACCGCCGTGGGCGGCGGCGTGGCCGAGATGCTGCCGTCCCTGCTGGGCTACACGCGCAGCGTCGGAATCGACAGCCGCTGGCTCGTGATCGGCGGCGAGCCGGACTTCTTCCGGGTCACCAAGCGACTGCATCACGCGTTGCACGGCTCCGCGGGCGATGGGTCGCCCCTGGCCGACGAGGAGCGGCGCATTTACGAGAACTCCCTGCGCGGGGCCGCGCTGGAGTTCGCGTCCCTGGTTCGGGAAGGAGACGTGGTGCTGCTGCACGACCCCCAGACGGCGGGCATAGCGCCGGCCTTGCGCAACTCCGGAGCCCACCTGATCTGGCGCTGCCACATCGGCAGCGACACGGTCAACGAACACGTGGAGCTGGGCTGGGAGTTCCTGCGCCCGTATCTGGAGTCCGTGGAGGCCTATGTCTTCTCGCGCCAGAGCTACATCCCCGCCATCTGCGACCACGGCAAGGCGGAGATCATCACCCCCAGCATCGACGCCTTCTCCGCCAAGAACCAGGAGCTGAGCGAGGCGGCCATCCACACGATCCTGGTGCACACGGGGCTGGTCGAGGGCCCGCCTCCGGAGGACGCCGATCACGGCTTCCGGCGCGACGACGGCACGCCCGGGCGTGTGGGGCGCCGCGCCGAGGTCGTGCGTCTGGGCCGCGCGCCCGCCTGGGATACGCCGCTCATCGTGCAGGTCTCGCGCTGGGATCCGCTCAAGGACATGCGGGGCGTCATGGAAGGCTTCAGCCTGATGTGCGGCCGCGGCGACGGCGGGAAGGCCGACCTGGTGCTGGCCGGACCCGACGTCTCGGCGGTCACCGACGACCCCGAGGGCGCCATGGTCTTCGAGTCGGTCGTCGAGGCCTGGCGTCAGCTTCCCCGCGCGGTGCGCAACCGCGTCCACCTGGTGTCCCTGCCGACAGCCGACGTGGAGGAGAACGCCGCCATCGTCAACGCGTTGCAGCGCCACGCAGCGATCGTCGTACAGAAGAGCCTGCGCGAGGGCTTCGGTCTGACGGTGACCGAGGCCATGTGGAAGCAGCGCCCCGTGGTGGCCAGCGGCGTGGGCGGGATCAACGACCAGATCGAAGACGGTGTGAGCGGCATCCTGCTCAAGGATCCCTACGATCTGGCCGCCTTCGCCGACGTGCTGGAGAGCCTGCTGTCCTCGCCCGAGCGCCGTGCCGAGCTGGGCCAGGCCGCGCACGAACGCGTGCGCAGCGAGTTCCTGGGCGTGGACCACCTGCTCAAGTACGCCCGTCTACTGGAGCGCGTCGGGACCGAGTAGGTGTGCGCCGGCTGCTCAGTCGCGGTCGGACGGGCCGAGCGCAGCAGCCGTGCTCGGGCTCAGGAACGAGATCACGCCTCGGGCGGTGCGTCGCCAGGAGCTGCCGTCGTCGCGGCGCCGATCCACGCCGTCCAGGGCCGCGCCGCCGATGCGCGCAATGCGTGCGTCGCCGAAGGGCGTGCCCATGCCGCTGTTGACGATCATGCCGACCGCCAGATCGCGGCTGGGCGCTGCGAACGCGCCGGAGCCGCCGAAGCCGAAGTGGCCGAACGCCCGGCGCGGGATGCCACGGGTGGTGGCGACGCCGTGGTACCCGAGCCGCCAACGCATGTCGAAGGGCATGACGGCGCGGCGGCGACCTTCGCCCTGGGGCTCGGTGGCGCGTTCCAGGGTCTTCCTGGACAGCAGGCGCACGCCGTCGATCTCGCCGCCTTCGGCCAGGGCCGCGTACATCCGAGCCAGGGATCGGGCCGTGAACAGGCCGTTGGCTGCCGGGATCGCCACCCGCAGCGTATCGTTGGCGCCGAAGTCGAAGGAGCCGATGCCCCGCGGAGCCAGGGCGTCCAGCAGGCTGCCCACGTCGAACTGGAACCCGGGCAGGCGAATGGCAGGGCCGATCTTGGCCAGCGTGCCCAGGGTGTCGGTGATCGAGCGGGTGATCCAGTGGGGCAGCGTGCGGCCCACCACCGGCTCCGGCCAGAGCAGGTCGGCCGCGCGGTGCAGCACACCCTCGGGAGCGCCCACGTACATGCCGTCCAGGCCCAGGGGCTCGGCGATCTCTTCCCGCACCAGCTGCGAGAAGGGGCGTCCCGTGACCCGCTGCAGGATCTCGCCCACCAGGAAGCCATAGGTCAGGCCGTGGTAGCCGGTGCGGGCGCCCGGTCGGTGCACGGGACGGGCGCGCTCGATGGCGTGGATCATGTACTCCCAGTCGAGCATCCGATGCGCATCATCGATCATCTGGCGGATGTGATAGAGGCCCGACTGGTGCGCCAGGACATGGCGGATCGTGATCGATTTCTTGCCTGCGCGCCCGAACTCCGGCCAGTAGGTGCAGACGGGGTCGTCGTAGTCGAGCAGGCCCCGGTCCACCATGATGTGCATCAGGGTCGAGGCCACGCCCTTCGTCGTGGAGAAGCTGGGCGACATCGTGTCGCGTTCCCAGGCTTCGCCTTCGGCGCTGCGCACGCCGCCCCAGATGTCGACGACGCACTCACCCTCGTGATAGACGCAAACCGCGGCGCCGCCGGGATAGCTCTGCACCTGGCGGCGCAGCGCCTCGGCCACCGGCAGGAAATCGGGATGGACCGATCCTTCGAGTGTCGAGCTGCGGGTGCGGGTGCGGCTGCGTCTGCGGGCACCCACGTCGACCATGCCCTCGGCCCGGCGACCGCCGTCGGGCACGGCCCGTTTCCGGGGTCGGGGGCTCGCTGAAGCTGCAGGGCCGCGGCGCGGCCGCTTGCGTTCCGGTCCGGTCACCCCGCGATCATCCACGGCGGCTCTCCGTTGCGGTGCGAAGGAGCGTGTCCACCCACGAATGCACGTCGTTCTCGGCCTCGCGTGTGCGCAGAGCCGTCATGCGTCGACGCCGTTCGGGCTCGTCCATGCAGAGCGCCTGGTGCAGCGCCTCAGCGGTGCCTTCCAGGTCGTACGGATTCACCAGCAGCGCTTCGGCCATGACGTCCGCGGCGCCGGCGAAGCGGGAGAGGACCAGGACGCCGGGATCGTCGACCTGGCAGGCTGCGAATTCCTTGGCCACGAGATTCATACCGTCGCGCAACGGTGTGACGAGCGCAACGTCCGCGTCCCGGTACATCTCGGCGAGGCGGTCATGGCCGATCGAGCGGTAGAGGTACTGGATCGGCGACCAGCTGGCCGTGGCGAAGCGCCCGTTGACGCGGCCCACCAGCTCGTCGATCTCGCACTTGAGCTCCTGGTACTCGGCCACCTGGCAGCGGCTGGGCACGGCGATCTGAACCAGCGTGACTTGCTCGATGTGCTCCGGGTGCTGGAGCAGCAGCCGTTCCATGGCCTGGATGCGCTGGGCGATGCCCTTGGTGTAGTCCAGGCGGTCGGCGCCCAGGATGACGCGCTCGCGGCGCTGGGCCGCAGCCGGCGCGCTCAAGGCGAAGGCTTCGAAGCGGCTGTAGTCGATCCCGATAGGGAAGGCGCCTACGCGGATGGTGCGTCCCTCGAAGCGCACGCTCTCGGCGCTGCGATCCACCTCTGCGCCGAGGCAGCGCTCCGCGCACTCCAGGAAGTTCTTCACGTCGCCTGGAATCTGGAACCCGACCAGGTGACTGCCCAGGATTCCCCGCAGCAGCTCCTCGTGCCGGGGCAGCAGGGTGAAGAGGTCGTAGGAAGGGAAGGGGACGTGCAGGAAGAAGGCGATGGTGCGCTGGGGGCGCGCGGCGCGGACCATCTCCGGCACCAGCATGAGGTGGTAGTCGTGCACCCACAGCAGCGGGCCGTCGTTCACCTCGGTCAGCAGGGATTCGGCGAAGCGGGCATTGACGCGGTGGTAGACGTCCCAGCTCTCGGGGTCGAAGGCGGCACGTCCCGGCAGGGAGTGGAAGAGGGGCCAGAGGGAGCGGTTCGAGCAGTCTCGGTAGTACCGCTCGACTTCCACGTCATCAAGGTGGATGGGGACTATGCGGTACGGGTCGTCCGGACCCTGGACGTCGTCCCCGGGCCGGACGCCGCTGCCGGGCCAACCGATCCAGCAGCCGCCCCGTTTGCGCAGTACCGGGTCCAGCGCCGAGACCAGACCTCCGGGTGAGGGCCGCCGCTCGAGTCCGTGCGGACCGCGGTCGTAGTCGAAGGGGAGCCGGTTGCTCGCGATGACGAGCGATCCGCCCCCTTGTCCCGCCGCTTCCGGCATGGCTTCACCCCCCCGAACAGATACCCTATCCTCTTCTGCCTTTGCTCGATGTCGGCCAGCCGACCGAGCATACCGCTACAGATAAGCAGAATGGCGACAATCCGCGTCACCCGCCGCGCGGTCGAAGGAGATCCCATGTCCCCGGCAGCAGACTCACCCCAGAACGCGCCCAGGTACGTTTACCTGTTCGACGAAGTCGACCTGGCCGAAAGCCGCGTCGGGGGCGACTGGGACGCCGTCCGGGCCTTGTTGGGGGGAAAGGGCGCCAACCTCGCCGACATGACGCGCCTGGGCACTCCCGTTCCGCCCGGATTCACCGTCACCACCGAGGGCTGCAACGCGTTCCTGGCCGGCGGCCAGGAGTTCCCTCCGGGGCTCTGGGAGCAGCAGCTCGCGTGCCTGGAAGCGATCGAAAAGGCCACCGGCCGGCGTTTCGGCGATCCCGGCGAGCCGCTGCTCCTGTCGTGCCGCTCGGGGTCCAAGTTCTCCATGCCGGGGATGATGGACACGGTCCTGAACCTGGGCCTCGACGCCGAGGTGGCCGAGGGCATGGTGGCCCGAGGCGACGACCCGCGTTTCGTCTACGACCTCTACCGTCGCCTGGTGCAGATGTTCGGATCCGTGGTGCAGGAGATCCCCGACCACGTCTTCGAGATCGTGATCGAGAAGCGCCGGGAGGAGGCCGGGGTAAACACCGACACCGAACTCAGCGGCGACGACTGGCGCGACGTCACGGCGCGCTTCCACGAGATCGTGCGGAACTACACCGGCGAGGAGTTCCCCAGCGACCCGCTGGAGCAGCTGCGACTCGCCACGGAGGCCGTGTTCCGCTCCTGGAACGGCCGTCGCGCCATCGACTACCGCAACGCTGCGGGCATTGCCCACGACCTGGGCACGGCCGTCAACGTGCAGACCATGGTCTTCGGGAACATGGGAGAAGGATCGGCGACGGGCGTCTTCATGTCGCGAAACGCGTCCACCGGCGAGCCGGAGCTCGAGGGCGACTTCCTGATGAACGCCCAGGGCGAGGACGTGGTGGCCGGGATCCGCGCCACACAGCCGCTTCAAGAGCTCGAAGGGGAGCTGCCCGAGGCCTACCGCCAGCTCGCGGAGATCGCCGGCCGGCTCGAATCCCACTATCGCAACATGCAGGACATGGAGTTCACCGTCGAACGCGGTCGGCTCTGGCTGCTTCAGACCCGCGACGGCAAGCGCACCGCCCAGGCCGAGGTCCGCATTGCCGTGGACATGGCGGAGGAGGGCCTGATCTCGCGCGAGGAGGCGGTCCTCCGCGTGCAGCCGGATCAGGTGGACTTCTTCCTGCACCCGCAGCTCGAGGCCGAAGCGATGAAGAGCCAGAAGGCCATCGCCACGGGCCTGAACGTCTCGCCCGGTGCGGCCGTCGGCATCATCGCCTTCGACGCGGACACCGCCGAGCGCTGGTCGAAGGAAGGCAAGGACGTGATCATGGTGCGTCCCGAGACCAAGCCCGACGACGTCCACGGGATGCTCGCGGCGCAGGGGATCCTCACCGAGCGCGGCGGTCGCACCAGCCATGCGGCGCTGGTCGCGCGACAGTTCGGGAAGCCCGCCGTGGTGG
The DNA here is from genome assembly GCA_947260035.1 of uncultured delta proteobacterium. Classification (GTDB taxonomy): domain Bacteria; phylum Myxococcota_A; class UBA9160; order UBA9160; family JAFDET01; genus JAFDET01. The sequence continues at coordinate 21,213 of CAMYOO010000073.1, forward strand.
GCGTTGCAGAGCTCCACGTAGACGTGGAGCAGCGGGAGATGAGCGTCGGCGAGGATGTCCTGAAGGAGGGCGACTGGCTCTCCCTGGACGGCACCCACGGGACCGTGTATGCCGGCCAGCTGCCCACGGTGGTTCCGGACCTCAAGAACCCCTACCTGCTGAAGGTGCTTTCGTGGGCCGACGAGTTCCGGCGTCTCGGCATCCGCGCCAACGCGGACTACGAGCAGGATGCCAACCGAGCGTTGATCAACGGCGCCGAGGGCATCGGGCTGTGCCGGACTGAGCACATGTTCTTCGACCCCGAGCGGCTGGGGACCGTGCAGCGCATGATCCTGGCCAAGCTGCCCAGCGAGCGGCAGGACGCCATCGCCGAGCTGCTGCCGATGCAGCGGGACGACTTCGCGTCGCTGTTCCGCGCCATGGACGGGCTTCCGGTCATCATCCGGCTGCTGGATCCGCCGCTCCACGAGTTCCTGCCCTCCTACGACGAGCTGATCCAGGATCTGGCCGATCTCAAGGTGCAGCTCCAGCACATGCACACCATGAGCGAGATCGACGAGGCGCTGGATGAGATCCGCACCAAGCAGGACTTCCTCGAGCGGGTCAAGGCGCTGCGCGAATCCAACCCGATGCTGGGTACGCGCGGCGTGCGGCTGGGCATCCAGATTCCGGAGCTCACCCGGATGCAGGTGCGGGCCATCATCGAGGCCGCTTGCCAGTGCGTTCGCGAGGGCATCGACGTGAAGCCGGAGGTGATGATCCCGCTCACGGCGCACGTCAACGAGCTGGAGCAGCAGCGAGAGGCGCTGGAAGAGGAGGCCCGGGCGGTGCTGGAGGAGCAGCACCTCCAGGTCCCGTACCGGTTCGGCACCATGATCGAGGTCCCGCGGGCGGCGCTCACCGCGGACCAGCTGGCACGGACCGCCGAGTTCTTCTCCTTCGGCACCAACGACCTGACCCAGACCACCTTCGGCATCTCCCGGGATGACGCCGAGTCCGGCTTCCTGCTGCAGTACATCAAGGAGGGCATCCTGCCGGCGAACCCCTTCACCACGATCGACCCCGACGGCGTCGGCAAGCTCATCGAGACCGCGATCGCCCTCGGACGCAGCGTCCGGCCCGATCTCCCGGTGGGGATCTGCGGCGAGCACGGGGGCGACCCGGAGAGCATCGCCCTGTGCCACCGCCTGGGGCTCGATTATGTCTCCTGCTCGCCCTTCCGCGTGCCGATTGCGCGGCTGGCTGCGGCGCATGCGGCGCTGACCTCCGAGGGGGAGTGAGGGGCCCGCAGCCCGGGTCCGCCGGCGTGCGCGCGGCGCCGGTTGATGGTTGAATTACGCTCTTGTCGGGCCGCAGCCGCGGACCGATATCGTCATGAGAGGAGGCGGGTGAGCGACGCGACTCGCACGGGGAGCGGAGCGGCGTGGCGGGTGCCGATCACCCGGCGCGACGCGTTGCGCATCCTCGCCGTGGGCGGCGCCGCCGGCGCGGCCTGGGGGCTGGGCGCCTTCCGACGTGCGGGGCCCGTGGAGCGCTCCCGCATCCTGATGGGCACCCGCGTCCATCTGACGGTGCTCGGCGAAGACCGCGACGCCGCCACGGCGGCAGCCGACGCGACCCTGGCCCGGATGGCCGAGCTGGAGGCCCTGCTCAGCCGCTATCGAGCCGACAGCGAGGTCGGGCGCCTCAACGCGAATGGACGCCTCGCAGAGGCCTCGCCGGCGCTGCTCGACGTGCTGGGCCTGGCGGACCGCATCCACGGGTTGGGCGACGGCGCGTTCGACGTCTCGATCCAGCCCTTGCTGGACCTGTACCGGAACCGGCTCAACCGGGGCGCGGGGCCTCCCGGGCCGGCGGCGCTGGAAGAGGTTCTCGAGCGGGTCGATCAGCGCGCCTTGCAGGTGCGTGGCCGCAGCGTCGAGAGCCGCCGGCCCGACCTGAGCATCACCCTGGACGGCATCGCCAAGGGCTACGTGGTGGACCGTGGTGTCGCGGTGCTGGCCCAGCGCGGTTTCGGAAACGTCTTCGTCGAGGCCGGCGGCGACCTGATGGCGGCCGGGGACAAGGGTCCGGGACGCCCCTGGCGGATCGGTATCCGCGGCCCGCGGCCGGGGATCTCCATCCAGGCCCGCTTCGACACG
>CAMYOO010000074.1 GCA_947260035.1 uncultured delta proteobacterium
ACGGCGCAGCAGCGCCATGCAGTCCACCAGGAATGCGGTGGGCGCCGACGACGACTGGGCGATCGCGCGCTTGAACATCACGTCGAACAGCTCGAGCTCTTGCGGCGTCGCGGCGCGGCGGCGCCGCCCGCCCGAGAGATAGAGACCGATCAGAACGCGGACCAGGTTGGCCAGGAAGCCCGCGACCATCGACACCGGGCGACGCGACGCCGGCGCCCCCAGGAGCTCGGTCGTGCGATCGAAGTGCTCCACCGCCTCGATGAGCCGCCCGCGGTTCAGCAGGGCGATGGCGAGGCTCTTCTCCAGTCGTGCGCGGTTCTGGGGATCCCCCCCCTCGCCGTGGAGTTCGGAATAGAGCGCCGACGCCTCCTGGAAGAAGTGCAGCGCCTCGTTGGACGCAGCGGTCCGGGCGGCCTCGTCGCCGGCTCGGAAGAGGTAGTCCTCTGCGCGCTCCACGTCGCGACCCATGCTGAAGTGATACGCGAGCATGGCGTAGTACCCGGGCACACTGGCGGCGAGCCGCACCTCGACGGCCCGCGCCACGTCCAGGTGCAGCTCCTGGCGCCGCGATGCCAGGATGGCGTCGTAGGTCACCTCCTGGACGAGCGGGTGTCGGAACGCGTACTCGATGCCGGCGGAGCGATCGGAGGGCACGATGAATTCGCCTTCTTCGAGCTCCGCCAACAGGTCGGGCACCTCTTCCGGATCCTCGAGCATGGACTCGAGCACCTCCTGGTGGAAGCTTCCTCCGATGACCGACGCGGCCTGGAGCACGGACTTGCGGCGCAGGTCGAGCCGGTCCACGCGCGCCATCACCGCCTCCTGCACGGTGTGGGGAATCGTCACGGACTCGAGCTTCTCGGTTGCGTAGTAGCGGCCCTCGCGGAACTCGACGGCTCCGGCGTCCACGAGCGTGCGCACCACTTCTTCGATGTAGAAGGGGTTGCCCTGGGCGCGCTCCTCGATGGCCGCTCGCGTCGTCTGGGGGATGTCGCCTCCCCGGAACAGGTTCTTCACCAGCGCCCGGGCCGCCTCCGCCCCCAACGGCTCCAGGCTTACCTCGAAGAGGCGCTCGGACAGGTGCTCGCGCGCGAAGGCGACCACGCGCTCCGAGGTGTCCTCGAAGCCCGGCCGGAAGACGTTCAGGAAGAGGATGGGCTGCTCGCCGGCCAGGCGGAGCAGGGACTCCACCAGCTCGATCGTGGAGAGGTCCGCCCAGTGAAGATCCTCCATCACCACCACGAGCGGGCGCAGCGCGCTGGCGGCTCGGAGCAGCCGGACGATGGCGCCGCGCATCATCTTCTCGAGTGCGTCGCCCTGGATGACGTCCAGCCGTTGCCGTTCCTCCTCCGCAAGGGGCACGCCGAGCAGGTTGGCCAGCAGTGGCGCGGTATCGCTCACGCCGTCCGGGAGGAGCGCGGCGACGGCCGCGTCGACCTTGCCGCGCGCGCGGTCTTCATCATCATCGTCGTCGATCCCCGCCCACGAGCGGACCAGATCCGCGATCGGGTGATAGCTGAGGTTGCGACCGTTGGAGAGCGCGCGCCCCTCCAGCCACACGGCAGCCTCATCGCCGCCGCGCAGCTCCGCCAGCAGGCGCGACTTGCCGAGCCCGGCCTCGGCCTCCAGGCTGGCGACGCCTCCCTCGCCCTGCTCCAAGGCCGCGAGGCCCTCGCGCAATCGTTCCAGCTCCGTTTCTCGACCCACCAGCTCCGAGAACACCTGGCGCTCCGCGCCCAGCCGGGCCCGGTGCAATCGGGGCGCGGTGGACAGAAGGTCGAAGGTGGCCTGGGGAGCGTCGCTTCCGGGCAGCGCCAGCTGTTCCGAATCCGCGAACGTGAAGACTTCTTGCGTCGCGTGGTGGGTGGCGTCGTCCAGACGGATCTCACCGGACTCGGCGGCGTGGCAGAGCTCGTCGGCGCGATCCACATGGTCACCCATCACCGCGAACTCGCGAATCAACGGCCCGCTGATGTCACCCGCGATGCCCAGGCCCGTGGCGACGCCGGTGTGGACGTCGACGGGCACCGCCAGGTCGTGGGCATCGTTGAACGCTCGGATCCGGCGGCGCATGTCGATGGCGGCGTTGAGCGCGGCGCGGGGCGCGTCCTCGATGGCGTGAGGAACGCCGAAGAGCGCCATGACGCAGTCGCCGAGATAGTGATCCACGGTTCCGCCGTGGGACCGGGCCACGTCGTCCAGGATCTGGAGGCATGCGGCCACGACCGGGTAGGCTCGTTCCGCGCCCACCTTTTCCGTCATGGCGGTGAATCCCGACAGGTCCGCGAAGAGCACCGCGGCCCGGCGCCGCTCCGCCTCGGTGGTGCGCTCCGCGCGGTCCGCCTGCTGCTCGCGCTCGGAGCGCAGCGCCGGCGCCAGGAATGCCGCCAGAAGCAGCGGGCCCGGCAGGTCCCCGCCCCGCTCCAGGACGAGCTGCAGCGTTTCCTCGTCGGCGTCGTCGCCCAGGGCCGCCGCCACCAACGCGCGCGCAGCGGCGGGCTCCAGGGGAGCCAGGTCCAGCGCTTCCTGGCACTCCGGCAGCTGCCGTTTCAGAGCCGCGGCGAGCTGCGCGGTTTCCTGCCCCGGCCGGCCGGTCAGCAACAGGAGCAGCGGCACCTCGGCGGCCAACGGGAGCAGACGCTCCAGCAACGCCTGCGAGTTCGGGTCGAGCCACTGCACGTCCTCGAGGACGAGAAGCAGCGGGCGCTCGCGCGCGGCGGACGCCAGTAGGCCACACACGACCTCGACGCTCTCGGCCGCCACGCCGGGAACGCGCGGCTCACCGAGGCCGGGCAGGTCCAGGATCCGCCCCAGCAGCTCCACCGCCTCTGCCGGCGCTTCGGGCAGCCGGCGCTCCACAGCGCGCTTCAGCTGCGCGGCCCGCTCGCCGGGCTCGGCGTCGGCATCGATCCCCGCCCAGCCCGCCACGACCCGGGCGAAAGCCGCAAAGCGGCCGGCGCGCTCCACGGGTGAGGCCCGGCCCTGGAGGACCGCCAGCTTCTCGATCTCCTCCGCCTCGCCCAGTGCCGCCAGCAGCCGCGACTTCCCGCAACCCTCCTCCCCGCGCACGAGCACGGCGCCACCGCGGCCGTCCGCCAGCGAGCCCGCCCGAGTGCGCAGGCGCGAGAGCTCGGCGTCGCGGCCCACCAGCTCGGAGAACGCCCGCTCGTCGAAGCCCAGACGACCGCGCGGCGCGGCGCCGCGCTCCGACTTCAGCGCAAAGGCTGGAACCGGCTTGCTCTTTCCCTTGAGGTGCAGCGGCTCCAGCACATCCCAGGTGAAGTCGTCCTTCGCCGCCTCATAGGTGCGCAGCCCGACCCAGATGTCCCCATCCGGCGCCTTCGCGTTGAGCCGCGCGGCCACGTTGACCGAGTCGCCCAGCACGTGGAACTCCCGCACCACGGGTCCACGGATGTCGCCGCCCATCAGCTCGCCGGTGTTGATGCCCATGTGGATGTGAAAGGGCACCGCCAGGTCCGCCTCGCGGTTGTAGTCGAGCACGCGCTGGCGCATCTCCAGAGCGGCGGCGGCCGCCGCGCGCTCCGGGCGCTCCAGGGGAACTGGATAGCCGAAGACGGCCATCAGCTTGTCGCCCAGGTACTTGTCGACCGAACCTCCGTGCTTGCGCGCAATGCCGTCGAGCAGGCGCAGGAGATGCGTCACCGCCAGATAGGCGCCCTCGGCACCGCCCTGCGCGGAGAGCCGACTGAAGCCGACCACATCCGCGAACACAGCGGTGGCGGTGATCTGCTCTGCGCGTCGCGCAGGCAGCTCGACACTCATGAGTCGATCAGATCCGGGTCACCCGAGTAGATGCCCACGTCGCACAGCCGCCGCGCCAACTCCCGCCAGGTCTCGGCTGCGGCGAAGGCTTCGTTCAGCCAACGGCGAGCCTCCGAGCTGCGGCCGGCATTGGCCAGCGCCACCCCGGTCCAGAAGGCGAACTGGACGTTCTCGGGCTGGAGCTCGCGAGCCCGGGTCACCAGCTCGAGGGCGGCGTCCACGTCACCCGATCCGATCGTCGCCCTCGCTTGCTCGAACAGCGCATAGGCGCGGCGAATCGTCAGCAGACGACGCAGCTCCTCGAGCGGGCTCGGGTCGTCCTCCACGTGCAGGTCGATGCGGCGCCCCTCCCAGGGATTCTCCGGACGCTCGCCGGACACCACCAGCAACGCGGCGCTCTGCCGGCCGCGCACGTCGCCCCCGGCCCGCTCCGCAGCCTCGAGCGCGGCCATCAGGCGCTCGGCCAGGTCGCCTTCCGCCTTCTCGAAGGCGGGCCCCATGGCTTCCCAGACCGCGTCCGAGGCCAGCATGTTTCCCTGCACGCAGTAGCCGTCACCGAAGGCGTGGGCACAGGCCGACACGCAGGCGCCGCCCGTATGAGCGGCCACCCGACCCTCCGAGTCGACGATCCCCACCTGGCGCAGCGCTGCGCCCGGGTCCTGGGCCACCAGCCTCTCGAGCGCCTCTTGTGCCGGCAGGCCGTTCGCCAGCAGCTCGAGCCCCTTGGGACCGTAGGACACCTCGACGATGGACTGGGTGGCGATGGCGCCGACGCCGGGCCCGGCCCAGGAAACCTCGGTCCCCACGGAGAAGTAGTTCGATTGGACGGCGACGCCGAGCTCGCCGGTTTCCGGATCTCGAGCGACGATGGAGTAGGTGGCCGCAAGCCTTGCGCGGTGGCAGTCCATGGTGATCCCGCCACCGGTTGTACTCTCGCGCCTGGCGATCGTCAAACGGACCGACTCCCCGCCTCAGTCTGGCGTCGGGCGGCGAGCTGCTCGAGGATCTCCGCGTGGCGGCGGCGGCTGATCGGGTAGCCGCGCGCCACGAAGATGGCGACAACGAGGAAGACGGCAGGCACCAGCGCCGTGAGGCCGCGGATCGCAAGCAGCGCCGCGTCGCTCTGCTCGACGCCCGGCCGGAAGCCCACCACGTCGAGCACGACCCCTGCCAGCGCCACGCCGGTTGCACCGCCGAGCTTGCGCAGGAAGGTGAAGAGCCCGGCGTAGAGCCCCTCGCGCCGCTCCCCACTGGCCAGCTCGTCGTCGTCGATCACGTCGCCGAGCATCGCCCAGGGCATCATGTCGGCCATGCCGTAGCCGATGCCCGCCAGGCCCATCAGGGCGAAGACGAGCCAGCGCGAATCGTCGGGACCGAGCGTCAGGATCCCCACTTGCACGAGGATCCACCAAGCCGCGCCCAACATGAACACGCCGCGCTTGTCGAAGCGCCGAGACACGCGCAGCCAACCGGGCAACGTGACGACCACCACCACGAGCATCAGCGCCAGCGCGGGCGGGAAGTCGCCGGCGCGCCCGATCCAGTAGGTGAAGTAGAAGAGCAGCATGGCGCCAACCACGTCGACCGCGATGCGCGAGGCCAGGAAGAGACCGCACAAGCGACGGTAGGACTGGTGCCGGGCCAGGTGGCCGAGCCCCTGCAGGAAGCTCGTCTCCGTCTCGCGGCGAAAGCCGGGCCGCTCGAAGCTCACCCGGTGCACCACGAACCAGGGCAGCGCCACCCAGACGCCCAACACCGCGCCCATGCTGGCCCATGCCGCGGCATCTCCGCCGAAGGTCTGCACCAGGGGCCGCACGCCCACCGCCGTGAGCAGGATCGCGACGACGACCCCGATGGACCGGTACGTGTTGGCCGAGGTGCGCTCCTGGTAGTCGAGAGCGAGCTCCGGCAACAACGCCATGTAGGGCACGGCCAGGACCGTGGAGCAGAGCGTGTTGAGGACGTAGATCGACGTGTAGGCCAGGAACTTCAGGCTGTCCGGCGCGCCGGGCATGGGCATCCAGAGCGCCGCAAAGGTGAGGCCGAAGGGAATGGCCCCGATCAGGAAGTAGGGGCGACGGCGCCCCCAGCGCAGCCGCGTGCGGTCGGAGAGGCGGCCCATGGCCGGATCGCTGACGGCGTCCACGATGCGCGCCACCAGCATCACCGCCCCGGCCAACGAAGGGCGCAGGCCCGCGACCTCGGTCAGGAAGAAGAGGTAGAAGAGGGACATGGCGGCGAGCTGCACGTTGATCGAGTGATCGCCGAGCGCGTAGCCGGCCTTCACGTAGGTCGGCAGGGTCTCGCCCGCGTTGGGCTGCTGTTGCTCGCCCACCGGACTCAGCGGCCCACGGAAGCGAGGTGCGCGGCAATCGCCTCGTTCACCGCATCCGACGCCTCGATGGCCAGGGCGTGCCCGGCGCCTGGCACCACGACGCTGCGCGCGTTGGGCATGGCTTGCGCGATCGCTTCGCCACCCGGCGTGAGGAGGTCGCCCCCCGCCACCAGGACCAGCGTCGGCACGTCGATCCCCGCCAGCGCGTCACGGCGCGAACCCGACCAGGCCCGCAGCCCGGCGGCCGAGCGCTCCAGGATAGGAGCCGGCACGCGTGCGACGGAGGCGGCAAGGCCTCGCAGGGTGCGCTCGCGCGCCTTCGCATCAGCGAGAAAGCGCCCGGAGAAGAGCCACGGCAGGAGCATGCGCGCCAGGGTCTCGGCAGAGGCTTCGCCCGCCACGCGGCACCACGCATCCGTGACGGCGGTCAGCCGGGACATCGCCTCGATGAAAGGGGTGATCAGCACCAGCGAGCGCACCCGCTGCGGGTGCCGGATCGCCGCCTCCAATGCGACGGCAGCGCCCAGGCTGGCGCCGACCCAATGCGCGGGCTCGGGGCACACGGCGGCGGCATCGTCCGCGGCGGTGGCCACATCGTAGACATCGAGCGCCGGCGCATCGGACACACCCACGCCGCGCGGGTTGACGCCCAGCACGCGCCGACGCATCGCCAGCGCGCTCACCTGGAGCGAGAACGACGAGACGTCGCTGCCGAAGCCCGGCAGCAGCAGCAGCGGTTCGCCCTGCCCCTGCGCCGGAACCTCCAGCCGCACGCCATCCGTCGCCTCGACCAGGGTCTCACGCTGTGCCGCCCAGGCTTCGACATCCTGCTTCGTCACGCGACCAGCGGGCCCCGTGCCGGGGATCTCGGCCGGGTCGAAGCCCAGCTTGCGCGCCAGCGCCCGGGCCGCGGGAGCCACCGGGGTCCGCCGCCCGCTCGGCGCCGCGACGGGCCGATCCGTGGCCGGCTGGGGCGCACGGGCGACGGGCGCAGCGGTCGCTTGCGGCTCCGCCAGGTCGTTCTCGCGGCGAAAGAGCTCGACGTCGAACGGCTCATCGGGCGCTTCGGTGATGGCGCCCAGCACCGTCCCGCACAGCACGGTCTCACCGGGCTCCACGTAGACGTGGCGGAAGAAACCCGACGCCGTGGCCTCGATCTCGGCCTCGTTCTTCTCCGACTCGATCACGACCACGGTCCGGCCCTTTTCGACCCGCTCGCCCACGGGCACGGGCCAGTCCACGACCGTCCCCTCGGTCATGGTCATCCCCAGCCTGGGCATGCGCACGGGAGTCGCCACGGTTGCTCCGGATCCGCGGGCTAGGAGCCCGACCCAAGATGGGGCGCGCCGGCCCGGGCGTCGAGACGCCGCGCTGGCAAGGCGCGCGACTGGGCCATAGCCGTTGCTACGGCGCAAGGAGCGCCACGCAGCCAGCGCGGATGGATCGGCGTCCGGACGGTGTGCCCCATCTTGGGTCGGGCTCCTACGAGAGGCCGCGCACGGCCTCGACCACGTCCTGGGCGCTGGGGCGCCAGGCGTCTTCCAGCACCTTCGCGAAGGGAACGGGCGTGTGCGGAGCCGTGACGCGTCGGACCGGCGTGTTCAGGAAGTCGAAGCCCCGATCCACACACAGGGCCGCCACGTCGCTGGCAATGCCGCAACGGGGCGTGGCCTCGTCGACCACCACCAGGCTGCCCGTCTTCTCCAGGGTCGCCAGGATCGCCTCTTCGTCCAGCGGCTGGAGCGAACGCAGGTCCAGCACCTCGGCCGAGATCCCCTCGCCCTCCAGGATCGCCGCAGCCTCCAAGGCCATGTGCACGGTGGCACCCATCCCCACCAGGGAGACGTCGCTTCCCTCCCGCGCCAGCGCCGCCACGCCCAGCGGCACCTCGTAGTCGCCCTCGGGCACGTCGCCGCGCACGCCGAGCACGCCCTTCGCCTCGCAGAACACCACCGGATTGTCGTCCCGGATGGCCGCCAGGAGCATTCCCTTGGCGTCCGCCGGAGTGGCGGGAATCACGGTCTTGAGGCCGGGGATGCTGGTGGTGATGCCGTACAGAGACTGGGAGTGCTGGGCCGCGGACTGCATTCCGGCGCCGGTGCAGGTGCGCACGGTCAGCGGCACCCGGGCCTTGCCGCCGAACATGTAGCGGAGCTTGGCCGCCTGGTTGAGCAGCGGATCCAGGCACACGCCGATGAAGTCGTTGAACATCAGCTCCGCCACGGGACGCAGCCCGGTGGCGGCCGCGCCGACCGCCGTCCCGAGCAGCCCCATTTCTGCGATCGGCGTGTCCAGCACGCGATCCGGGAAGGCCTTGACCAGCCCTCGCGTGAGGCCCAGCACACCGCCCATCTCGTCCAGGTCGCCCTCGCGCTCACCGCCGCCGGCTACGTCCTCGCCCAGCAGGATCACATCCGGATCGGCCTGCATCGCCACGTGCAGCGCCTCGTTGATCGCAGCCGCCAGCGTGAGCTCCCGTGCCACGGTCAGGCCTCCACGTAGACGTCGCTGAGGACGTCCTCGGCTCGGGGCAGCGGCGCCGCCTCGGCTGCTTCCACGGCCGCCGCCAGCGCCTCGGCCACCTCGCCGTCGATGCGCCGAAGCGCGTCCACCTCCACCAGGCCCGCTTCCACAACGCGCGCCTCGATCGCCGGGAGCGGGTCGCGGTTCTGGATCCAGTCCTCGCTCTCCTCCTTGGAGCGATAGACCAGCGGATCGCCCACGAAGTGTCCGCGGAAGCGATAGGTCTTGCACTCCAGAAGCGTCGGGCCCTCCCCCGCTCGCGCCGCAGCGATCGCCTGCCCCGCCTTCTCGTAGACGTCGAAGAAGTCCATGCCGTCCGCGATCTCACTGCGCATGGCGTAGGCGACCGCTCGCTCGGCGATGTCCTTCACCGGCACCACGAACTCGGTGGGCGTGAACTCGCCGAAGCCGTTGTTCTCCACCACGTAGACCACCGGGAGCTTCCAGTTGGACGCCATGGTGAGAGACTCGTGGAACTGCCCCTGGTTCGAGGCACCGTCGCCGAAGAAGGCCACGGCCACGCCACCGGTTTTCTTCAGCTTGGCGGTGAGCGCGGCGCCGGTGGCCAGCGGAATTCCCGCTCCGACGATGCCGTTGGCACCGAGCATGCCCTTGTCCACGTCGGCGATGTGCATGGAACCGCCCTTGCCCTTGCAGACGCCGCTGCTGCGCCCGAAGAGCTCGGCCATCATCCCGCCCACGTCGACGCCCTTGGCGATGCAGTGCCCGTGTCCGCGGTGCGTGGAGCAGACCACGTCGCCGTCGCCCAGGTGAGAGCACACGCCCGTGGCCACCGCCTCCTCGCCGGCGTAGAGGTGCAGGAAGCCGCCCAGCTGGCCCAGCTTCACGAGCTCGTCCAGCTTGTCCTCGAACGAGCGGATCATGCGCATGGTGCGATAGGCGCCCAGCAGCTGGTCGCGTGTCAGGTCCATCCGATGCTTCCCTCTCGCCCCGTCGGGGCTCAGTGCAGCTCGATCCCGCCGTCCACGTTGATGGCCTGGCCGGTGACGTTGGGCGCGGCGGCCAGGTACACCGCCAGCGCACCGATGTCGTCGGGCGTCTGTGGCCGGCCCAGGGGGATCATGCTCTTCACGGTGCGCTCCCACGCTTGTTCCACCGACTCGCCGGGCGCCTTCACCTGGTCGGAGAGGTAGTCCCACATCTGGGTGCGCAGGATGCCCGGGCAGATCGCGTTGGCGCGCACGCCCGCGCCGGCCAGCTCTCGCGCCAGGGCGTTGGTGAAGCCCACCACGGCGAACTTCGAGGCGCAGTAGTGCGCCATTCCGGGCACGCCGTTCTTGCCGGCGATGGAGGCGATGTTGATGATGCTGCCCCGGCGCTCGCGGAGCAGCGGGATCGCGGCCTGGCAGGCGAGGAACACGCCCTTGACGTTGACGCCCAGGGTGAGATCCCAGGTAGCTTCGTCCAGCGTCTCTACCGGCGCCACGCTCACCACCCCCGCGTTGCAGACCAGGATGTCGAGGCCGCCCAGGGCGGCGTCCGTCTCGGCGATCATGCTCGCGACGGCGGCCTTGTCGGTCACGTCGGCGGCGATCGCCAGGGAGCGCCGGCCCAGGGACTCGATCTCGACAGCGGTTTCCTTGGCCCGCGCGAAGCCGCTGACCGACTCCTCGCCGTACTGCTGGGCGCCGCCCGGAATCCGATCCACGTCCGCCAGCGCCACGTCGGCGCCCGCCCGCGCCAGGGCCAGCGCGATGCCGCGGCCGATTCCCCGCGCGCCGCCGGTCACCAGCGCGATCTTCCCTTCGAGTGCGCCCATGGCTCTCCCCTTCGAAGACCGCTCACTCTACCACCCGGCTCTGGACCGTAGCCCCAGCCAGCAGGAGACGCGCTCGGCCCCCGCGGGAAGAGCCGTCGAGGCGCCTCGTTGGGACTTCGCGCCAGAAAGGGCCAGGGGCAACCAGCTACCTGCGTACCGCAAGCCACCGCGCCGGTACCCGCCTCCGGCCCAATGGAGGACGCAGATGACCCGCCCAGGCGGAGCAGGCGCTGAGCAAGCTGGACGCGGCGCTGGCCCCGACGCCGGAGCAGCGGTCCCACTGGACGGAGCGGAAGAAGCGTCCCCGCTACCCATGCCCTGCCGGTGATGAAGGATCGGCGGATCGCTCGCGGGCCCGCGCCTCAGGCCCCGACCCGGTGCAGCACCATCAGCTTCTGCCACACCTTGCGCGAGAGCCCGGTGGTGAGGTTCTCCACCTCGGTCACCGCGTCCAGCACCACCGGGTCGTCGAACTCGGCGACGTAGATGGTGGCCACCTTCCCGGTCAGCGCCAGCATCTCGGAGCAGTAGCCCAGGTAGCACCCCAGCTCGACCCGATTCATCGCGCGGCGCGGTGAGGAACTCGTCGCCTGGGAGCCCGAGAGAAGCTGCTCCGGATCCTTGGTGAGCTGATGCATGTCGATGATGTGGGCGATGGTGCGCAGCTCGTGCAGCGCGCGCAGACCCCGGCGGCGCTTCAGGCGCACGTCCACGGTGAACAGGAAGAAGACCGCAGCGCCGATCAGCACGACGTCGTTGATCCCAGACTCGAGCACGGCCACGAAGTCCACCACGTTCATGCTGCGGCCGGGCACCTCGAGCCGACCCAGGGTGATCAGCAAGCCGGCCGCGACCACGCCGATCAGGATCCAGGCGGCGATCCGCAGCGGCAGGTTGGGCTCGGCGATCTCGCGGGCGCGCTCCTGGGCGCGCTGGGCCACGGCCAGGAGGTGCCCGCACAGCTGCGCCAGGCCCGCTTCGGGGAAGCGCTCGGCGATGCGCCAGCCGGGAATCTCCACCGTCTCCACGATGTGCCGGGGCTCGAGCCGGGGCGCCGTCCGCTCCAGGCAGGCTGGATCGGGCGATCTTCGTGCGGTCTTGATCGCCCGGCCCGAGACGGGCTCGCGGTGCGGGGACCCTCCCGGGCGTGTGGTAGATTTCGGTCGGCGCGGCGAGGCGGGATCGCAGGGTCCCGCCCGATCGGCGGCACCCGTGAACTCCGTCAGGTCCGGAAGGAAGCAGCGGTAGCGGAGGTCCCGAGGCGGGTGGGGGTGCCCTGCGATCTATCCTCGTCGCGCCTCAACCCAGTCCAGCGAGGTCGACGACCCCCCGTTGAGCTACCAGGTTCTCGCACGCAAGTGGCGGCCCCAGGGCTTCGACGACGTCTTCGGGCAGGCGCACGTCACCACGCCGCTGCGCAACGCGATCCGAACCGACCGCGTGCCCCACGCCATTCTGCTGTGCGGCCCGCGCGGGGTGGGCAAGACCACGCTGGCGCGGATCCTGGCCCGCTGCCTGAACTGCGAGAAGGGCCCCACCGAGACCCCCTGCGGAACCTGCGCCTCGTGCGCCGAGATCGCCGAGGGACGCTCCACGGACGTCCAGGAAGTCGATGCGGCCAGCCGCACCAGCGTGGACGACGTACGCGAGCTGATCGAGGCGGTGCGCTACGCGCCAGCGCCGGGCAAGCACCGGATCTTCGTGGTGGACGAGGTGCACATGCTCTCCACCGCGGCCTTCAACGCGCTGCTCAAGACCCTGGAAGAGCCGCCGCCCCGCAGCCTGTTCGTCTTCTGCACGACCAACCCGGAGAAGATCCCCTTCACGGTGGTGTCGCGCTGCCAGCGCTACGACCTGCGGCGCATCGCAACGCCGGAGATCGTGGCGCGCCTGGAGGAGATTGCGAAGGCCGAGAGCGTCTCGCTCTCCAAGGCCAGCCTGGGCGCTCTCGCCCGCGAGAGCCAGGGCTCCCTGCGCGACGCCCTGACCCTGCTGGACCAGGTGCTGGCGGCGGGCGGCGGTGACGTGGACGACGCCCAGGTGGCGGACCTGCTGGACCTGATCGACCGCCGCATGCTGCTGGCCATCGCCAAGGCATGCGTGGAGGGAGAGGCGGCCGCCGCGCTGGAGGCCTGCGGGCGCGCCGCGGAGGCGGGCACCGATCCCCGGCGGCTGGGCGGCGAGCTCCTGCAGACCCTGCGCGACCTGGTGGTGCTGCGCGTCGCACCCGACGCCGGGCTGGTGGAGGCAGGCGAGGAAGAGCTGGAGGAGCTGCGCGCCCTGGCCGCAACCTCCGAGGAGCCGCGCCTGCGCCGCATGTTCCGCGCCCTGCTCCGCGAGCAGGAAGACCTGGCCTGGGCCCCCCAGCCCTACGCCGTCCTGGAGATGGCCCTGGTCCGCCTGGCCGGCATGCCCTCCGGCGA
>CAMYOO010000075.1 GCA_947260035.1 uncultured delta proteobacterium
CCCAGTCCCAGATCGGCGTGGTCACGCCGTGGTTGGAGCGCGGATTCGTGAAGTGGTGATGGAAGTGGTGGCGGCGCGCCCAGCGCGCGTAGCGGCCGATGCCCGGGTGGGTGTGCTCGCGCCGGTGCATCACCTCGTAGCCGAGATACATGCCGACGAAGCCGACGACGTAGCCGACCCCCGCCGCCCCGCCGGCGATCGCCACGGCCGGCCCCAGCAGCAGCGCCGTGGTTGCGACCGCCGAGCCGGCCTTCTTCCAGGCCGGCGCGAAGTAGTTGCCCTGGCCGTGGTGGCGTACGTGCTCGGCCGCGAACGGATTGGGCCGCAAGCGGGGATCGTGCCCGAGCCAGCGGTGGATGACGTACTCCATGAACGTCCAGGTGAAGACACCGAGCAGAGCGGCCACAGCGATCGACAGCGTCATTTCTCTTCTCCACGATATCCGAAGCCCCGGAAGGCGAACTCCACCAGCTCGCCTGCGGCGTGCTCCACCTGGCGGTCGTCGAGTCGCCCGACGAGCCACAGGTCGAGCTGCCGCAGCGCCATGCCGACGATGGCCTGGGACACCACCGCGGAATCGCACGGGCGGGCGAAGCCGCCCGCGATGGCCCGGTCCAGGTGGAACTGCGCCAGCGCAGCAAAGCGGTCGAGCACCGCGCTCACCTGCTCATCGAACGCGGCGTCGATGGATGAGCCCTGGCGCAGGAACAGCAGTGCCAGGTCGCGCTGCGATCGCAGCGCACGAACGGCGCGCGAACGGCGCGCAGGGCGGCCGCCACCGAGGCGCCGCGGTACTCCTCTACGCCGGCCGGCAGGGGCGCGTCCATGGGCGTGAACTCGGCCAGCAGCGACTCGGCCAGCTGCTCGAACAGCGCGCCGGCGACGGCGCGCTTGCTGTCGAAGTGGCGGTAGAAGGTGCCCTGACCCACGCCGATCTCGCCGACGATGTGGGAGACCTGGGTGTCGTGGTAACCACTGCGCGCGAAGACCTTGCCCGCCGCCTCCAACAGCGCCCGGCGGGTGCGCTCCCTGCGCTCGCTGTCGCGCTGCTTCCTCAGCTCCGAAGCCATGGCGCGATTACTAGTCGATACGGACGGACTGGTCAATCCGTATCGAATAAGTTTTCTAATTCAATATCTTGCGATCGAGCATTCCTGCGGCTGCATCGATGCCCGCGTTTGGCTACGCCCTCGGTACGGCCATGAAGACCCTCGCCCGGATCGCCGTCGCCATCGCCGCACTGCTGGCCGTCGTCTTCGTCGTCGGCATCGTGCTCGCGCGGCGCCAGGAGCCCATCGAGCGCGCCACCGCGCCGACCGACCCGGAGGCGCGCTTCCTCCAGACGCGCTCGGGCCGCGTGCACATGCTCGATGTCGGAGAGGGCCCGGTGATCCTGCTGGTGCACGGAACCGGGCGCAGCGTGGCCGACTGGCAGGAGGGCTTTGCCGAGCGGCTGGCGCGCTCCTACCGGGTGGTCGCCTTCGACTACTACGGCCACGGCCTGAGCGATCGCGACCACGGGCTCGGCACCGGCTTCCCGCTCTGGGCGCGTCAGGTCGTCGACGTGCTGGACGCCCTGGAGATCGAGCGCGTCGCGCTGCTGATGGGGCACTCGATCGGCGGCACCGTCGCCGCGGTCACCGCGGCGGACAACCCGGAGCGCGTGGAGCGTGTGGTCCTGGTGGGCAACGGCATCGCCATGGACCCGATGCAGTGGATCCCCTTCGTCCCCGGCCTGGGCGAGCTGCAGATGGGCCGCACGCGGATCTTCAGCGCGATCTTCTCGCCGGAGCACGAGCGCCGCCTGGCGTACGCGTACTCGATCCGCGGCACCCGCAAGGGACTGCTGGCGTACATCCGCCGCACCTACACCTTCGACGGCATCCGCCTCCTGACCGGCACCTACCAGGACATCCAGGCGCCCGTGCTCCAGGCCCACGGCACCCTGGACGCTTCGATCTCGATCGAGGCCGGCCGCCGCCTGAGCTCGCGCATCCCCGACACCCGCTTCGTCGCCTTCGAAGGCGCCAGCCACGACGTCCACATCGACGCCCCGGATGCCCTGGCCGCCACCATCGAGGCATTCATCGCCGAGACGCCGCGCTGAGCAACCGGCCAGAGCCTGGTGGCCGTGCGATACTCCCGCCCGGCATGCGCTGCTGGCCGTCGGAACCGGGCTCTCGATGAAGATCGCGTTCGTATCGGGCAATCGCGAGAAGTTGCCGGATGCGGTGATCCCGCTGGGCCTCCTGTACGTGATGGCGGCTACGCCGGCGTGCCATCGCAAGGAGCTCATCGATCTGTGCTTCGAGCCGAAGCCGTTCGACGCGCTGCGGGCGCGCCTCGCGGAGCTGGAGCCGGATCTCGTGGCGGTCGGCCTGCGCAACATCCAGGCGAACGACTACTCCGGAATCCACGACAGCATCACCTACTACACGGAGCTGATTGCCGCCGTGCGCCAGGCGAGCGATGCGCCCATCGTTCTGGGCGGCGGCGGGCTGAGCGTGATGCCCCGCGAGCTGGCCGAGCGGCTGAGGCCCGATTTCGCCATCTCCGGGGAAGGCGAGCGGGCGTTTCCGCAGCTCGTGGCGGCGCTGGAGGCCGGCGGCGAGGGCCTCGATCGGATCGGCAATCTCCACCGCCGGGTCGATGGCCAAGTGGTCTCGACGCCTCCCGAGCCGCGTTTCCTGGACATGGACGCGCTGGCGCCCCCCGACCGCACGCTGGTCGATCCCCGCTACTTGGAGCGCTACGGGATCGACTCCATCCAGACGAAGCGCGGCTGTCCGCTTCGCTGCGAGTACTGCACCTACCCGACGATCGAGGGAAGGGTGGGGCGGGTTCGCGATCCGGCTGCGGTGGTGGACGAGATGTTCCACGCCCTGGAGTCCGATCCTGCGCCGCGCCACTTCTTCATCGTGGACTCGGTCTTCAACCTGCCGAAGACCCACGCCAAGAATGTCTGCCGCGAGCTGATCCGGCGCGACTGGTCGGTGCCGTGGACCTGCTACGCGAATCCCCTGGGCTTCGACCGCGAGCTGGCCGAGCTGGCCGCCGAGGCGGGCTGCGCCGGCATGGAGGTGGGTTCCGACTCGGGCTGCAACGAGATCCTGGATCGGCTCCGCAAGGGCTTCAGTGTGGATGACATCCGGAACCTGCATGAGATCTGCCATGCGGCCGGTGTGCCGGACTGCCACACGTTCATCCTGGGGACTCAGGGTGAAACGCTCGAGCACGTAGACCGGACTCTGGATTTTGTCGTGGACCTCGACCCGTTCAGTGCGATCATCATGATCTGGATCGATGACTTCGAGGCCTTGGATCCCGTGCTCCGCCGAGAGCGGGCCGCGCTTCGCAGTCGCATCGAGGAGCGAATCCTCGAGCACAAGGACGCCTACCCCCATTGGAGCATTCCGCCCCTGGGCATCAACTTCGACAAGCGCCTGTTTCGCCGCCTGCGTCGCTCCGGTCTCCACGGGCCGCTCTGGCAGCACGTGCGCCCGGCGAGCGGACACGACCCGACGTTGCAGGCGTCATGACGCAGCTCTTCCCGCGCTCCCGGCCGCTCGCGCTGGCAGCCGCGCTCGGCCTCTGCGCCGGCCTGGCCTTGCCTGCGGCAGCGGAGGAGGATGCGTCGCCCGGTCGCCAGCGTTTCACCCGCGGCGCCATGCAGGTCGCACTGCTGGGAGGCTACGGCTACGGCTTCCGCTTCGGGTCGGAGGAGGATCGGGACAAGAGCGCGGAGCTGGGTGACGTGCGCATCTGGCAAGCCATCCCGCGCTTCGGGATCAGTGCGACCGACCCGTTGTTCGGGGACTCCTGGCTGCGCGGAAACGTGGAGTTCCTCTTCGAGGGCGCGCTGCTCTGGAACACCGAGCCCCGGTCCGGCTTCGCCGGCGGGGCCGGATCCACGCTCCGCTACAACTTCCTGCGCTGGGAACGCGTGGTCCCGTACCTGGACGCGAACTTCGGCGTCGTGAACCTGGACTTCGATCTCGAGCGCCAGTCCGACGGCTTCAACTTCAACGTCGGCTTCGGCACCGGCGCACACTGGTTCGTCTCCGACCGGACCGCGATCTCCACGGAGGTGCGCTGGCAGCACATCTCCAACATGGACATCGAGACCCCCAACGACGGAATCAACGACGTGTTGTTCCTGCTCGGGGTCTCGTACTTCCTGCCCTAGGGCAGGCCCGACGCGAAACGGAGGATGGTTTCATGACCCGGATGCTGAGTGAGTTCTCAGGGGCGACCCTGTCGGTTCTGGCGCTTGCTTCGATCCTGCTGGCGCCGCTGCCGGCCTCGGCGCGCAATACCGAGCACTTCTTCCTGGTGAAGGATGCGCGCGAGAGCAGCGCGGGGCAGAATCTGTTCGACGTCCCGTTCTACATGAAGGGCCAGAAGCACCCGGGCGTGGCCAAGACGATCGGAACCTGGGAATCGAACCGCCCGAGTCGGGGCGTCTTCCGCTCGGACGAATCGTCCTGCCACACGGCCTTCATCTCGGCGATCCGGTCGCTCCAGCAGCGGGCCGAGCGAGAGGGCGGCAACGCCATCATCGACATCGTCTCGATCACCCGGAACAAGAAGACCGAGAGCGCCACCCAGTATCGCTGCATCGCCGGCGCCACGGTCGTGCACGTGGCGCTGCGCGGAAAGGTCGTGAAGCTGAGCAAGTGAGCCGCTACTGCGCGCAGCGCGACGCGTTGTAGCTGTGCGTTTCGATCTCGAGCTCGTAGCCGTGCAGCTCGCTCGACAGCCGGGTGTGCGGGGGGAGCATTCCCGGCTCCATTCCCGGGTCGTAGCGGACCACGAACGGGCCGGAGCGGTCGTCCGCTGACTCCGTGAGGCTGCGCTCCACGAGCCGGGCTCCGCGCCACTCTTCCCGAACCTCCACGCTGCCCACCCGGCCGGAGTGCGTCCCGTCCGGCGGCGGGGGAGAGGCGAGCGGGTACAGGAAGCTGCGCTGGACGTCGAGCAGGACGCGCAGCGGGGAGATGGGCCAGCTCTCGTCCACGGCGGGTTCGACCTCGACCACGAGGCCCCGCTGCCGGATCGAGAACAGCCGGGTTCCGAAGGGCGTGAGGGCGACGACCACGACTTCGCCGCAGTGGACCTGAAGTACGGCATCCATGGAGCCCGCGCGATCGGCGAAGCGAAAGCGCAGGCGCTGCCGGGCGCTGAAGTCGGCTTCGATCTCGTGGCTCGAGCGGAGCTGGGATTCGATCGAGCCGGTCTCCAACCTCGTGGGTTGCGAGCGGGGAGAGAGGCAGCCCCCGAGCAGCAGCAGGACGCCCAGCCACGGGGTGCGCCGGCGCATCATGCCTTCGCGCTCTCTTTCGGCGCCAACAGCACCAGGGCTGCCGGTGCCAGCGCCAGGCTGAAGAGGACTCCGAGCCCGGTGGTGGTGCCCAGCGCTTGCAGGGCGGGGAACGACGAAGCCGCCAGCAAGCCGAAAGCCAGGCACGTCGAGAGGCAGGCCACCACCAGGCTCAGCATGGCCGCTTCTCGCCCGCGCGTGTGGGACTCGCTGGTCACGAGGAAGATGGCGTAGTCGACTCCGATGCTGAGGACGAGAAGCAGGCCCAGCAGATGCAGCAGGTTCACGGCGATGCCCAGCAGCGCCAGCACCGCCAGCGTGAGCGCCGCCGCCAGCACGGCGGGGAGGATCGTGGCGAGGGTCGGGCGCAGGCGTCGGAAGCGTAGATAGAGCAGCGCGGCGACGGCAAGCAGCCCCATTCCGATGAGGACGAGCGTGCGCGACCGGTAGGCTGCGTAGATTCCGCGCAGGAACTCCTGCTGGTCGAAGTAGTGCACGTCGTCCAGCTCGGCGAAGCGGGCCGCCAGTGCGGCCGGCTCGGAGACCCCGCGCAGCTGGGTGAGCAGCGCGACGCGCCCGCCCGCTTCCACGCGGAAGCCGGCCAGGACATCCGCCAGGGGCGACGCCGCCAGGTCCGCGTGGGAGAGCGGGGCGGGAGCGGGCTCGTTCAGGGCCAGGGCGAACGGCTGGAAGGCTTCCGCGACGAAGCCGGCCTGCTCCAGGGCCGCCAAGGTCCGCTCGGCCAGCGCCGGCTGCGCCTCGACGGCAGCCAGGTTGCGCGCCTGCAGGTCCGCCGAGAACAAGGCGCTGTGGAGCGAGCGGAAGCCCTGCAGCTCGCCGTCCTTCCGGGCGGCCTCGAGCCGTGCGTAGATCGTGTCGTTCGCGCGCAGTGCCGACTCATCGTCGTCGCCGAGCGCGATCACGAAGTGGCCCGGGTCCATCTGGGTCACCTGGGCGCGCACGCGCGCGTCTTCGTCCAACCAGGCCTCCGGCCGGGCCATGCCCAGTGCGAAGACGTCGTCCTGCAGGACCAGGCGCGGCAGCCCCGCGCCGATCGTGAGCACGACGACGGCCGTCACCGCCCACAGTGCTCCGCGGCGCCGCTCCATCCGCTCCAGCCGGCCTGCCAGGCTGCGCGCCAAGCTTGCTTGAAGGCGGCTGGGCGCCGGCGACACGTGGAGCAAGTGGGGCAGGACGAAGCGGGTGGTGAGGAGAGCGCCGAGGATCCCGGCCGCCGCGAACAGGCCGATCTCGCGGACGCCGGGGAAGTCGGACCACGCCAGCCCGACGAAGCCCGCCACCGTGGTGAGTGCGCCCATGACGAGGGCGCCCCAGACCCGGCTCATGGAGCCGCTCGGGCCCTCGGCTGCCGGGGCGATCGTGTGGTGGCACAGGTAGTGGATCGGATAGTCGATGCACACACCGATGAGGGTGGTTCCGAAGGCCAGGGTGAGCACGTGAAGCGGCCCGAATGCGGCGATCCCGAACGCCGCCGCCGTGAGGACGCCCCCCAGCAGCGGCACCAGCGATACCAGCAGGAGCCAGGCCGAGCGGAAGACCGTCAGGAAGAGCAGCACGATTCCCGCCAGGGAAACGGCCGAGATCCGCTGCATGTCGCGGCGCGCTTCCCGCTCGGAGGCCACGGCGAAGCGGTGCACTCCGCTGCGCTGGAGGACGAGGTCCGGGCTGATTTCCCGCCGCAGCGTCTCGAAACTCTTCACCAGGAAGGCTTCGAACGGCCGCTGGTGGGCCGCGTCGAAGGCCGAGTGATGCGTGGTCAGGAACGCGATCGCGGTGTTGGTCTGCGGATCGACGAACTGCCCGCGAAGGACCTCGGGCGCACCTTGGCGCAGGTCCTCGAGCCGGGTCACCAGGTCGGGAAAGGCCAGCAGCGGGTCGGCGGCGGCAACCTCTCGGATCAGCGGCCCGCGCGGCGCCGCCAGGGCCCGGAGCAATCGCTCGGCCGCGCGTTCCAGGCCGGCATCCGAGAGGCGCTCCGGCAGCTCCTGCTCCGGGCGGGTCGAGAGGAACTGGAAGCGGCGCGGGAAGTAGAGCTCGTAGACCGACGCTGCCGTCGTGGTCCCGGGGCCCGTGCGCAGCGACGCGACTTCCGGGTGCGCCGCCAGGCTCGGCGCCCAGCGGCGGGCCGCCAGCATTGCGGTGTCCAGGTCCGGCCCGCGGATGGCCAGAACCATGCTGCGCGTGACCGGCGAGTCGACCAGGCCGGCGGACACGCGCGCGAGCTCCTGGTCGCGCGACTCCGGCAGAAGATGGGCGATCCCGGTGGAGAGGGACAGGTTGCGCGCGACGAAGATCCCCAGGACGAGAAACAGGAGCGCGGCCAGGCCGAGCGGGACGCTGGAAGAGCGGCTCACGGGCCCGGCGTGCCGAAGATCTCGGTGGCTTCACGCTCCGTGAAGCGGCGCTCCGTACCGGCCGAGGAAAAGGTCATCCGCGTGACGTCGCCGTTGCGCTCCAGGATCTGGAAGACCCGGAGCGAGCGATCTCGTCCCTCGATGCGGATCGATGCCAGCGAATGCCGCAGCGCCTCCGAGCGCGGTTCCAGCACCACCGTCCAACCCAGCTCGTCTGCCGGGCCGACGTTGGTGAACGCGATCTGGAATGTTTCGCGCAGCCCGTCTTCGTCTCCACGAAGCAGCATGCGCAGGCTGTCCACGAAGATGCGCAGGGTGGGGTGGGCGTCCAGACCGATGCTGCCCCGTTCGCCCGCGCTGCTGTACGTGAGCTGCTCACCGTCGACGACCACCCGCGACGCGGTCGGCGCGTCGATCACACGGGCCAGGCGCTGGGGCGGTGCGTAGTAGATGCTGCCGTGGCTCAGCAAGGGCTCCCGAAGCAGGGCCATGCGCTTCTCTTCGCGAAAAGGGGCGGAGAAGCCGGGGATCGCCGCGAACTTCGCGAGCAGCGTCGGGAAGTCCAGGCGGCTGGCCTCGGGAGCGGCGGCCAGCAGCAGCAAGCCGGCGAGCGCGTAGACGCATGCATGGAACGCGCGTCCTGCCGTCGAATGCGTCTGCATCGCCCTCCTCCGACGGCGGCGGAAGTGCTGGGAATCCAGCGGTTTACAGCCAGAAGGGCCGGTGATATTGTCGCTCCGCTGCGGGCCGAGCGCAAAGGGCAGTCCGCCTTTCTACTCGCTCCCGAGAGCAGACTCGCCGCCCGGACCAAGCGCGATGGAGCAAGATGGCCTCCGATTCCACCTCGCTACAGGCTCTCGCCGGAGCTGAACAGGGTCTGCTGAGAGTGGGGCGGGTCGCTGGAAGCGGCTTGTTGTTCGCGACGTTCGGCGCAGGCGCCGTGTTCCTGGCGGCCGTGCTGATTCCCATCGCGGTGTGGTTGCGTCGCGGCGCGGAGCCGAGCGACCTGATCGCCCAGCGCTGGATTCAGCGCTCTTTCGCGCTCTACGTGCGATTCGGCAGGGCGATCCGCATGTGGGGCTTCGATCCGGCGCAGCTGGCGCCGCTCTCGAAGGGCTCGTACCTCGTCGTTGCGAACCACCCGAGCCTCATGGACGTCGTGTTCTTGATCTCTGGAATGCCGCAGGCCGATTGCGTCGTGAAGCGCGAGGCCTGGGACAATCCGGCTCTACGCCTCATCGTCCGCGCCGCGAACTACATTCCCAACGATGACGGTGAGGCGCTCGTCGACGAGTGCATCCGGCGCCTTCGAGCGGGCCGCTCGGTGATCCTGTTTCCCGAGGGCTCCCGATCGCCGGACTACGCGCTCGCCCCGTTCAAGCGCGGGGCGGCCCACGCGGCCCTGGGCAGCGGCTGCCGCATCCTGCCGGTTGCCATCGACTGCCGGCCGCCGGCCCTCAAGAAGGGGCAGGCCTGGCACGCCATCCCGCTCGAGAAGCCGTGCTACGCGTTCGACATCGGCGAGCCGGTAGAGCCGGGCGACCTGGTGGAAGACGGCGTGCCTCCGGCGCAGGCCGCGCGACGCATCACCGCGTGGCTGCGTTCCTACTTCGAAGCAAGGCTGAAGCATGGACTCGTCTGAGGCGCTCGAGGCAGAGCTCAAGAAGCTGATCATCGACGAGCTGGTGCTCGAGGATCTCGTGCCCGAGGATATCGAGAGCACGGATCCCCTCTTCGTGGACGGGCTCGGCCTCGACTCGATCGACGCGTTGGAAATTGCGATGGTCCTGGAGCAGCGCTTCGGCGTCTCGATCGGAGAAGACGCCGAGGCTAACCAGGAGCTCTTCGCCAGCGTGCGGAGTCTCGCCGCATTCGTCACCGAGAACCGGACCCGATAGGGCGTGGCGACGCAGATGACCAAGGAAGAGATCCTGGCTCGGGTCCGCGAGATCCTGGCCGAGTCCTTCGAGCTGGAGCCGGACGCCATCCGGCCGGATGCGCACCTGATCGACGACCTGGACCTGGACAGCATCGATGCGATCGACCTGGCCGTCAGCTTGGAAGAGGAAACCGGCCTGGATGTCAGCGAGGATGAGCTGCGCGAGATCCGGCGGGTCCAGGACGTGGTCGAGCTGATCCACGGCAGGCTCCAGAGCGCCTAGACCCGCAATGGCCGCACTGCAGGTCCTCGTGGGCATCAGCTACCCGGTGCTGGTCTACCTGGCGCTGACGACCCTGGAGCCGCGCCAGGTCGGGCTGGTCGTCCTGGGCCTGCTGGCACTCCGCGTGGCGTTTGCGGCACGGACGAAGCTGGCGAGCTACACGCGGACGTTCTGGCTGCCGGTTGCGGTGGTCGCGGGGGTCGCGCTGGTGACGGCGCGTTCCAACGACCCCCTGAGCCTGCTGCTGGCGCCGACGCTCATCAACCTCGGGCTGCTGGCCGTGTTCGGTCTCTCGCTGTGGCGCGAGCAGCCCATGGTCGAGAAGTTCGCGCGCCTTCAGGTGGACCGCCTTTCGCCGGACGAGATCGCATACTGCCGCACGGTGACCGGCGTGTGGTGCGGCTTCTTCCTGGCCAACGGCGGCATCGCGCTGCTGCTCGCCCTGGGCGGCAACCTGACCCTCTGGACGCTCTACACGGGCCTCGTCTCGTACGTCCTGATCGGCGTGCTGTTCGCCGTGGAGATGACCGTTCGGCAGTGGCGCTTCCGCCGCTACCGGGGGGGATTCACCGATCCGCTGTTTCGCCGGCTGTTTCCAGCGCGGGCGCCGCGCCTGCGGCCGGAAGTTCTCGCCGAGCGCGGCTTCGAGGATCGACGCGAGCTGGACCTGCGCGTGCCGGACGACCTGGCGTGCTGGCCGGGGCACTTTCCCGATTTCGCCATCGTGCCGGGTGTCTTGCAGCTCGAATGGGTCATGCACGAGATCGCGGCCTGGACCGGGCGCCCACCCGACGTGGCGTGCGTCGAGAACCTGAAGTTCAAGCGGCCGATCCTCCCGGGTCAGCAGCTGACGCTGGTCCTGCGCAGCGATGCAGAGCCGGAGCGATTCCGCTTCCAGCTGGAGGACGCTTCCGGAGCCTTCTCCCTGGGCCGAATCGTGCTGGCGGCCGAAGGGGAGGCGCGGTGAACGCCTGCCTGCTGATCCCCTGCTTCGACCACGGCGCCGCCCTGCCCGGGGTGCTGGACGGCGCAGCCGGGCTCCGGCTGCCCTGCATCGTGGTGGACGACGGGAGTGGGCCCGAGACGCAGGCCGTGCTTCGCGAGCTGGCGACGCGCGTCCCGTGGCTGCGCGTCGAACGACGCGACCGGAACGGTGGAAAGGGAGCCGCGTTGAAGACCGGCTATCGCCTGGCCGCGTCCCTGGGCTACAGCCACGCGCTCCAGGTGGATGCCGACGGGCAGCACGATCCGGAGGCCCTGCCGCACCTGCTCGAGGCGGCGCGGGAAGCGCCCGAAGCCCTGATCCTGGGAGCGCCCATCCTGGAGGGAGCGCCGCCGCTTCGCCGCTACGGGCGCTTGATCTCCTGCGTCTGGGCGTGGATCGAGACGTGCTCGCTGGAGATCCGCGACCCGCTGTGCGGTCTGCGCTGCATTCCTCTCGCGGCTACCCTCCGGGTTCTGGAGCGCAGCCGCTGTGGCGACCGCATGGACTTCGATCCGGAGCTGGCCGTGCGGCTGGTCTGGCAGGGCGTCGCGGTCGTCAATGTTCCCGCGCGCGTCCGCTACCCGGAGGGGGGCGTCTCGCACTTCGACGTATGGCGCGACAACGTGCGGATCAGCTGGCTCCACGCGCGCCTGTTCTGCGGCATGCTGGTCCGGGCGCCGCGAATCGTGATGCGCCGCTGGAGTCGCCGGGGGTTGCCTCCTGGGCAGGGAGCCGCACCGTGAAGCCGCCTACAGCCTGGCATGAGCAGCGCGAACGCGGATCCGTGCTCGGGATCCGCTTCACGGCCTGGCTGTATCGCCGCATCGGCCGCGGTGCCGCCCGCCTGCTCCTCTACCCCATCGTGCTCTACTTCTACCTCACGGGCCGAAGCGCGCGCGCCGCTTCACGGGAGTACCTGCGGCGGCTGCATGCGACGCCCGAAGGGGCTCGGGCCCTGGGTGGACCGCCCGGTGCGCGGCAGGTCTTCCGGCACTTCCTGGAGTTCGCGTCGACGATCCTCGATCGGGTCGGCATCTGGCTGGGGCGACGCGAGGACTTCGAGCTGACGATTCACGGCCGGGAGATCCTGGACGAGATCGCGGCGCGGGGGCGCGGTGGCCTGATCCTGGGCGCCCATCTCGGCAGCTTCGAAGCCATGCGCCTGGTGGCCACCCTGCGCTCGCCGATCTCCGTCTGCGTCCTCATGCACACGCAGAATGCGGTGCGCATCAACGATCTGTTTCGACGCCTCGGCATGAACGACGACGTCAAGGTGCGCGTGATCCAGGTGGAGCCGGGATCGTTCGCCCACGTAATGGAGGTGAAGGCCGCCATCGCCCGGGGCGAGGTGGTGACCGTGCTGGCCGACCGCATCCATCCGAGCGAAGCCCAGCGCACGACGCAGGTCGAGTTTCTCGGCGGGAAGGTCAGCCTGCCTCAGGGGCCGTTCCTGCTCGGCTCGGCTCTGGGGTGCCCCATCTTGTTCATGGTCGGGCTCCGCTCCGGGGACCGTCGCTACGATATCCACGTCGAGCGGTTGGCGGAGCGGCTCGAAGCGCCTCGCGGCGAGCGGGCCGCGGCGTTGGAGCGCTTCTGCCAGGTCTACGCGGAACGCCTGGCTCACTACTGCACGGTCGCGCCGTTCCAGTGGTTCAACTTCTATGATTTCTGGCTTCCGGGAGGCGTGCATGCCGACGGCTGATCTTCCCGCGCCGGCGGACATTCTCCCGCACACGGGAGACATGGTGCTGCTCTCGCAGGTGCTCTCCCACGACGCGACCGAGACCGTCTGCAGGGCCGAAGTGGACGAGCAGGCGCTCTTCCGCGACGCCACCGGAGAGGTAGGCGCGTGGGTGGGCGTGGAGTTCATGGCCCAGTGCATCGGCGCCCACGCCGGGTTGGCGGCACGGGAGCGGGGAGAGAGTCCCCGGGTGGGCTTCCTGCTCGGGGCCCGACGCGTCCACTTCCACTGCTCCCGGTATCGCCGTGGCCAGTCGTTGCGTGTAACGGCGTCGCATGTCTGGGGAGAGCCGCCGGGGCTGGTGTCCTTCAACTGCTCCATCGAAGATGCCTCGACCGGCGACTGCCTTGCCGAGGGCCGCTTGAACTGCTTTCTGCCCGATGACCCCGCCGGGCTCGAGGAGATGCCGTGACCCGGCGCGTACTGGTTACCGGAGGAAGCCGCGGGATCGGAAGGGCCGTGTCGTTGCGGCTGGCCGCGGACGGGTTTCACGTGGTCATCAACTTCGTTTCGCGCGTCGAGGCGGCCGAAGAGACGGCGGTGGCGGTCCGGGCAGCCGGGGGCGAAGCCGATCTGCTGCGCTTCGACGTCTCCGATCGCGCCGAAACGCGTGCGGCCCTGGCGGCCGAGATGGAGCGGGCGGGCCCCTTCTACGGGGTGGTGCTGAATGCCGGCGTCACCGCGGATGCTCCCTTCCCCTCGATCGATGACGCGGGCTGGGATCGCGTGCTGCGCACGAATCTCGACGGCTTCTACAACGTCGTCCAGCCGCTGGTCATGCCCATGCTGCGCACGCGCCAGGGAGGGCGCATCGTG
>CAMYOO010000076.1 GCA_947260035.1 uncultured delta proteobacterium
GCCGGTCCATCCAGGCAGTATCGAGCCCGCGATAGCGGCCCGCGGGGACGCGGCCCTCTCACGCATGCGCAACCCGCGTATTTCGTGACACAAACGCTCTTGGCGGGGCGTCGTCGTTTGCGGCGCGTTTATCTGTCGCAACTAGCTGACGTACCGTCAGATTCCTCCCGGAGGCGACGTGGAGTTCGGCTGGTCCCATGCCGAGCTCGCCTATCGCGACGAGGTGCAGCGCTTCCTCGCCGAGGCGCTTCCCAAGAGCTGGGAGTCGCTCTCCCTGGGCGGGCGCTCCTAGCGCTGCGCCAGCCGGCGCTCCCAGCGTGGCGCGATCACTTCGCGACCCAGGATCTCGCCGAAGTAGCGCCCACCTTCTTCGTTCAGGTGGTGGTTGTCCTCGAACAGGGCGTCGGGCACTCGCGACCGGTAGTCGACGAAGTTCACCTCGACTCCCTCCAGGGCCAGCTCCAGCAGGAAGGCCTGGAAGCGCCCCTCCACCTCGGGCGTATAGAGCTCGCGCTGGAAGCTGGTGACCGGCGCCCCCACCAGGACGGCGCGGATTCCTGCCCGGCGGCAGCGCTCCAGGATCGCCTCCAGCGCGCGGCTCTCGCTGCCGCCGATGCGGTAGTCACGCAGCCACTTCTCCACACGGCTCAAGCCGGAGACGGTCTTGGGCGTCGGCGCCTGCGAGGCCGTCGAGACGGGAACACCCAGCGCGCGCCGCGACAGCCGGCGCGCGCTGGGCTGCAACTCGGGCAGGGTTGCGTAGAGGTAGGGCGGGGGGCGCCCGGTAAACCAGGTGAGCAGCCCGCGGCGGTACACGGAGGCGGTCAGCAGCCGGCGCTCGGCGACCTCGCCCAGCCGGCCGCGCGCGGCGATCTCGCCCAGGTTTGCGAGCACGTCGCGCAGGGTGTAGATGCGCGTGACGTGATCCATCAGCCAGTGCGCCGGGTAGGAGAGGGTTTCCGGGCTTATCTCGATGATCGCCAGCGCCGGCCCGGGCCCCTCGGTCAGGATCTCGTGCAGCAGGTAGTCGATGATGACGGGGTCGCCGGCCAGAACGCTCCCCTGCAGGACGGGCGGTGTTTCGCCGGCCAGGGCGGGGGCCAGTCCCACCCGAACCGCATCGATATCGACGTTGCGGAAGCGCGAGGTGCCGAAGATCGCCGCGTAAGGCTCGTCTCCGATGCGACGCGCCGCGGCCCGCACCTTGCTGCCTTGGGGAAAGCGCACGTAGCCCGGTGCGCGATCCCACAACGCGCCGACTGCGAGCTGCCCCAGCAGAAACGCCGCGGCGCCGGCCAGCAGCACGCGGCGGGCTCGAGCGGGGTCGGGGCGGGGTCGGAAGAAGGGCACTGGGATCTCCTGCGCTCTAGAACTGGAAGTAGATGAACGCGCCGCCGGCGTCCGGGGTGAGGAGTTGAACCAGGATCAGGCCCGCGGCCAGGGCAAGGCCCAGCACGGGCGCGGGCAGGCGCCGCGCCAGGCGCGGCAGGTCGACGAAGCTGGCCAGCAGGTGCGCGGCCAGCACCAGCGCCAGGATCGCCGCCACCAGCGCGACCACCGCGGGCTCCAGCACCGCTCCCGCGCTGGGCCGGAACATCTTCTCCAGCAGGGTGGCGGCGTCGCCGAAGCTCTGGGCACGGAAGGGAACCCAGCCCACGCAGACCAGCAGGAACGTGGCCGCCACCTTGAATGGATGCAGCGCCCGGGCGCCGGTCCAGGCGGGCCACGGAATGGCGCGGTGTACGGCCAGCAACACGCCGTGCCACGCGCCCCAGGCCACGAAGGTCCAGGCCGCCCCGTGCCACAAGCCGCCCAGCAGCATCGTCACGAACAGGTTGCGGTACGTGGCTGCGGTGCCGTGGCGGTTGCCGCCCAGCGGGATGTAGAGGTAGTCGCGCAGCCAGGTGGAGAGCGAGATGTGCCAGCGCCTCCAGAACTCGGCCGGGTTCGCGGAGAAATAGGGCATGCGGAAGTTGGTGGGCAGCTTGATGCCCAGGGCGTGGGCGCTGCCGATCGCCATGTCGGAGTAGCCCGAGAAGTCGCAGTAGATCTGCACGGCGTAGCAGAGGGCGGCCGCCCAGACGGCGCCGCTGCCCCAGGCGTCCGGCGCCGCGAAGACCGGGTCGACGACCAGGGCCAGCTGGTCCGCGATCACCGCCTTCTTGAACAGGCCCAGCAGGAACAGCCGGGCGCCCACCTCCACGCGGCTCCAGTCCAGCCGCTTGGGGCTGCGCACCTGGGGAAAGAAACGCCCGGGACGGATGATGGGGCCGGCGATCAGGTGCGGGAAGAAGAGCAGGAAGAGCGAGTAGTCGAGCGGGTTGCGCTCGGCGGGGATCCGGCGGCGGTAGACATCGGTGACGTAGGCGATGGTCTCGAAGGTGTAGAACGAGATGCCCAGCGGAAGCACGATGTCGAAGGACGGCGGACCGGGATCGGCGCCCAGCGCGCGAGCCAGGGGCCACGCCGACGCGGCCAGGAAGTTCGTGTATTTGAAGAAGGCCAGCAGAGCCAGGGGCACGGCGATCGCCGCGGCCAGCAACGCGCGGCGGCGGCCCGGCGCCGCTTCCGCCTCGATCCAGAACCCCATCCGGTAGCTGTAGATCGCGGTGCCCAGCACCAGCAGCACGAGCCACGGGTTCCAGTTCGCGTAGAACACGATGCTCGCGACCAGCAGCAACACGTTCCGCTGGCGCTGGGTGCGCAGGAGGCCCCAATGGATCGCGAACGTAGCGGCGAAGAGCCAGAAGTAGGCGCTGCTGTGGAAGAGCATGCTGGGGTCCAGAGGGGGGCGGGCCAGACTCTACCACCGGATGGGCGATCGGGTATGCTTCGGCGCCATCTCGCGCGTCACATCCGCCGTCATCCACGGGATCCTCGTTCTGGCCGTCGCGCTCGTCGTGCAAGGCCTCGTCCTGCGTCGGGGCAACACGCTGCACGACAACGGGCGCTGGGACAGCAGCAAGGTGGAGCTCGAGTACGGCATCCTGGGCTCGGTGGCCTTCCTCACCACGCGCACCGCGCTCCACGCCAATCGCCTGGATCTGGGAGTGTGGCACGGCTACCACGAGCTGTTGCGCAGCGGCCCGGTGCGCCTCGGCGCGCTGGAAGCGCGCGTACGTCTGCGCGGACCGGGCTACCTGGTGGCCGTGTTCGGAAGCGACGCCGACGGCTTCGACGGGGTGCGCGTGTCCAGCGACCCCGCGTTTCCCGCGGCGTGTCTGCGGGGTTCGCCGGACGCTGGCTTTCGTTCCGTCGCAGCTCTCGACCTGCCGCTACTGGAGTCCTCCTGGCATGCGTTCTCGCTCGAAGCCGATGGGTCGAGCTACCGGGTGCGCGTGGACGGCCGCAGCATTGGAAGCTGCGGCCGGATGCCCGCGCAGCCGGCCGCCGTAGGGTTCCGCTCCGGCGCCGGGGATCACGCCGAAGTGGACGACGTGGTGATCCGTAGCCTGGACGGCGGCTCGTCCTGGAGCGAGGACTTCGCCAACCACCGCCATGCCCTCGTCATCGCCGTGGCGGCGCTGCTGGGTGTGCTGGCGCTGCACGGGCTGGTGCTGCTGCTGACCGCGCGCTCCCGGCGGCGCCAGGGCTTGTCGGCGGCGCCGTACGTCTTGACCACGCACCTCGTGCTGCTGTGCGCCGCCGGTCTGGCCTGGGGAGCGGACCTCTTCTTCCTCTCGCCGCGCCATCCGGATGAGGTGGACTTCCGGGGCCGGGTGACCACCTTCGAGCGCAAGAGCGACGTGGTGGCGCGCCTGCGCGAGGAGGTGGCCCTTCCCAAGCCCGAGGGCGTGGTGCGCATCCTGGCGCTGGGAGGCTCGCAGACCTGGGGCTCCGGCGCGCGAACCCGGGCCGATACCTGGTTCGAACAGCTCGAGGCGCTGCTGAACGGGGCCGCGCCCGAAGGTGTCCGCTTCGAGGTGGTGAGCGCGGGGATTCCCGCCTATACGGCGAGCCAGGCCTACGAGCTGTACGAGCGCGAGTGGATCGAGCTGGATCCGGACGTGGTGCTCGTCAATGTGGGACACAACGATCGCGATGCCGCCGTGCTGGCCAAGTGGGTGCGGCGGATCGCCCAGCTGGGAGCGCAGCGGGGGATCCGCACGGTGGTGGTTCCGGAGGCCAACTCGGTGGAGAACCGCAGCAGCCTGGTGCCCTTGCTGGAGCGCCACGCCGCGCTGCGCGTCATGGCCGCGGATCTGGGGCTTCCGGTCATCGAGACCCACGACTGGCTCGTCGAGCGCCGCGCCCGGGGCTTCCTGTGGTGGGATCGCGTCCACCTCACACCTTTCGGCCAGCGGCTGCTGGCCCGGCGCCTCTTCGAAGAGCGGGAGCGGCTGCTCGGGCCTTAGCGCCTGGCCCGCGGAGGAGACGCAACGCCCCGCCTGCGGCATCCTCCCGTGATGGCGAAGGAACGCTTCTGGGTCAGCGGTGTGGTTCTAGAGCAGGAGAGCGGTCGAGCGCTGCCCGATCTGGTGGTGCGCGCGTACGACAAGGACCTGGTGTTCGACGACGTGCTCGGCTTCGCCACCACCGATGCCGACGGCGCCTTCCGGATCACCTTCAGCAGCGACGAGTTCCAGGACTGGTTCGAGAAGAGCCCGGACCTCTACCTGCGGGTCTTCGACCGCGAAGGCGTTCGCGAGCTTCACTCCACCCGCAAGCAGCTCCGCAAGAACGCCGCGCAGCAGGAACGCTTCGAGCTGCAGATCCCGGCTGCCCGGCTAAATCCTTAGCCAGCCGAGGCCCTTCGCTCGCCTTCGGCTCACTGCGCGCGCGGCAGCCAGCTCCCGTGCACGGCCGCGCATCGAGGGCCACGCTTGCGGGCCGCAGGGCTTGGCGTTTTCGCGGACAAGGCAGGGCTACGGTCCTGCCTCCAACCGAGAGGCCCCCGGCATCACGCCGACGGAGCGGATCGGTGAGGCGAGGCGCAATGGCTACGGAGTGCGCGATGGCTCTGGGGGAGGCGGCGGCTCAGGGCGCGTAGCGCTGCACGATGGTTCGGATGCGTTCGATCAGCGCGCGGATCTGGCGGATGGGCTCGGGCTCGCCTGTCAGGCGGCGCCAGGCCGCGAGAGCGCGTCCGGACAGGTTGGGCGGGTAGACGTGCTCGAGGATGAAGCGCCCGTAGGCATCCACCTCCGCCAGCGCGTCGAAGTGATCCGGGTCTCCCAAGCGCAGGAAGTGAACGGCGTGGTACACGGCGACCTCGTCCGCGCGCAGCACGCCGGCCATGACCGGTAGCCAGCCGGAGTGCAGGGGCGGCGGCAGCCGCTGGATCTCGCCGCGCTCGC
Organism: uncultured delta proteobacterium; assembly: GCA_947260035.1. Taxonomy (GTDB): domain Bacteria; phylum Myxococcota_A; class UBA9160; order UBA9160; family JAFDET01; genus JAFDET01. The sequence continues at coordinate 5,298 of CAMYOO010000076.1, forward strand.
GCTCCCAGTCGTCCACGGTGAGCGCCATGCCGTACTGGTCTTCCTTGGAGATCTTCTGGTGCTCCGGCACCTCGGGCGGAAAGTGCTCCACCAGGCGCAGAGCGACGTCGAGCCAGTGCTTGCGGAAGGCGCCGGCGTCGCGCCACGGGATCATGAGAACGCCGGAGTTGTAGTACGGGACCATGCGCTCGCGGTGCTTGGGTCCGTGCACGGCGCGCTCCGGGATGCGGTCGGCGAGCTCGCCCCGTTGGCAGAGGATGCGTTTGGTGGGCACTTCGCGGCCCAGTGCGTCGCACCCGCGCTGCCACATCTCGGGAGGGATCCGGTGGCTGCCGGCGGGAATCAGCGAGAGGCGGTCGTCCAGCCGATCCAACGGGGACGGGTCGCCCAGGAACAGGACGTCGGTGTCCACCAGCAGCAGGCGCTCGGTGCGCGGCTCGATGTCGAACCCCAGCAGCTTGTTGTACGTGGGGATGCGGCCGTTCTCGAGCGCGGTGTGCAGGCTGATGTGCGCACCCGCTCGCTCGGCCAGCGCGCGCACCCGCGGCGGCGGTTTGCCGACGCACGCCAGGTGCAGCGGCCAGCTTCTCGCCGCGCCCGCATGGTCGAGCCACGAGCCCAGGAAGAGCAGGGTGCGCACCTCGAACAGCGAGGCGGCGGGCCCGCTGAAATCGGGAACCGTGACGACGTCGGCGCCGGGCATGGGCGGCCGAGCATAGCGCTCGGCACTCGGGCCGAGCATAGCGCTCGGCACTCGGGCCGAGCATAGAGCTCGGCACTCGTGTCAGAGGCCGCTGGACTGCAGGCTCTCCGACTCCTCGTCGGACAGGTGCAGGCCGCACTCCTGCTTGCGGCCGCCGAAACGGGTGCTGCGCTCGTCCTCCTCGTCGGGGCCCAGAGCGCGGCTCGAGTGCCGGTCGCCGACGGTCGCGTACCCCTGCTCGAAGAGCGGGTGGTAGGGGAGGTCGTGCGCCTTGAGGTACTCGTGCACCTGACGCGTGGTCCAGTGCAGGATGGGCGAGATCTTGAAGCGGCCGTTCTGGCGATCGATGCGGGGAAGCGTGTCCCGGTGCCGCGTCTGCTCGGCGCGGATGCCGGAGATCCAGGCCACCGCACCCAGGTCGTCCAGCGCCCGACGCATGGGCTCGACCTTGCGGATCCGGTCGTAGCGGTCGAGGTCCGCGACCTCCTCGCTCTCCCACAGGCGGCCGTGCAGCGCCTCCATGCGGGCCGGCGAGAGAGGAGACTGGACGACGATGCGGTTGAGACGCAGCCGCTCGGTCAGCTCGTCGGCGAAGCGGTAGGTCTCATCGGCCAGGTAGCCGGTGTCCACCCAGACGACCGGCAGGTTCGGAACGACTCGGGTCGCCAGGTGCAGCATGGCGGCGGACTGGATTCCGAAGCTGGTGCTCATCACCAGGCCGTTCCCGAAGGCCTGGTCGGCCCAGGCCACCAGCTCGTGTGCGGCAGCGTCACGGAAGCGGCGCTCGAGATCCGCGGGGTCCTGCACTTGGGGATCTGCCCAGTCCGGCGCCAGGGCGGCCCGCTGCAGGGCCAGGCGCGGCTCCGGAGGGCTTGGTTCGATGGACATCACGTGCGACACAGCCGTCTCCCGTGCGCTTCCCCGATCGGCTTCACCTGGCATGGGATGCCGGGCTCGGAGGCAGGTCACAGGGCGGAGCGGCGCTCGGCTGGGTAGACTTCGAGGGGCGGGTCGAGGCGAGGAACGCCATGAAGTTCGGGATCTTCTACGAGCACCAGCTCCCCCGGCCCTGGGCCGAGGGCTCGGAGCAGCGTCTCTTCAACGAAGCGCTCGATCAAGTCGAGCTCGCCGACCGCCTGGGCCTCGACTACGCCTGGGAGGTCGAGCACCACTTCCTGGAGGAGTACTCGCACTCGGCGGCGCCGGAGGTTTTTCTCGCGGCTTGCTCCCAGCGCACCGAACGAATCCGCCTGGGCCACGGCATCGTGCTGATGCCGCCGGCCTACAACCCCCCGGCCCGGGTGGCCGAGCGCATCGCCACCTTGGATCTGGTTTCCAACGGCCGCTGCGACTTCGGGACGGGCGAGTCCTCGTCGCTGGCCGAGCTGGGCGGCTTCCAGATCCCGGTAGCGGACAAGCGCGCCATGTGGCGCGAGACCGTCGAGCAGGTCGCCAACATGATGGTGATGGACCCGTACCCGGGCTTCGAAGGCAGGTACTTCTCCATGCCCTGCCGCAACGTGGTGCCGAAGCCGGTGCAGAAGCCGCATCCGCCGATCTGGGTGGCGTGCTCCAACCGCGAAACCATCCACCTGGCGGCTCGGCTGGGAATCGGCGCACTTACCTTCGCCTTCATCGATCCCGCCGAGGCGCGCAAATGGGTCGGCGAGTACTACGAGATCCTCAAGACGGAGTGCGTGCCCATCGGCCACGCGGTCAATCCGAACATCGCCATGGTCACGGGCTTTTCCTGCCATCCGGACGAGGAGGAGGCGCGCCGGCGCGGGGAAGACGGCTTCCGCTTCTTCGGCTACGCGCTGGGGCACCACTACATCTTCGGGGAGCACACGCCGGGGCGGACCGACATCTGGAAGCGTTTCGAGGCCGCGCGCGACGCGTTGCCGGCGGCCGGCGGCAACCGCGGCATCGGCACGCCCCAACAGCTTCGCGAGCACCTGGCGTCTTTCGAAGAGGCCGGCGTCGACCAGGTGATTTTCATCCAGCAGGGCGGCAAGAATCGCCACGAGCACATCTGCGAGTCCCTCGACCTGTTCGCGGCGGAGGTGCTGCCGGAGTTCCAGGATCGCGCCGCCGCGCGCGAGCGCAGCAAGCGCGACGAGCTGGCGCCCTACCTGGAGGATGCCCTCGCCCGCAAGCAACGCATGCGCGAGCTGAGGGACGAGGAGATCCCTACGCTCCGGGCGCTGGGCCGGCAGATCGTGGAGCAGATGCCGGAGCAGGCGAAGCAGGGCGTGTCCGACGTTCCTGGCGGCAGCGGCGTGGCCGTGCCGCTTTCGGATCCCAACGATCAGGCAGGAGGTTGATCATGGCCAGCAAGGCCGAAGCGGCGATCGCGGTATTCCAGAAGCATCTTGGCTCGGAAGAGGGCGTGGGCGAGTGGTTCGCCATCGACCAGGAGCGCATCAATGCGTTCGCCGACGCCACCCTGGACCACCAGTTCATCCACGTGGATCCGGAGAAGTCGGCACAGCTCTCGCCCTACAAGGTGACCATCGCCCATGGCTTCTTGACGCTGTCGATGGTGGTCCACCTGGGCAAGACCATCCCGGTGTGCGACCCGGAGGCCTACCAGGGCGTGGTGATGGGCGTGAACTACGGCCTGGACAAGGTGCGCTTTCCCTCGCCGGTTCCGGTGAACTCGCGGATCCGCGGACGCCGCGAGCTGGTGGAGGCCGAGCTGAAGAACCCCGGCACGATCCAGATCAAGCAGCGCATGACCGTCGAGGTGGAGGGTCAGGAGAAGCCCGCGTGCGTGGCCGAGACCCTGACCCGGCTCGTCTACGGCTGATCGCGGCGGCGCCAGGCCAACAGGGCGAGGCCGGCCACGGCAAGGCACCAGGCGGCCAGGCTGGCCACCGCGGTGGCGGGCCCGACTGCGTCACCCAATGCGCCGGTCAGCCAGGGCACGGCCAGGCCGCCCGCCGCCCCGCAGCCGCCGACCAGACCGGCGGCAGTGCCTGCGGCCGTCGGCGCCCGCTGTGCCGCCAGCGCCATGAGCAACGGGAAGACGCCGCCGATGCTGAGGCCGAATGCAGCCATGGCCAGCGGAAGCGGCTCGACCCGCAGCGCGACGATCCCCGCCAGCACCAGGGCGCCGGCGAAGCCCGCTCCGGCCAGGTGACGGGCATCCACCGGGCTTCGCCACAGCGCCAGCAGGATGCGCCCCCCGCCGATCCCGAGCCACAGGCCGCTGATCGCCGCGATGCCCGAGCCGGGCTCGAGGCCCAGGCCGTCGCGCGCGTAGGGCACCGCAAAGACGGTGAGCGCCGTCTCCAGGCCCACGTAGCAGGCCGCTACCAGGCCCAGGGGCAGCAGCGCGCCCAGCGGGAGGCGTCCGCCGGCGGCCCGCGCCGCGTGCCCGCGCGGGCGGGGCAGCGGCACCAGCGTGCCCAGCAGCGCGGCCAGCAGGAAGAGGGCGCCCAGGGCGCGAAAGGCGCCCGGCCAGCCGGAGGCCGCCGCCAGCGCTCCGAGAAGCGGCGGCGCCGCGACGGCGCCCAGGTTCACGCCCACGTGGACGCCCGCCAGCGGCCGGGCTGCGCGCTCGGCGTAGCGATCCGCGATCGCCGCGTTCATCAGCGTCTCGAGGGCGCCCACGGCGAACCCGACGCTTGCCACGGCCAAGGCGATGCCGGCGCGGCCCCAGCCCGCATCCGCCAAGCTCAGGGTGGCCCCGGCCAGCAGGTTTGCGGCCACGAAGATCGGGCGGCGCGGGGCCCGGTCCACCAGGGGGCCCGCGCCCGCGATGCCCAGGGCCAGGCCCAGGGACAACGCCGCCGCCAGCTGACCGGTCTCCGCCAGCCCCAACCCCAGGCTCTCGGCCAGCGCCTCCTGGGTCGCGCCCAGCAGCACCAGCACGCCGCCGAATCCGATGAAGGTCGCGGTGAAGAGGGCGATCACCGGGCGCTCCGGGAGGTCGAGATCGCCATGCTAGGCTCGCTTCACGCGCACGTCGGAGGACCGGATCTCATGAAGTACCAGCAGCACAATCCCCTCCCGCTCCCGAGTAGCGGCACCCACGAGTCGGTGACCGCCACCATGGATACCGTTTTCGACTGGGAGTACGACCTCGAGCGCGAGACCCTCTTGTCCCTGTACGAGAAGGGCAAGGCGGCCACCTGGAACGCCACCGACCTGGACTGGTCCATCGATGTGGACCTGGAGAAGATGCTCCAGGCGCGTTTCCAGGCCGGCTCCAACGAGCTCTTCAACGCCATGCTCAAGCCTCCGCGGACGCTCTCGCCCGACGAAGGCATGAAGATGAACCTCAACATGAACGCCTGGATGCTCTCCCAGTTCCTGCACGGGGAGCAGGGCGCCCTGCTGGCCACGGCCAAGATCGTGCAGCAGGTCCCCGAGGAGGAGGCCAAGTTCTACGCCGCCAACCAGGTGGCGGACGAGGCGCGGCACGTCGAGGTCTATCACCGCTACCTGACCGAGAAGCTGGGCTGCTCCTACGAGGTCAACCCCAACCTGCAGACGTTGCTGGACCAGATCATCTCGGACTCGCGCTGGGACATCACCTACCTGGGCATGCAGATCATGGTGGAGGGCCTGGCCCTGGCCGCGTTCGGCATGGTGAAGCTGCAGCTTCCCGACGAGCCGCTGATCCAGGACATCACCTCCCGCATCATGGCCGACGAGGCCCGCCACGTGGCGTTCGGGGTGCTGTCGCTGGAGGGCCTCTTCGACCAGATGACCGAGTCCGAGCGCCGCGAGCGCGAGGACTTCATCATCGAGGCCACCCATCTGATGCGCGACCGCCTGCTGATGGAGCAGGTCTACGAGCGCATGGGCTTCGACGTGGACGTCTGGCTGCAGTGGGCGATCCACACGCCCTTCATGACCGGCTTCCGGCAGATGCTCTTCAGCAAGATCGTTCCGAACCTGAGGCGCCTGGGCATGCTCACGCCGCGGGTGCGCGAGGCCTACGAGAAGCTGGGCATCCTCCAGTTCGAGCACCTGAAGGACTCCACCGAGGACCCGGAGCCGATGCCCCCGGCCGAGCTGGTGGCCCTGCTGACCCAGCTCCGGGGCGCCCAGGCGCCCGCGGCGAGCTAGCCGCCAGGGCTCCGGCGGGCTCTGCTGCTTCGGCTGCAAAGGCCCGTCCGAAAAAGGCTTCCGGTAAGACCGGGGGCTCTTTCCCCTGCTATGCTCGGCGCGCTCGCCCCCCGGGTGGGGACGCGTGCCCGGGAGCCATGGAGCCGTCGAGGGTCGAGGAAAACATGGGGCGAGAGGGGGCTCTAGCTCCCACGCACATCCAGGTGAGCGGCCTGCGCTTTGCGCGGGGCGCGCGGCCGGTGTTCCGTGATGTGCGCGCGGACTTCCTGCGCGACCGGATCAACGTGATCCTGGGCGGAAGCGGTGCCGGCAAGACCACCTTGCTGCGCATGTTCGGCTGTCTGCTGCGGCCGGATGCCGGCTCCATCCTCGTGGACGGCGACACCGAGCTGACCCGGCTGGGAGCGGCAGAGGTTCGCAGCTACCGGCGTCGCGTGGGCATGATGTTCCAGGGGGGAGCGCTCCTGGATTCCCTGTCGATCTACGACAACCTGGCGCTGCCGCTGCGGGAGCACTCGCCGCTCAGCGAGGGGGAGATCCAGCGAGAGGTCGACCAGGTCTTCGATTCGGTCGGCCTGGAAGGCGTCGGGGCGCTGCTGCCGGCGGAGCTTTCCGGCGGCATGCGCAAGCGCGCGGCGCTGGCGCGCGCGCTGGTGACGGCACCGGACATCCTGCTTTGCGACGAGCCCTTCTCGGGCCTCGACCCCGCCACCGTGCGCCTGGTCGAGGCCTTGCTGGTGGACGTGAACGAGCGGCTGGGCGTCACCATGGTGATCGCCTCGCACCACATCCCCTCGACGTTTCGCATGGCGCAGCAGATCGTGCTGCTGGTGGACGGTGGCGCCGTGAGTGGCACGCCCAAGTGGTTCCACGGCTGCCGCGACCCGAAGGTGGATCACTTCTTCGCCGGAGAGGCCAAGTGAGCGCCCAGCCGATCATCCAGCTGGGCCGCGGCACCACGCGCTTCGTCCTGAGCCTGGGAGAGGTGGCGGCCTTCACCAGCCAGATTCTGGCCTCGCTGTTGCGCACGCCGCTGCGGGTGCGGCGGATCCTGGACGAGATCTACGGGATCGGGGTGCTGTCGCTGTCGATCATCCTGCTCTCCGGGTTGGTGGTCGGGCTGGTCCTGGGGCTGCAGGGCCACACCACCCTGGTCCGCTTCGGAGCCGAGCAGAACCTGGGCGCGATGGTGGGGCTGGTGCTGATCCGGGAGCTGGGCCCGACCCTGACCGCGCTGCTCATCACCGGGCGGGCCGGCTCGGCCGTCGCCGCCGAGATCGGCTCCATGGTCGTAACCGAGCAGCTCGACGGCCTGCGCATGATGTCCATCGACCCCGTCGACTACGTGGTCAAGCCCAAGGTCGTGGCCATGGTGCTCTCCATGCCACTGCTCGCGGCGCTGTTCACGGTGATGGGGGTCTTGGGCGGCTGGATCGTGGGCGTGATCTTCGTCGGCGGCGACTCCGGGGTGTACCTTTCGAGCCTGGAGTCCGCCGTGGAGTTTCGGGAGGACGTGCTGGGCAGCCTGATCAAGGCTCTGGTATTCGGCATCCTGGTGGGCCTGATCGCCACCTGGAGGGGATTCACAGCCCGCCCCAGCGCGGCGGGGGTCAGCGCGGCCACCACGTCCACGGTCG
>CAMYOO010000077.1 GCA_947260035.1 uncultured delta proteobacterium
CCCGAGACCGACGATGGCGAGGGCCACGGGCAGCATCCGGACCACGGTCAGGCTGAGGATCGCGTACAGGACGACTTGCCATTCAGTGGTGCCGGCGTAGTGCCCCACCACCGCAGCCCCGAAGACCACCCAGGTCACCAGCGAGAAGGCTTCCCCCAAACCCTCGGCGCCCTCCAGGACAGCCTCCTTGTGCTCTCGGATCAGCGCACCGAAGGTCAGACCGCCCGTGAAGCAGGCGATGAAGCCGCTTCCCCCTGCAGACTGCGCCAGCGCGAAGCTGCCGAAGGCGAGCGCAATGACCGGGATCCGTCCCCACGGGCCGGGGGCAATCCAGCCGCGGCCCGCCGCGGCCCGCAGCCCCAGCGCGCCGACCACCGCCAGCCCAATCCCGACCCCGGCGCCGATCCCGATCGCCTCGGCCACCAGGCGCGCGGCCAGGGCACCGGGGCTCCCCTCGCCGCCGCTCTGGGTCGCGAGGGCGAGGAAGGTGAGCAGGATCGGCACGCAGATGCCGTCGTTCAGCCCGCTCTCGACGTTCAGGCCTTCGCGGACGGGATCCGGCACGGCGGGATTCGTCACCACCGCCTTGCCCAGCGCCGCATCCGTGGGTGCGAGCATCGTCGCGAGCAGCGCCACCTCGAGCACTCCAAGCCCGGGGAAGAGCAGCCTGCCGACGCCGAACCCGAGCAGGATCGTCAGCGGCAGTCCGAGCAGCAGCAGCCGCCGCGGCAGGGCGACCGTCTTCCGCAGCACGGCGAGGTTCGCGTTCGACGCGTCGCTGAAGAGCACCAGCGCCAGGGTCAGCTCGGCGATCGTGCGGATCCCCTCGCTGCCGATCTCCAGGTCCAGCAGCCCGAGTCCCACCGGACCCGCGATCACGCCGAATGCCAGGTAGACCGTGGCCCCGTTCACGGGCGTCCGGCTCAGGCGCTCAGCCACCAGGCTGTAGGCGAAGGCGAAGAGGCCAAGGATCGCGATGCTCTCGTACACAAGTTCCTCCGTGGGGGGGCCGCCCTCAGTGGTGGAAGTGGGAGCCTTCGTCCTTGGCCACGTGGCCCTTCTGCGCCTCGAAGTACGCCACCGCGCGTTGCAGGTCCTCGAGCAGTCGCTCCGCCAGGTCGTGGCTGAAGTCCTCCTTCACCACGATTCGCTGCACCACCAGGTCCTCGCGGTTCTTGGGCATCGGGTAGGCGGGCACCAGCCAGCCCCGCTCGCGCAGCTTGTCCGCCAGGTCGTAGAGGCTGTAGCTCGCGCTCTTCGCGTACTCCTCGTCCATGGTCCAGCAGAAGACCGGGATGTCGTCGCCCTTCGTGATCAGCCGGAACGGGCCCATCTTGCCGATCTCGCTGGACAGGTAGAGGGCCACGTCCTGGGAGGCCTGCTGGATGCGCCGGTAGCCGTCCAGGCCCAGGCGCAGGAAGTTGTAGTACTGGGCGATCACCTGGCTGCCCGGCCGCGAGAAGTTGATCGAGAAGTCGATCATGTCGCCGCCCAGGTAGGTCACGTGGAAGACCAGATCGTCGGGGAGCGCATCCTGGTCGCGGAAGATCACCCAGCCCACGCCCGGGTAGACGAGGCCGTACTTGTGGCCGGAGGTGTTGATCGACTGCACCCGGGGGACGCGGAAGTCCCACTCGAGATCGGGCTGGAGGAAGGGCGCCACGAACGCGCCGCTGGCGCCGTCCACGTGGATCGGGATGTCCCAGCCGTGCTCCTTCTGCACCGCGTCCAGGGCCTTCGCCACCTCGGCCACCGGCTCGTAGGTGCCGTCCATGGTGCTGCCCATGATCACGACCACGCCGATGGTGTTCTCGTCCACGAGCTTCGCGGCCTCCTCGGCGCCCAGGCTGAAGCGGTTGCCCTCGGCCGTGACCTCGCGCGGCTCGACGTCCCAGTATTTGCAGAACTTGTGCCAGCAGATCTGGGTGTTGGTTCCCATCACCAGGTTCGGGCGATCCGTAGGCTTGCCGGCTGCGCGCTGACGATCGCGCCAGCGCCACTTCAGCGCCATGCCGCCCAGCATGCAGGCCTCGCTCGAGCCGATGGTCGAGGTGCCGACCGGCTTCCCCTCTGGTGCGTGCCACAGGTCCGCCAGGATGTTCACGCAGCGCTGCTCGATCTCCGCAGTCTGCGGATACTCGTCCTTGTCGATCATGTTCTTGTCGAGGCACTCGTCGATCAGCTGCCTGGCCTCGGGCTCCATCCAGGTGGTGACGAAGGTCGCCAGGTTCAAGAGCGAGAAGCCGTCGAGCCGCAGCTCGTCGTGGATCACCTGGTAGGCCACGCGCGGAGCCATGCCTTCCGCGGCCATCCGGTGCTTCGCCACGCCCTTCGCCAGCTCGCGCGCGGCATAGGTGGGGACGAGCTCGCTGCCGATGCTCTCGCGGTCCTTCTCTCGACTCATGGGGAGGGTCCTCTCTCGATCCGGATTGCTTCGCCGCACTATAGTAGAGGACCAACCAGCGATTGGAGTTCTTGTTTGAAGCCCCGCTCCGGCGGCCCCGGTCCCTTCGTAACCCATCGCGTGCAGACGCTGGCCAGCGGCCTGCACCGGGTCGCCACGTCGCGGCGCCATCGCAAGGGCCTGCCGCCCCACCACGTGGCGAGCCTCGCCGAGGCCACGCTGGCTCGTCGCACCCCGGGTGGGGCGTTCCGTCATATCTGGGCGCCCCGGCGACTCGGCTGGTGGGTCGCCGTGCTCTTCGCCGTCGGCTCGCTCCATTTCCTGGTGGGCGCACTGGCGGCGACCTGGCCCGGCGCCGCGCCGGCCGCGCTGCGCGACGCCACTACGGTGGGCTGGGTCTTCTTCGTGGGCTCGATCTTCTTCACCAGCGCCGCCTGGCTCCAGTGGCTCGAGGCCCTCAATGGAGACGTAGCCACGTCTCTGGAGGAGGGGACGCGCCGCTGGCGCTGGCTCGGCTGGTGCCCGCGCAACCTGGGCTACCTGGCCTGCGCGGTGCAATTGGCCGGTACGATCCTCTTCAACTTCAACACGGCCGACGCCCTGATCCCGGGGCTCTCCTGGCGCGAGCAGGACGTGCTGATCTGGACGCCCAACATGCTGGGCAGCATCTGCTTCCTGGTGGCCAGCTACCTGGCCTACGCCGAGGTCTCCCACGGCGCCGCGTCCGCCGCACCGCGCAGCGTCTCCTGGTGGATCACCGTGGTGAACCTGGCCGGCTCCGTGGCGTTCCAGCTCTCGGCGCTGGACAGCTTCGTGGGGCCCAGGGCGAGCTCGCCCGAGATGCTCTTCTGGTCCACGCTCTGGACGGCCGCCGGCGCGCTGTGCTTCCTGGTGGGCGCCTACCTGCTCATCCCCGAGCTCTTTGCCACCGACTCAGGGCCGGGGTGAGCCCTCAGAAGGGCATGGTCAGGCGGATGCCGCCGATCACGATTCTGTCGCTGTCCGGGTTCGACGCCGGGTCCAGCACGATCTGCAGGTTGGGAGACAGCTCGAGCGTCTTCGTCAGCTGAAGGCGGTACTGTACCTCGAGGAAGGTCTCGTCCCGCGCGGCGGGTTCGCTCGGGCGCGACCACCCGACGCCCAGCGAGAAGAGGTCGCCTTCGCGCCCGAACGGCTTCTCGACCGCGATACCGCCGGAAACGGTCCGCTCGACCGGTGTCACGTCGCTGTCGCCGGCGCCGAAGCGGAAAAAGCCCACGAGCCAGGGGAAGCCGAGCTCCTGGTCGACGTTCACGCCCACCCCCCAGCCGTCCTCCCCGTCCAGGTGGTTGTGCCACGGGGTGAGCCGGTAGGCCCCCATTCCGAGTCCGGGCAGGTCCAGTCTCAGCTCGGTCTCGAAGAGCTGGTACCAGTTGCCGTCGTCCACCGTCTTCCAGAACTTCCAGGGCTCGTCCGAGCCCGATTCTCCGCCTCCGGCCCGGAGGGTCAGCCGGTCCGTAGCCTTCCAGGTGACCACCCCACCGAGCCCCCCGTAGAGCGGCCAGGGGATCGAGAGGTTGTTCACGAACACGAAGGACTGGAGCTTGCGCTCGGAGTCGAACGCCACCCGGTTCGAGTCGAAGTGGTAGCTCTGGTCCACGCGGCCCGCGATCACCACCCAGCGCCCGTCGTCCACGACCTGCTTCCAGAAGAACTCGTCCAGGGCGGAGGTGTCGGGGTAGATGTTGGTGTTGATCACCGACAGGTCCCCGAGCTTGAACCCGCCGGCGATCGACTCGTCCTCCTCGTCGAAGCTCAGCCCCACCGCGCCGGCGAGGTTCCACGAGAGGAAGGAGTCGCCCAGCGGCGTGTCCTTGGCGATCTCCCAGTCGCCCATGCTTCGCCAGGCGAAGGATCCGAGGTTGCGGCCGCCGAACTGGACGTCGCTCGCCCGCTGGTAGAAGAACATCACGAACAGGTCGGTGGTGATGCCCGCTTCCTTCAGGAAACCCTTGGCCGACGCCGCAGGTTCGGCGAGGGGATTCCAGTCGTCCGGGTGGGCCTCCACCACGTCGCGCGGGACGTTGCTTGCTCCACGTCGAGCCGTGCGCCAGCGATGCTTCTCTACCGGGTCCGAGGAGGCCGGCGTGGGTTCTGCGAGCGCGAGTCCAGGGGCGAGCGCGAGCAGGACGAGCAGGCAGGGGGCCGCGGCGCTCGATCGCCGCAGGCGCCGGATCAAGGCCCGATCCCGAGATCCTGCTCGAGCTGACCCACCAGGGCGTCCACCTCGGCCGGCGCCTCGAGGAAGGCGTAGAACGAGATCTGGCGCTCGGCGGCGAGCAGGTCTTCCAGGAAGCCGTAGCTCGCGTTGGTCAGTCCCAGCTCCGCCGTGAGCAGCTGGCTCTGTGCGTCCAGCAGGTCGAGGATCGACGCGACGCCCAGGGTGTAGGAGGCATCCACCAGCTCGAAGTTGCGGCGGGCGGCCGCCAGCGCCCGTTCCGCGAAGCCCACGGTCTCGAAGGAGCCGCTGGCCTGGGCGAGTGCGGAGCGGATCGACTGCTCCAGCGTGATGGCCGTCGCCCGCCGTTGGGTGCGGAAGCCCGCCAACGCGGAGCGTGCCTGCCTGTATCCCGCGATCTTCGCGCCGCCCTGGACGACCGGGAAGGTGAGCAGCCCCTTCACGATCCATTCGGTCTCGTTGAAGTCGCTGTCGCCGCGAGTCGTTAGATGGTCGATGCCGGCGTTGACGGTCAGGGAGGGGACCCAGAAGGCCCGGCGCTTGGCGGTGAGCTGCCGCTCGGTCGCTTCGATCGAGGCGTCCAGGGCCGCCAGGTCCGGCGAGCGCCGCAGGCCCAACCGCACCAGGAAGTCGCGGGTGCGGCGGTCCTGCTCGGGAGCGAGAACCGCCTCGGCGACGGCGTCGCTCGAATACACGAAGCCGTACTCCTCCACGGTCGCTGGACGAGTCGTGGCCGGGGCTTCGGACGCGAGGTTGCGCACGCGGTTCAACGCGAAGCGGTTCTGCAGCACGCCCACCTGCGCGGCCCGTACGTCGGAGTCGTTGCCCGCCAGCTGGACCTCCCAGCGCAGGATCTCCCGCTCGCTGGACCAGCCGGCGGCGATTCGCGAGCGCGAGGTCTCGAGATTCTCGCGGGTCAGCTCCCGGTTGCGCTCCTGGATCTCCAGCACCCGCTGCGAGCGGTCGAGCTCCAGAAAGGCCAGGCCCGCTTGCTGGATCACGCTCAGGCGGAAGGCCTCGAGCTGCTGGACCTGACCCCGGTAGACGTGCTTCTGGATCGAGAAGCCGGCCCAGCTCTCCTCGTCGTAGAGCACCTGGCTCAGCCCGGCTGCGAACAGCAGGGACCTGACCTCGTTGTTGCCTCGTGCCGAATCCGAGCGGTCGTCGTCCAGGATCTGGTAGCGGGCGCCGACTCCCACCTGAGGCAGCAGCGCCGAGCGCGCCAGCCCGATCTCCTCGCGATCGGCGGCCAGCTGCTGGCGCTGCGCCGCGAGATCCAGATTCGCGGACAGCGTCTGACGAACGGCGTCGGGGAGCGAGATCTCCTGCGCCCGGCCAACCGAGGCCAGACCGACGCCCAGGAGCAGAACCACACCTCGAGCGACCCCGCGCTCGCCTCGGCCAAGGCGCATTCTGGTAGACTCCTCGTCTCGAAGCATACGCGAACCCTCCGCGCTGCGGAAGGAAGGCGGGAGGCCGCGGAGGGCCGGACATGCAGGGGCAGGGGGATCGGGCGATCCGGCGCGTCTTCAGCACCTTCGTCCTGGCAGCTCCCACAGGCTGCGCGCCCACCGTAAACGTGCTCGGGGTCTTCTTCCCCGGCTGGCTGGTATCGACCCTGATCGGTGTCGCCGCGTCCTACGCCATCGTCGTCTGGCTCGGCCGGCGCCCGCAGACCCGGGCCCTGGCGGATTCGGGGCTCTTCTTTCTCAGCCTGCTCGTGGGCATCGCACTGGCCGCCTGGTGGGTGCTATTCAGCGGTTTCTAGGGGGAGGGCCGTTGAGCCGCACGAAGCGCATCGCCATCACCGCCGGAGCCGTCGCCATTGCCGCGGTTCTGGCGGTGCTGCTGCTCCGACACGACGAGCGGCATCCCGCCACCGACGACGCGTACGTGGACGCAGACATCGTGGGGATCGTGGCCCAGGTGGCCGGTCCGGTCGCCAACCTGGCCGTCGTGGACAACCAGGCCGTGCGCGCCGGCGAGCTGCTGTTCGAGATCGACCCGCGGCCGTTCCGCATCCAGGTGGACCAGGCTCGGGCGGAGCTGGACCGCACCGGCCAGGACGTAACCGCGCTCACCGACGCCGTGACCAGCGCCGAGGCCGGGGTGCGCTACGCCCAGGCCAGCCTCCGGCTGGCGGAGACCCAGTGGCAGCGCGTCGAGCCGCTCTCGAAGATCGGCGCGGTCCCCTACCAGGATCGAGACAAGGCCCAGGCGGCGCTCGACGGCGCCCGCGCCGGACTGGACAACGCCAACGCGCTGCTCGCCGAGGCGCGGGCGAACCTGGGCGCTGCCGATGCCGACAACTCCGAGATCCGCGCCGCCGTGGCCGAGCTGGAGAGTGCGGAGCTTCAGCTCTCCTACGCCACCGTCGCGGCTCCTGTGAACGGCTTCGTCACCGATCTGGATCTGAGCCCCGGCAGCTACGCCAGCGTGGGAAGCCCGCTGCTCTCCCTCGTGAACACGGACAGCTGGCGCGTGGTCGCCTACTACAAGGAGACCCAGCTCGAGCGCATCCGGCCCGGTCAGCCCGCCACCGTCTACCTGCCGGCCTACCCGGACGCGCGCTTCGAGGGCTCGGTGCAGGGCGTCGGCTGGGGCGTCGAGCAGCAGGATGGAGACGGTGCGCGCGGGCCCTCGGGCGTCCCGAACGTGACGCCGACCGTGGACTGGGTGCGCATGGCCCAGCGCTTCCCGGTGCGCATCACGCTCCCGGACGCCGATCCGGAGCACCCCCTGCGCAAGGGCATGCGCGCCACGGTCCGCATCGACACCACCGCCGAGGCGGGCGGGCGCTGAACCGCCGGCGCCGGGGGCCGACGTGACCGAGGCCATCCACCCCTCCGTTCGGCTTCGCCGCATGCGGCGCGCGCTCAGCGTATCGCCGGCGCTGGCCTACGCGATCCGTTTCGGCCTCGCGGTGTCGGCGTCGATCTGGATCGGGAAGGCCCCGGGCCTGGTCGAGAACCACGCGACCTGGATCCTGATCACCGTCCTGATGGTGTTGCAGCCGACCAGCGGGGGCTTCCTGCTGAAGGGCGTGCTGCGTGCGGTGGGTACGCTGGTGGCGGCCTTCACCGCGATCGGGCTCTTCGGGCTCTTCGCCCAGGACCCGCCGTTGCTCATGGCCGGGCTCTTCCTCGTCCAGGCCGTGGCCGCCTACGGCTTCACGGGCACGCGCTTCCAGTACGCCTGGTTCGTCTGGGCCTTTACCACCGCCATCGTGCTGGGCGACGCCATGGCGGGGCAGGGCGCGGTGGAGACGGTCGCCTTCCAGCGCGCGTCGATGGTCGGCCTGGGGATTCTGCTCGTCATGGTGGTCGACGCCTTGTTCTGGCCGGCGCGGGCGGAGCCGCTCCTGCGGCAGAACCTGGCGGCGCGCGCGCTCCAGCTGGCCGAGGCATTGAGGCGTGCCATCGTCGCTCCCGTGGATCCCCGAGCGGCTCCGCCGGCGGCACCGGAGCCGGGGTTTCTGGCGACCCAGCTTTCACTCGTCGCCGGAGCGCGTGCGGAGCTGGATGTCTCGCGCTCCACAGCCGACGCGCTCCAGCGCCTGGTGATGCTGCTGCTGACCCTCGACTCGAGAGTGCGGGCTCTGGCCATGCCCATCACGCTTCCGCCGGTGCAGGCTTCGGATCGACGCTCTTTCGCCGCCGCCCTGACCGAGCTGGCTCGCCAGGTCGAGGCCGCGCTCGCCGAGGTAGCCGCGTCGCTGACTGCCTCGCGTGCGCTCACCCCGTTCTCACACGAACTGGAACAGGCACTGCTTGCGCTCGATGCCGAGCGGGATCGCCTGCTGCCGCGCAGCGGCCGCAGCGCGGCGCTCGAAGGCCGCGTCGCCGGGCTGCACGACCTGGTGGCGCTGCTCGGCGCGGTGGAGGCGACGCTCTTGTCGCCCGGCGACTCCGGCGCAGGGGGGCGCACCGGTTCGCTGCGGGATTTCCGCCCGGATCCCTTCCGGATGAAGATCGCGCTGCGGGCTGGCATAGCCGTGATCGTCTCGTTGCTGGTGCCGATGGCGCTGGGCTGGCCGATGAACACCATGGTGGCTCCGATGGCGTTCATGACCGCCGTCCTGACGCGAGGCGCCGGCGTACAGACCCTGACCGGGCTCGGCGGGGTCGTGGCGCTGGGCTGGCTCGTGGCGGATCTCATCATCGTCTACTTCACGCCCCACGTGGGTCGCGCGCCGTTCGCCTTGGCGGCTCCTTTCGCGATCGGCGCAGCGTTCGCGTACATCGCGGCTCGGCGCCCCCAGCTCGCGCTGCTCCCTTCGATTGGAGGCCTGATCGCGTTCCTGTCCGTTTTTGGGGGAACGGGTGCCCCGACGGACGTCTACGGTCCCTACAACACGGTGTGCTACGTGGCCGTCGGGCTCGGCGTCGGCTGGCTCGTCAGCCGCTTGATGTGGCCGGCCACGGCCGCGGGCCTCTTCCGGCAACGCGTCGCCGCGCAGCTCACGTTGTGCCTGGGCGCCGTGCGAGAGGCACGGGAATCGGGAGACTCGGACCGCCGCCGGCGCGCCGCGCAGCTGATCCAGGGCATCGCCGCGCAATCGCTGCAGCTCGGACCGCTGCACCAGCAAGCGCTCCACGAGCCGGTCGAGCGGGCCCTCGATCCATCCCGGCGCACCCAGCTCATCGCGCTCGTCGTGGATCTGGCGGACGCTGTCCTGAGCGATCGCCCCGGTGTAATCGCGCCGATTCTGGAACGCGGCGGTGCGCCCCTGGGGCCCTTGCTGGAGGCGCTCCGGCGCGCGGACGAGGCCCTGCTCGACAGCATGCAGACAGCGGTCGACGTCCTGCGGGGCAGCGCCGTGCACCGGACTTCCGCACTCGCAGCCGCGCATCAAGCGGTCGAGGATCGATTGGAGGAGCTGGCCGCGAATCCGAGCGCGATTCCGGAACGGAACGTCGAGGAGGCGCGGCGATTCCTCGTCGAACTCGATGCGCGTCGCAATCTCGTCTCCCGTCAGCGCGCCATCGAGGACTGGCTCGGGGACTGGCGCCGGGCCGCTGCTGCTGAAACGGGGGCCTGAGCCCTCTCCGTCCCTGGTCCACTCCGCAGGTCACCTTGATCTGGCGGATCTTTTCCGTGAGCGGGTGGTTGTAGTGGCCGATCGCCACCTCGTGCTTGACCTTCTCCTGCTTGGCGAGAATGCACAGCCGTCCGAGTCAGGGGCTTCGGCGTGATCCTACGTCTGCCGCGACCATGGAGCTGTTGCTGCCGGCCACATTCCGAGACGCACCAGGCGCGCGAACGCCTGACCGAGCGCTACCGAATCGTGTTCGACAGCGGCCGGGAGCCAGACACGATCGAGGTGGCGAAGTCTGCGACGACGGGTGGGAAGTCGACACCGCGATGACGAAACGGCCTGCACCTCAGGCATCTCCGCCAGGAGACAACCGTCCATCCCGGCGCGACCCGGCTTCCCCCCTCCTCGAATCCTACCTCCCGGGCACCGATGGTGGGCGTTGGGTAGCCTCTGAGCGGAGAGCCAGGCAATCCAGCGCCGTTCCATCACGGCCGTAGACCGACGCGCATGCAGACTATCCAGCTTCGATCATCGTTGAATCGTGAGGCAGATGACGGCGCTGCCCCGCAGGGCGAAGCCTGGATCGACATCGAAGCGGCGGACGACGAGGGACGAAGCTGGCTGGCCAGCCAGAGTGGTCTCGATGACGCGATCATCCGGAGATTGCTCGAGCCGGCACCGCACACCTACTGGCGCCGGTTTGGCCAGGGACTTCATTTCCATACGCAGACCACGGTGCCTGCCGAGGACAGCACGGGGATCCCGGTCGTCGATCTCGGAATCTGGCTGGAGCCCGGCCGCATCATCACCGTTCGGCAGGGCAAGGTGCCAGCGCTCGAAAGCGCCGCGGAGGCATGCACGAGCGGGGCGGGCCCCTCCACTTCCTGGGAGCTTGTCGCGTTCGTGCTGTCCGAGGGGTTGAGCACGCTGGAGCAGGCTCTTCACGCCCTGAGCGTCACGATCGACCAGCTCGAAGACCAGCTCCTGACCAGAGAGGACGATCCGCCGATCCATCGCATCGCCGAGCTTCAGAAGCGGCTGGTCTACGCGCGCCGTTTTCAGATCCCCTTGGCGAACCTGCTCAGTTTCATTTCGTCCCAGCCGGGCCCGGACGTGGACAGCGCGCTTCGCGACGAGCTCGAAGGGATCGCGAACGTCGTCGCGCAGCACCGGGAGCTGCTGGGATTGTCGATCGATCGAGCTGCGGCGTTGCACGGCCAGATCCGGGACCAGATTGCCGATTCCATGAATACGGCCACGTATCGCTTCACCTGGGTGGCCACGGTGTTCCTGCCGCTGAGCTTTCTGACCGGGCTGCTCGGAATCAACGTCGCCGGCATTCCCGGCGACCACAATCCCTCGGCGTTCTGGCTCGTCTGCGGCGTGCTCTGTGTCCTCGCCGCGTCCTGGGGCATCGCCGTCGGCCGGGTCACCAGTCCGTTCGGGAGGCGGAGCGGACCTCGAGACCCGTGACCGCTGGACCGCCCCCCTTCCGGGGGGGGGAGCCTGCGTGGCTAGCGTATTCGGAGTACCGCTGGAGAGAACATGGAAGTCGAAGTCACCGACCTGCCGGAGCTGACCCAGGAGCAGGCCGCGCTCGTGGACATGCACAGCGTGGTCAACATCATGAACGTCCTCGTGAACGAGCTGGAGTACCTCCAGGAAGTCGTCGGGGGTGCGGAGCAGCTCCAACCCGCGCTGGACACGGTTCAGCAGGTCCACCTTCGCCTGCGCGGGTCCGACGACCTCGAGGCCGGTCTGGACAGCCTGCTGAAATGCGAGGACGGCGTGATGGGGGTGGTGCACGCAGCGCTCGAAGCCCATCCGGATGCGACCGACGATGCGCAGGTGAGGGATTCGGTCAGCAACCTGGAGTCGGTCTTCGCGGTCCTGGAAACGAGGGCCCGGGAGCTCCTGGACCGGGTTCGCGCGCCGGGGAGCTGGAATGACCACGACGTCAAGCAGTTGACGGCAAACTTCACCAACGTGCTGGCCGCCATCGAAAAGAACAGCAAGGGTCGCTATCGCATCGTCAACAACATCGCCGCTCAGGAAGCGCAGGACTACATGGTCACGTTCGGCATCGAGAGCGCGGATGGCGACGTGATCCACATGCCCCCGGTTCTCCAGGACGTGATGCGCGATCTGATCGCCAACGCCCGCAAGTACACGGAGCCGGGCGGCGAGATCACCGCAGGGCTCGTCGACAACGGAAAGGAGCTGCGCTTCGTCGTGGAGGATACCGGTCGCGGAATCCCTGCGGACGAAGTCCAGCAGGTGGTGGCGTTCGGCAAGCGAGGCAGCAACGTGGACGACCAGGCGACCATGGGTGGAGGCTTTGGTCTCACCAAGGCCTACCTGGTGGCCCGGCAGTTCGGAGGCAGGATGTGGAGCGATTCTCGCCCCGGCGCCGGAACCCGCATTACCCTCCGCATTCCGCGCCCTGCTCCCTGACCCGTTCCGGTCATCCGGCGGGCTCGAGGAGCTTCTCGCACAGCGTCGGCTCGGCCTGCTTGCCCCGCAGCCAGTGCCACGCCCGACGGAGTCGCGCCGTGCCTCCGACGTTCTCGAGCAGCGCCGCCGTGCTGCTGGTGGCGAGACTGCCCTTCTCGATCTTCACGGCGGGCGCGGTCAGCGGGCCCGTCGCCTGCACCGTGGCCGCAGTGCTGAGAGGGCTCGCCTTCCACGGCCTGGGGAGCAGACGCAGCTGCAGCGTCTCGGCGAGGTGCCGTCTCCGGAGGCGCGATAGCCGCGGCCGGAACCAGCCGCGTATTGGAGTAGAATGGGGGGTGGCGAGAGAATGCGCTTGTCCAGTCATTCCATCGGGAGGAAGCATGCTTCAGAAGATCGCCGACATCGCCGCGGGCCGCCGTCCGCTCACAGGTCTGTTGATCGCGCTTTGCTTCGCACTGGCGGCGGTCCCTGCGGCCGCGGAGCTGGCGAAGTGGGACCAGACGAAGGTGACGGCCCTCGCCACCCAGCTCGTCAAGGCGACCGACGCCCTCTACACCACCGTCTACAAG
>CAMYOO010000078.1 GCA_947260035.1 uncultured delta proteobacterium
TCGGCCCTGGCCGACCTGGAGCTGGTGATCGAAGGCGGCGCCACCAACCAGGGCTTCCTGCTGCGCCTGCTGGAGGACCCCGACTTCCGCGCCGGTGGCGTGGACACGGGCTGGCTGGATCGGCGCCCGAACGGACCGGCCACAGAGAACGCCGTCGAAGCGCTGGTGACCGCGGCGATCCTGGCGTACCAGCGCGCGCGCGCGGCCGAGCGTCTGAACTTCTACGCGGATCCGGGAGCGGTCTCGGTGGGCCAGGTGCCGGCATCCGAAGGCCAGGAGCTGGACCTCACCTACCGCGGCGAGGCATATCGCCTGCGGGTCTACGCCATCGGCGCCTGGACCTACCGCATCCATCTAGACGGCCGCGTGGTGACCGCGCGCCTGCTGGAGGACGGCCCGGGCGGTGCGCGCCTGGAGCTGGCGGGCCGCAGCCTGCGCGTGTTGCACGACACCGGTGATGCGGGCCTGCGGGTCGACCTGGAGGGTCGTCCGCACCGCTTCGAGTGGCAGGCCGCCGGCCGGGTTCGCGCAGGCGCGCCGGCGGTGGTGGTGGCGCTGCACGTCGAGCCGGGCGATCGCATCGAGGCGGGCCGACCCGTGGCGGTGCTCGAGGCCATGAAGATGGAGATCGCCGTGGAGGCGCCGGTGGCGGGCGTGGTTCAAGAAGTCTGCGCGCGGCGCGGCCAGCAGGTGGCGGCGGGCGATCTGCTGTTGGTGATCGAGCCCGACGAGACCGCTGCCGCCGGGAAAGCCGGTGTGCGCCTGGCGCTTCCCGAGCAGGACGATCCGCTGAGCCTCTTCTTCCTCTCCGAGGGTCGCCTGGACCTGCGTGGCGTAGAGGGTGAGCCCCCGGGCCGCCGTCATGCCGCGGTACGCGCGGTGGGCGAGGAGATGCGCCGCGTGCTGCTGGGATTCGATGCGGACCCGGAGCGTATCGAGCAGCTTCTAGGCTTCCTGGAGGCGCCGCTGCCGGAGGGCCTGTCCGCGGGCTTCCGCGCCCAGCTCGCCCTGGTGCGCCGCGAGGTGGTCGTCTTTGCCGACGTGGACGAGCTCTTCCTGCGCGCCCCTCGCGCGTCGCTGTCCGGTGCGCCCGGGCCGTCCAATGCCGCGCGCACGCGGATGTTCGTCAGGCGCATGCGCGCGGCGGGGGCGGGCGTCGCTCCGGAGCACCTGGAGCTGCTGGAGCGCGCACTGGCGCACTACGGCGTCGTGGGGCTCGGTGCGTCGGCGGAGCTCGAGCGCGCCACCCTGCGTCTGTTCGCCTCGCAGCGCGCCCGGGCTGTGCGTCACCGCATGGGCATGGCCATTTTGCGCCGGCTGGCGGCGCTGGCCGGCTCGGGCATCGCGCTGGGACGCGACGACGATCTGCGCGATGCGCTGGTTCGCATCGCCGCCATGCGTGGGCACGTGCCCGACGCCCTGGCGGACCTGGCGGCGGACCTGCGTCACCTGCTCTTCGACGGCCCCGCGATCGAGCAACGTGTCGAATCGGGAACCGCGCGCCTGGAACGCTGGCTCGAGGCCGCCGACGAGGGAGCCACCGAGATCCCCGAGCAGGTGCTGCTGGAGATCGCCGACGTGCCGCGTCGGGTATTCGACCGCGTGGGGCGCTGGCTCGACGACCCGGACCGCCGTCGGCGCGCCCTGGCGCTGGGCGCCCAGCTCCGCCGCCTGTATACGCCGCGGGTTCCCTCGGGCCTGGGCCTTCCCGGATCCGCCGATGATCCGATGGAGCTGCTGGCCCTGGACGATGACCGCGTGGTGCTGGGCACTGCGGCTCGCAGCGAAGCCGTCGCGGCAGCGGCGCGCAAGCTGTGTGCGCGCGCCGAGGCCGCGCGGGATGCCGACGGTGCGACGGGCGTGGACGCCCTGGAGCTGGTGGTCCCGCTGGAGGACGGCGCGCTGCTGCCCTGGCTGGAGGATCAGCTGCTCGCGTTGCTGGAGCAGCGCTTTCCCGCCGAGCGCCTGACGTTGACCGTCGTGTGCCCCGGCGTGCCCGACGTGCATCGCACCTGGTGGCGCAGCGCCTCCGGCCCGCGGCCCGGCGCTGAGCTGCACGGCCTGCACCCGGAGACGGCCCAGCGCGTGGATCTCGCGCGGCTCGAGCGTTTCGCACTGGAGCGATTGCCGGGAGCCGAGGACGTCTACGTATTCCACGGGCGCAGCCGAGAGCTTCCGGACGACGAGCGTATCTTCGTGCTGGCGGAGGTTCGCGGGCGACACGCCGGCGCCGGCGACGCGGCCACCGCCGAGCGCTGGATTCCCGCCTTCGAGCGCAGCTTCCACGAGGCCGCGCGTACCCTGCGCAAGACGCTGGCCGAGCGCGACGAGCGCCGGCGGCTGCAGTGGAACCGGATTGCCGTCTTCGTGGCGCCCGAGGTCATGGTCCGGCCCGAGCTGGCTCGGCGCCTCTCGGTGGACCTGTTCCCGGCGACGCGGCATCTGGGTCTTGATCGGGTGGTGGTTCGCCTGCGGCTGGTGGACCCCGAAGCGCCGGAGGCGCCGGCCCGCGATCGCGAGGTGGTGATCGCGGACCCGACCGGGAGCCGCATCGACATCGCCTGGCGGGAGCCGCGGCGCGCGGCCCTGGAGCCGGCCAGCGATTACGAGCGTCGTCTGGTGGAGGCCCGCCGCCGCGGCCTGGTCTACCCCTACGAGATCGTGCGCATGCTCACCGGCGGCGGCGTCGGCCGCGAGGGCGGGCCGGCCGAGCGCGGTTTCCCGCCGGGCACGTTCGAGGAGTACGACCTGGACCCCGCGGCGCGGGGTCCGCGGGCGCTGCGGGTCGCCGAGCGACCCTACGGCCAGAACGCCAGCGCGGTGGTCTTCGGCATCGTCAGCACAGCGACGGACAGCGTGCCCGAGGGCATGCGGCGCTTGCTGATCCTGTCGGACCCCACCATCGGCCTGGGCTCCCTGGCCGCGCCGGAGTGCGACCGCGTCGTGGCCGCCATCGACCTGGCGGAGAGGCTCGGCATTCCCGTGGAGTGGGTCCCTGTCTCCAGCGGCGCGCGCATCTCCATGGACAGCGGAACCGAGAACCTGGACGCGACGGCCCGCGTGGTGCGGCGCATCGTCACCTTCACGCGACAGGGAGGCGTCATCCACCTGGTGGTGCACGGCGTCAACGTGGGTGCGCAGAGCTACTGGAACGCGCTGGCCACCATGCTGATGCACACCCGCGGCGCCCTGGTGATGACGCCGGGTGCGTCCATGGTGTTGACGGGCCGCGCGGCGCTCGAGGCGTCGGGCAGCGTAGCCGCCGAGGACGAGGTGGCGATCGGCGGCTTCGAGCGCGTGATGGGCCCCAACGGAGAGGCGCAGTACTACGCCACCAGCCTGGGCGAAGCGTTCCGCATCCTGCACCAGCACCACCGCTACACGTACGTCGTCCCCGGCGAGGCGGGTCCGCGGCCCTCGCACAGCAGCGACGCTGCGGACCGGGACGTGTGCGCCTCGCCGTGCCTGCCCGAGGATGGGGGCGACTTCGCCAGCGTCGGCGAGATCTTCGACGAGGCGAGCAACCCGGATCGCAAGCGCCCCTTCCCCATGCGCGCGCTGATGGGCGCGGTGATCGACGTCGACGGAGGGCACCTGGAGCGCTGGGCCGCCTGGGTGGGCGCAGAGACTGCGGTGGTGTGGGACGCCTGCCTGGGCGGCCGCCCGGTCTGCCTGATCGGAATCGAGGGGCGCAACCTGCCGCGGCATGGCTACCGCCCCTCCGATGGGCCCGAGAGCTGGACCGGCGGAACCCTGTTCCCGCTGTCTTCGCGAAAGGTGGCCCGCGCGCTCAGTGCGGCCAGCGGCAACCGGCCGGCCGTGATCCTGGCCAATCTCTCCGGGTTCGACGGCTCGCCGGAATCCATGCGCAAGCTTCAGCTCGAGTACGGTGCAGAGATCGCGCGCGCCGTCGTGGAGTTCCAGGGGCCGCTCGTCTTCCTGGTGGTGTCGCGCTACCACGGCGGCGCCTACGTGGTCTTCTCGCGAGAGCTCAACCCGGGGCTGCGCGCGGCCGCGCTGGAGGGCTCCTTCGCGTCGGTCATCGGCGGGGCGCCCGCCGCCAAGGTGGTGTTCGCGCGCGAGGCCCGCGCGCGCGCCTCGGCGGATTCCCGCCTGGCGGCGCTCACGGGCGTTGCGCGGGAGCGGGCCTTCCAGGAGATCCTGCTGGAGAAGCAGGCCGAGATCGCCCAGGAGTTCGACGCCGTGCACACGGTGGAGCGCGCCCGGCGCGTGGGCTCGCTGGAGCAGCTCGTGGCTCCGGCGCGCATGCGCCCGTACCTGCTCGCCGCGTTGCAGGGCGAGCCGTGTGACGGCGACGATGAGCTCACGAAGTTCCGAGACTGAGCGACGCTGCCCCACCAGCGCGCCCCCCGGAAGCGCAGGCCCCCGATTCCAGGGGATTTTCCGGGCTCCGGGGCCACGCAGGGCCCCCACCCAAGCACGCAGAACGGCTCTCAAGTGCCCGGCCTGCGGGGTCGATAGAGACCTCGGCCCCGGGTGCACACCCCCCAGCCCGGGCCGGGTGTGTGAGGAACCAGCCCAATGGCAGACGCGCCGGCTTTCGACTGGGTGTGCAACGAGCTCGAGCAGCAGACGTCCCTGGACCGCCTGGAGGCCCGCGGCACGGTTCGCATCGCGCTCAAGGAGGCGGGCCTGAACGCTCGCAGCCTGACGCCCGACCAGATGAAAGTCGTACTCGAGAAGCTTCTGCCCAAGGAGCTCGAGTCCCGAGGCGTCAGCGATTCCGAGGGCGTGTGTCGCACGCTGATCTCGGGAATCGCGAGCCTGGACGGGGGCGACTCCGACGTCGAGACGCCCGAAGAGGTCTTCCGTCGGCTGGCGGACGCTTCCACCGGGTAGCCCAGAACTCGTCGGGCGGCGGGGATCGGGATGACTCGAAGGCTCAGCGTGCTGTCGGTTCTCTTTGGCTTCGGTGCGTGGCTTCTCCTCGCAGCAGCCCTGGTTGCCGGTGGCCTCGATTCCTCGGGTTCCATCAACCCGCGCGTCTTCGTCTACCCCTCCGGGCTGTTCTCACTCCTGGGTCTGGTTCTTGGGGGGACTGGTCTCGTTCGCGGCTCGCACCGCATTCTCGCGGGTGCTGGATTCTTCATTTCAGCCTTCTTCATTCTCAGCTTCGTCGGAATCGTTCCTTTGTAGTCACCGCTCTTCTGCTCGAGTGGCCCCCTGTCCAGCAAGCGGCTGCAGCCGTCTCGCCCACCGGGGTGGCCCCGGCCGCGGGCCCATCCGCCCACCCGACGTCCCTCAGCAGTCGGTGTATGCTGGCGGCCACCCTTGGCGGCTTTGGTGGCCCGGTCAGCGTGCGGGCGGGCGGCTGAACCGCGAAACCGTCAGGCGGAGCGCCGCAATGCAACAGCTCCACTCCGATCTCTGGATCGCTGACTCGCCCCTGCGTTTCGTGGGGCTCGAGATTGGAGCGCGGATGACGGTGGTGCGGCTCCCCGGCCCCAAGCTGCTCCTGCACTCGCCGGTTGCAGCGACGGCCGAGCTCGTGCGTGAGGTCGAGGCGCTCGGCCCCGTCTCGTATATCGTGGCGCCCAACCGCTTCCATCACCTTTTCGCAGGCGAGTGGTCACAGGCTTGTCCCGAGGCTTCGGTGTACGTGGCCCCGGGGCTGGCCGAGAAGCGCCCTGATCTGGAGATCTCAGGTGTGCTCACCGATGAGCCCGAACCCGGCTGGGCCGGCACGATCGACCAGGTCCTCGTCAGCGGCTTTCCCCTTGCGAACGAGGTTGTCTTCTACCACCGGCCCAGCACCACCCTCATCGCGACCGACCTGGCGTTCAATATCGGTTCGAGTAGTGCTCCGCTCACCCGTCTCGTCTTCCGTCTGAGCCGAGCCTATGGTCGCTTGTCTCCCACGCTCCTTGAGCGTCTCTTCGTGCGTGATCGGTCGGCGTTCCGTCGCTCCCTGGAGCGCATTCTCGAATGGCCATTCGAGCGAGTCGTGGTTGCACACGGTGAGGTGTCGGAGGTCGGGGGGCGAGAAGAGCTCGAACGCGGGTACGCATGGATTCTTGGCGGGGTGCGCGCCACCTGACGAGCCGTTGCGGCGGACGTGCTTGCGATGGGCCGCTGCGGGTCGTGGTAGAATCGAGTCAACCCGACGCGTCCCGTGGCTGCCCGGCAGATCGACGCACGCCGCTGAATGCTGATCCGTCCGGAAGCGCGAGAGGAGTCGAAGATCGATTCGCCCTCCGTACCATTCCTCGTTGCCGCCGCCCTCTGTGCGCTCGCGCTGTCTGGCGTACGTGCTCGCTCGCGCGGTGCGATCTCGACTTCTGAGCTTCGCTCTTGTTCGTTTCTCCTCGCGGCTTTTTGCGCCTGGGTGGTCGCTTCGAGCGCCCTGGCGATCTCAGGCTTCTATCTCGATCAGCGTGCACTCCGCTTCCTTCCGCTTCTTTGCGGCTTCCTCGTCCCGGTCAGCATCGTTGCAGCGGGTCTTCGGTTCGATCTCGTGCTGCGGTCGGGCGTTCTCAAGATCGTCGAGTCGCTACCACTCAGCTGGCTCGTCGGCGCGCAGGCGATCCGAATCACCGCGATCGGCACGATCATCAAGTACCTGGACGGCGACCTTCCCGGCCACTTCATCCTGCCGGTGGGAGTTCCGGACTTCCTGATCGGATTGACTGCCCTGCCGATGGCTTGCTGGGCCACGCGCGATCCCGCCGGCGCACGGTCGAGCCTCATCGCCTGGAATGCCATCGGAGCTTCGATCTTTCTTGCTGCCGGAATCCTCATGCACGTCTCGATGCCGGGTCCCGTCCAGTTCTTCACTTCCGGGCCCACCACCAGGTCCCTTTTCGAGTTCCCTCTGGCGCTGGTCCCTACCTTCCTCGTACCGTGCTTCGTCGGGCTCCATCTCGCGTGCCTATGGAGGCTGATCTCTCGCGCCGCCTGACGAGCGCTTGCAGCGGTCGGCTGTGCGCGGGGCGCGGGCGCGGCCGGGCCATCGTGCGCTGCAGAGCGAGATCCAGGCGCCTCAGCGCCGCCGCGTTCGCAGCTGAAGGGCGAAGCGGTTGGGCGACGTCGCAGAAGTCCGACCCTATTCGTAGTGCCTGATCTCGATCAAATGCTTGTTCGGGTCGAAGAGGTACAGAGATGCACCGGGACCGCGGGCGCCGTCCTCCACCCCCGGGCCCTTCATGTTCCCGACGGAGTGGAAAGAGTCGCCGAACTCGATCCCGCGTTCACGAACCCGTCGGAACACCTCCTCGAATTCGATTCGTGGCATCGCGAACGCCAGATGCTCGCCTCCCTTCGTTCCCCAGGGTGCGAGCTGAATCGTGAAGTCGGACGTCACGCGAACGACCGTGAACGGGTCCCTTTTCCCGTCGTTGGTCAATCCGAGGATTTCGGTGTAGAAGCGGGAGCTCTCCTCCACGTCGTTCACATGCAGGATCAGGTGGTCAAGTAGCATCACCATTCCTCCGGTCTCCGGGCATTCTAGCTCGGCCTGCCAGGTCGCTGCCCAGCACGCGCTTGCAGCTGTCGACCGCCCGGGGGGCGCTCGCAGTCCGTGGCCCGCGCGGGAGCGTGATTCAGGTGCCACCTCGCGGCCCTGTCCGCAGCTGAAGCGTCGGACCATTGGGCGGCGGCAGGTGGAATCCGGCACCATCGGTTGCATGAGGATTTTCGCTGCGTTGATGGCGGCCAGCGTGGTGTTGATCACGCTCGCCGCGAATTTCGGCTGGGGAGGCCGCGCCTTCGCCTTCCTGCGCTACGTCCCAGGCCGAGACGTCACGGGACATTTCGTGCTCTTCTCGCTCCTCAGTTTCGCGGTCGTCTCCTGGCTCTCCCGTCCTACGCCTACGTCACCTGGCTGGTCGCACGTCCGGATCACTGCGTTCCTGGCGGCTGTCGTCACCATCGAGGAGTTCAGCCAGGCCCTGATTCCCGCACGCACATTCTCGTTGCTGGATCTCTCAGCTTCGTTGGCGGGCCTTCTCGCCGGGGCAATCGTCTCGCTGCGACTCCCTGGCTCGCGACCCGCCAAGGGTGCCGCCTAGCAACCGCCTGGTGCAAGACCGCACGTAGGCGGCGGCGGATCATGGTACGCTCGGGGCGCAATCCAGGCGCCTCAGCGCGGTTACGGGCCGCGTCCGCAGCTGAAGCGCCGAAGCGTTGGGCGGCCAAGCGTGCTCTCATGGACGAGCGGTCCCCGATAACGAGACCGGCGCCGTGGATCTTCGCGGTGGTCTACGGTTTGCACCTCTTCGATGAGGGCACCTTTGCCGGCGGCCTCGCGCACTGGTCAACCGAACAGGGCTTTTACTTCACGATCGAAAACTGGCTCGTCGCCAACGCGATCTCGATCTGCCTGGTTGTCGTCGCTGTTTATCTCGTCGCGCGGGACACCTGGCCATCCTGGGTCCTCGTGTCCATCTCCGTTCACCTCACCCTACACGCGATCGCTCACCTGGGGGTCTCGGTCTGGTGGTGGTCTCTGTCGCCGGGAGCAATCAGCGGGCTCCTGCTCGCCCTTCCGCTGGCGATCTGGTGCCTCTGCTGGGGTCGGCGTGCGCTGGAACCTCGCACCTTCGTCCGTGCAGTGCTCATCGGAGCCGCCACGTTCCAGGCGCCCTGGGACCTCCTCGTCCGTCTCCTGTTCGGCCTCCAGTTCTGGTCCTCCTGAGAGCCGCCTGCAGCAGTCGCCCCACGCAGCGCGGCTCTTGAACCTGATAGGGTGCGAAGCCCTGATCGATCGCTTGATGCGGGTTCCAGCGGTTCAGGGCTGGTGGAGCCGGCAGCGGCAGCATCACTCGGATCCCTTCCGGGCGAGGATCGACGCTCGACTTCGCCAGGTGGCCCAAGCGGCCAGGCCCGACTAGCGATCCGACTCCTGCGCGAGGTGGCGTGCATCCAGCTCCGCGCGGATGCGCGCGTGCTCGGCCGCGTCCAGTCGGAAGCGTCGGAAGATGAACGCACCGATCAGGTTTCCCAGGAAGGGGCCGCCGGCGAAGAGCAGCTTGAGCGTCCAGAGTGCGCTGCCGGTCTGCTGCTGGTTGGGCTCGAAGCCCGAGGCCTGGAGCGCGAAGCCGGTCAGCGCCACCGTGCAGCCTGCGGCCGCCTTGAAGGTGAAGCCCGCCGCCGCCGAGTAGGCGCCCTCCTTGCGCTCGCCCGTGCGGTGCTCGTCCACATCGATGATGTCGGCCACCACGGACTGGGCCATCGCCCCTCCGGCCCCGGCGAAGGTGCCGGCGAACAGCAACAGCGCCGAGATCAGCACCACGTCGCCGACGCCAACGAAGACGGTTGCGC
This sequence comes from uncultured delta proteobacterium, assembly GCA_947260035.1. Classification (GTDB taxonomy): domain Bacteria; phylum Myxococcota_A; class UBA9160; order UBA9160; family JAFDET01; genus JAFDET01. The sequence goes on from CAMYOO010000078.1 coordinate 9,280, forward strand.
CGAAGCCGATGCCCGTGCCGAGCATCCCGACCAGCCAGGTGCGGGGCTTTCCGTAGCGCCGAGACACCCGAACCCAGAACGGAACCGAGCCCACGGAGGCGAAGACGTAGAAGGCAGGAATCAGAGCCACCGCGTCGGGCCGTTGCAGGACATACTTGGCCAGGAACGGCGCCAGGACGCCGAGGACCGCGCCGCCCAGCGCCTCGATGAAGAGCACCGTGAGCAGGATCCGTGCGTGCGGATTGCGCCAAACGTCGCCGATCGCCCGCCGCGGGTCGGTTGCGCCGCGTCCTTGGTGCTCCGGCCGCTCGCGCAACAGGAGCGGCGGGAGGGCCAGCACCAACGCCGCGACGGGGAGCACGATGTAGACCACCAGCCGCGCCGCGTCGCGGGGTTCGTCCGCGTTCTGCACCAGCTGCAGCGCGAGGAAGGCCCCGATGACGCCCAAGGTCACGGTGACGTGACGCAGGCCGAAGATGCGGGTGCGATCGTGGTGGTCGCGAGAGAGCTCGGCGCCCAGGGAGCCGTGGGGAATCGAGTAGCAGGTGTAGGCCGTGTAGAAACCGAGCAGGGCCACGCCGATCCACGTCCCGAGCGCGGCTCCGGTCAGCCCTCGGGGCGGTATCCAGAGCATGGCGAACGCCGCCATGATCAAGGGGATGGCGGCCAGCATCCAGGGGCGCCTGCGACCGAGTCTCGTCTGGGTCCGGTCGGACAGGTACCCCACCGCCGGATCGGTGACCGCATCCCAGATGCGCCCGCCCGCGAACATCATGCCGACGACACCGGGCGCCATCAGCAGCACATCCGTCGCGAAGTTCAGGAAGTAGACCTGAATGAAGAAGAGCGGCATCGAGAGGCCGAGCACGGGCACGCCCCAGGCCAGGATCGGGGCCCAGGGCAGGCGCTCTTCGTGGTCTGGGCCTCGGCGAACTTGAAGCCCAGGCAGTGGTGGGGACCGCCTCCGAACGGGATCCACATGAACGTGTGCCGGGCGCTCTCGTCGCGTTCCGGCGAGAAGCGCTCAGGATCGAACTGGAACGGAGCCGTCCACCACTCGGCCATGTGGTGGGTGTGGATCGGCGACACCACCACCATGCTGCGCGCCGGGATCTCATAGCCCCCCCACGCGAAGTCCTGGGTCGTGATGCGTGGGATTACCGGCAACGGCGGGTAGCGGCGCAGCACCTCCTTCATCACCCAGGTCAGGCTGCGAAGCTGCTCCGTCTCTTCGTACTCCATGTGGGGTCGGCCCACGGCCGTGGCCTCCTCGCGCACCCGCTCCTGCCATTCCGGGTGGCGCGCCAGCTCGTAGATCATCGAGGACAGCGTGCTCGTGCTGGTGTCGTGGGCGGCCATCATCAGGAACACCAGGTGGTCGACGATCTCCGTGTCCGAGAGACGAGTGCCGTCCTCATCCTCGGCGCGGCACAGCAGCGAGAACATGTCGGACTCCTCGCCTGCCCGCTTGACGGGGATCAGGTCCGTGAGGAAGCGGGTCATGGCTTTGCGCCCCTCGAGACCGCGGTGGAATTCCAGGCCGGGGATCGGCAGGCGCAGCCGCGACATGGAGGCCGCCACCATGTCCTCGAAGGCGCGGTTCAGACGCAGGGTTTCGGGGCCCAGGTCCACGCCCAGAAAGATCGACGCGGCCATGTCCAGGGTCAGCTCCTTCACCGCGCCGAAGGCCGTGAAGTCGGAATGCTTCTCCCAGTCGGCGATGCCCGAGCTCACCATCGGGTTCATGCGCTCCAGGTAGCTGCGCAGCACGGGGCGGCGGAAGGCCTGATGCATCAGGCGCCGGTGGCTCTTGTGGTCCTCGCCGTCGCGGAGCAGCAGACCGTTGGGGAAGATGCGCCCCATGATCCGGGTCCAGGGGTCCCGGGCGGACAAGATGCCGTCCCGGTCCATCAGCACCATCTGGCACGCGTCCGGCCCGAAGAGATTCAGCATGCGGAACGGGCCCAGCGGCTGACGCACCACGCTTCCGCAGCTCTCGTACTGGTTCTGGAGCGGCGTCAGCATGTCGACGCGCTCGCCCTGCGGGTTGAGCAGAGCACGCACCAGGCGCATGCGCCCCGCCCGCGGAATCTCGTCGAAGGGCCGGGGGCCGGTGAGCGCTTCGGCGGCCTGGTTCATGGTTTCTCCGGGCGGGAGGGCGGCCCCTCGAGGAACCGATCATGTTAGGGCCCGGCCGTGGATCGGCAAAGCGCGCGGCCCGCTCGGGGAAAGCCCCGAGATCGCCGCCCTCGTGGCGTAGAATCGCTGGCGGATGCGGCGCGCGCTGGCGATCGTGGCGATGGCGCTCGGGCTCGTCGCTTGCGCGCGCCCGGAGGCGCCCGCACGGCTGCGGCTGGCCCACGGCCTCGATGTGGGGCATCCGGTCCACCGCGCGCTGGTCTTCCTGGCCGAGCGCTCGGCGGAGCTGTCCGGTGGCGCGTTGGAGATGAGCGTCTACCCGGCCGAGCAGCTGGGCAGCGAGCGCGAGTGCCTGGAGCTGCTCCAGATCGGAAGCCTCGATCTGACGAAGGTCTCGTCGTCGGTGCTGGAGAACTTCTCGCGGGAGTTCCGGGTGCTGGGCGTTCCCTATCTCTTTCGGGACGAGGCCCACCGCTTCGCGGTTCTCGACGGCGAGATCGGCCGCCGCCTGCTGCGCAGCGCCGAGCCCCAGCGTTTGCGCGGACTGGCCTTCTACGACGCCGGGACGCGGAGCTTCTACACGCGGCGCCGTCCGATCCGCACGCCGGCCGATCTAGAGGGGCTGAAGATCCGCACCCAGGAGAGTCCCATGGCCATGGCCATGGTGCAGCAGCTCGGGGCCGCGGCGACGCCCATAGCCTGGGGAGAGCTCTACACCGCACTGCAGCAGGGCGTGGTGGACGGCGCGGAGAACAACCCGCCGTCGTTTCACGCCTCCGGCCACTACGAGACGGCGCGCTTCTACAGCCTGGACGAGCACACGGCGGTTCCGGACGTGCTGCTGATCTCCACGCGCGCCTGGTCGCGGCTCGACGCCGAGCAGCGCGCTGCGCTGGAGCAGGCGGTTCGCGACTCGGTCGTGCTTCAGCGGCGCCTGTGGCGCGAAGCCACCCGGGCCGCGTTGCTCGCCGTGCGCGAGGCGGGTGTCGAGGTCATACGTCCCGATGCGCGCGCGTTCGTGGAGCAGACCGCACCCCTGCGCCGCGCGCTCGACCGGGATGCAGAGCTGGGGCCGTTGCTGCGTGCGATCGCGGCCGAGGGCGCGTTGTGAGCGTTCAGGCCGCAGTGGACCGCGTGGTCGGCGGCGCACTGGCGGCGCTGATGGGCGCGGCGGTGCTGAATGTCCTGTGGCAGGTAGCGTCGCGCTTCCTGCTGGGGGATCCCAGCTCGTTCACCGACGAGGCGGCCCGGTTCCTGCTGATCTGGATCGGTCTTCTGGGCGCAGCGCACGTGGCGGGTCAGCGGCGCCACCTGGCCATCGACTTGCTGCCCGGGCGGCTGGGCCCGCGCGGGCGCGCACGGCTCGGGCTGGCCCGTGAGGCGGTGGTGGCCGTCTTCGCGCTGGGTGTCCTGGTCGTGGGCGGAGCGCGACTGGTTGCACTCTCGCTGGAGCTCGGCCAGCGCTCGCCGGCGCTGGGACTCCCGCTGGGCTGGGTGTATGCGGTGCTTCCCGTGTCCGGCGCGCTGGTGCTCTTCCACTGTGGGTGCTCGGGCGCCGAGCATCGGGCGATCCTGCGCGCGAGGTCCGGCGATGACTGAGGCCTTGCTCGTCGCCCTGATCTTCGTGGCGCTCCTGGCCATGGGCGTGCCGGTGGCCTGGGTGATCGGCATCGCCGCGACACTGGGCATGCTGGCCGGCATGGACGCAGAGCCCGCCTTGACCACGACGGCCCAGCGCATGGCCTCGGGCCTCGACTCGTTCACCTTGCTGGCCATCCCGCTCTTCGTGCTGGCAGGAGAGCTGATGAACCGCGGCGGCATCGCGAGCCGGCTGATCGACTTCGCCAAGCTGGCGCTGGGCCGGCTGCCGGGAGGGCTGGCCCAGGTGAACATCGCGGCGTCGCTGCTGTTCGGCGCCATCTCCGGCTCGGCAGTGGCGGCGGCCTCCGCGGTGGGCGGCGTGATGGCGCCGCGCATGCGCCGGGAGGGCTACGACCCGGGCCTCGGCGCCGCGGTCAACATCACCGCAGCCACCACGGGTCTCGTGGTCCCCCCCAGCAACATCCTGATCGTCTACTCGCTGGCCAGCGGTGGCGTCTCCATCGCGGCGCTGTTCCTGGCGGGCTACCTGCCCGGGCTGCTGGTGGCGCTGGCGCTGATGACGGTCACCGCTTTCACCTCGCGCGGTGTCGAGCGGCCCGGCGGCGGGGGGCTGGGGCTCGCCTTCCGCCGCGCGGCGCCCAGCATGGGGCTTCCCCTGCTGGTGATCGGGGGCATCGTGGGCGGTGTCTTCACCGCCACCGAGGCCGCGGCGATGGCCGTGGTGTACGCCGCGGCGCTGGCCTTCGGCTACCGCGAGGTAGGCGTTCGTGACATTCCCTCGCTGCTGCGCGAGAGCGCCTGCACCACGGCAGTGGTGATGCTGCTCGTGGCCACCTCCATGGCGCTGTCGTGGATCCTGGCCTTCGCCGGTGCACCCGCCGCGGTGGGGCGCGCGCTGCTGGGCCTGGGGGACAGCCCGCTGGCGGTCCTGCTCTCGATCAACCTGGTGCTGCTCCTGGTGGGAACCTTCATGGACATGACGCCCGCGGTGCTCGTCTTCACGCCGATCTTCCTGCCGGTGGTGACGGAGCTGGGCATGGACCCGGTGCACTTCGGGATCGTCATGATCCTGAACCTGTGCATCGGCCTGTGCACGCCGCCGGTCGGGAGCGTGCTCTTCGTGGGCTGCAGCGTGGCGGACGTCGGCATCGGGCGGGTGGTGCGGCCTCTGCTGCCGCTCTTCGCCGCCATGCTGGTTGCGCTGGCCGCCGTGACGGCGATTCCGCAGCTTTCGCTCTGGCTTCCCTCGAAGCTGGGCTACTGAAGAATCGGGAGGACGGAAGATGAGACGCCTCTACGAGATCATCGCATTCGGCGCGCTGGTGCTGGGGGCTGCCAGCCTGGCCCTGACCGTCTACCTGTGGGTGGGCGACTGGCCCCAGCGCACCAAGGAGCTGGTGGACTACCAGCGCTCGGCCGCGGAGAACGCGGGCCGCCCGCCGGAGCCGCTGGTCTCCGCCGCCTCGACCCGGGCGGGCGAGTCGCTGGCCGGAACCTGGCCGGCGGTCATCGACCCCTACGGGCGCGGCGCCATCGCCGGCATCGCGCCACGGGACGTGCGCCCCGAGACGCCCAGCGACCTGGCGGAGTTCTCCTTCGACGACGGGCTCACCCTGGAGGTGCCGGGCGATTGGAACAGCCAGGATCCCCGGCTGGTCTTCTACACGGGGACGGTGTGGTACAAGCGCACCTTCGAGCACCGCATGGGAACCGGGAAGCGCACGTACCTGTGGTTCGGCGCCGCCCACTACCGCGCCACGGTCTACCTGAACGGCCGCCTGCTGGGCGAGCACGAGGGGGGCTTCTCGCCCTTCAACTTCGAGGTCACCGGCAGGCTGCGCTCCGGCGAGAACCTGCTTGTCGTGCGGGTGGACAACGACAAGCTCGACGGCGACGTGCCCACGCCCACCACCGATTGGCTCAACTACGGCGGGCTGACCCGCGACGTGCGTCTGCTGCAGGTGCCGCGCGTCTTCGTACGAACCTGGCGGATCGGGCTCGACCCCGAGGATCCGGGCCGCATCGTCGCCGAAGTGGTGGTGGATGGTGCGGGTGGGCCGGAGGACGTCAGCCTTTCGATTCCGGAGCTGGGTCTCGAGGCCACGGGGCGGACGAACGCGGAAGGGATCGCCCGCTTTGCCTTCGATGCCGGTCCCGAGCGCTGGTCGCCCGACCATCCCCGCCTCTACCGCGTGGAGATGCGAACGGGCGAGGACGTCGTGAGCGACCAGGTCGGCTTCCGCACCGTGGCCGTGCGCGGCCGCGAGATCCTCCTCAACGGCGAGCCGATCTTCCTGCGCGGCGTCTCCATCCACGACGAGGCCGGCCACGGCGAGGGAAGAGTGCACTCCCTGGTGCAGGCCCAGCGCATCCTCGGCTGGGCGCGTGACCTGGGCTGCAACTTCGTGCGGCTCTCCCACTACCCCCACCCCGAGGTGACCGTGCGTCTGGCGGAGCGCATGGGGCTCCTGGTCTGGTCGGAGATCCCGGTCTACTGGAACGTGGCCTTCGAGAGCGAGCGCACCCTGGCCGTTGCGAAACAGCAGCTCTCGGAGATGATCGAACGCGATCGCAACCGCGCCGCGGTGATCATCTGGAGCATCGGCAACGAGACGCCGGAGACCGAGGCCCGACACCGCTTCATGACCGCCCTGGCGGAGCACACCCGGGCCGAGGATCCGACCCGGCTGGTGTCCGCGGCACTGCTCACGGGGCAGGAGGCCCTGCTGCCCTTCGTGACGCGCTACTACCTGCCGGCCCTGGCGGGGATCGTGCGCGAGGTGTGGCCCTTCCGCATTCACGACCCGCTGGTGGACGTCGTGGACGTGGCCGCGGTGAACGAGTACTTCGGCTGGTACTACTCGGGCGCCATCGGCTTCCTGGGCCCGGTCTCCAGCCACCGCGCGCGCCGGGTCATGCTCGACAACATGCACCGCATCCGCATCGAGCTGGATGCGGAGAAGCCGCTGCTGGTCAGCGAGCTGGGCGCCGGCGCCCGGGTCGGCCTGCACGCGCCGGAGGAGGAGCTGGCGGCCTTCAGCGAGGAGTATCAGGCGCTGGTCTATCGCCGGCAGCTGGACATGCTGGAGAGACAGGAAGGGCTGGCCGGCATCTCGCCGTGGGTGCTCAAGGACTTCCGCTCGCCGATGCGCATGCACCAGAGCGTGCAAGGCTATTGGAACCTCAAGGGCCTGGTGGCCGACGACGGCACCCGCAAGCCGGCCTTCGCCGTTCTAAGAGATTGGTACCTCTCGCGACGCGAGCGCGAAGGCGGCGCCTGACCGCGTATACTGGGTCGGCGCCCCGATGCTTCCGGAGGATCACAGGTGATCGATGAACTGCTGACGAAGCTGACCCTGGAGGAGAAGGTCGCGCTGCTGGCCGGATCCGATCTGTGGCACGGCGCCGGCGTGGAGAGGCTGGAGATCCCGCCGCTGAAGGTGAGCGACGGCCCTCACGGCGTGCGCGGCGGCGACCTGTCCGGGACGGTTGCGGCGGCGAGCTTTCCGTGCGGGACGGCCATGGGCGCCACCTGGAACCCGGAGTTGGTAGAGCGTCTGGGTGTAGCCGTGGGTGAGGAGGCGCAGACCAAGAACGTGCACGTGGTCCTGGGGCCGACGGTGAATCTGCACCGCACGCCGCTCGCGGGTCGCAACTTCGAGTGTTACGCCGAGGATCCGGAGCTCTCGGCGGCGCTGGCCATCGCCTTCGTGCGCGGCGTGCAGAGCACCGGCGTGGGCGCCTGCGTGAAGCACTTCGTGTGCAACGACTCCGAGTTCGAACGCCACACCATCAGCTCCGAGGTGGACGAGCGGCCGCTGCGCGAGCTCTACCTGGCGCCCTTCGAGGCGGCGGTGCGCGGGGCGGCCCCCTGGTCGGTGATGACGTCGTACAACCGCATCAACGGCACCTACGCCTGCGATCATCCGCTGCTCACCGACGTGCTGCGCGGCGAGTGGGGCTTCGACGGCTTCGTGATCTCCGACTGGTTCGGGCTGCAGAGCACCGACGAGGCGCTCCTGGCTGGAAACGACCTGGAGATGCCCGCGCCCTCGCGCTTCCGCGGCGAGAAGCTGGTGGAGGCGGTGCGCGCCGGTCGCGTGGACGAAAAAGATGTAGACGCCTGCGTGCGCCGCATGCTGCGGGTGCGCGAGCGGGCCGGCGTCCTGCAAGGCGCCGTCAGCGACGCCGAGGAGGGCGTCGATCGGGAGGAGCACCGCTCCGTGGCGCGTCAGACGGCGCTGGAGTCGATCGTCCTGCTGCGCAACGAAGACGCCCTGCTTCCCTTGGATGCGAGCTCTCTGAAGCGCGTGGCCGTGGTCGGACCGGCCGCGACCCAGGCGGGTGTGATGGGCGGGGGCAGCTCGCGGCTGGCGCCCCACTACGCGGTTTCTCCGCTGGATGGGATCTCGGCGAGGCTGGGCGACGGCGTGGCGATCTCCTACGAGCCCGGCTGCAGCTACCACAAGACGCTGCCCTTCCTGGAGGGCGACTTCGAAGTGGCGTTCCACGCCGGCTTCGAGTGCGAGGGCGAACCCGTTCTGGTCAAGCGCGCGCCGCGGGTGTTCTTCAACTGGCTCGGCCACTTCACCGATGCGGTGGACACCGAGTGCTTCTCGGTGCGTGTGACCGGCCGTTTCGTGCCGCCGCGTGTGGGCGAGTGGACCTTCGGCCTCAGCAGCGCGGGTCGCAGCCGGCTGCTGGTGGACGGCCACGAGGTGGTCGACAACTGGACCGAGCAGGAGAGGGGCGAATCGTTCTACGGGGCGGGGAGCACCGAGAAGCGCGGCACGGTCTACCTGAACGGGCCCTGCGAGGTGGAGATCCTCTACAGCAAGGAAGGCGCGCCGATCCTGGGCGGACTCCAGGCGGGGGCGCTGGAGCCCATCGGCGAGGACGCCATGTCGCGTGCGGAAGCAGCGGCCGCTGCGGCGGATGCTGCGGTGGTGGTGGTCGGCCTGAACGGCGACTGGGAGACCGAGGGCAAGGACCGCGATTCGCTGGAGCTCCCCGGTGAGCAGGCAGAGCTCGTTGAGCGCGCGATCGCTGCGAACCCCAGGACCATCGTGGCGCTCAACGCCGGCTCGCCGATCACCGGTGGCTGGATGGATCGCGCGCCGGCACTGCTCACCCTCTGGTACGGCGGACAAGAGGCGGGCAACGCCCTGGCCGACGTGCTCTTCGGAGATGCCTGTCCGTCGGGTCGGCTTCCCCAGACCTGGCCGGTGAGGTTGGAGGACAACCCGACCCAGGAGACCTATCCCGGCGAGGGCGGTCGCGTGGAGTACCGCGAGGGCGTCTTCATGGGCTACCGCTGGTACGACAGCAAGGAGATCGCCCCGCGATTCGCTTTCGGTCACGGCCTCTCGTATACCGGCTTCGAGTACGGATCCGTCCAGGTGGAGGCCACGGGCGCTGACGTGGAGATCCAGGTTGCGGTCACCAACACCGGCGATCGCGTGGGCCAGGAGGTGGTCCAGCTCTACGTGCGAGATCCGGAGGCCAGCGTGCCGCGTCCCGAGAAAGAGCTGCGCGCCTTCCGCAAGCTGGCGCTGGAGCCGGGTGAGCTGCAGGTGGTGCGCTTCTCGCTGGGGCCGCGCGCCTTCGCGTTCTGGGACGCGGAAGCCCATGATTGGCACGTCGAGCCCGGTGCGTTCGAGATCCTGGTCGGAGGCGCGTCCGATGCGATCCGCAGCCACGCGACCTTTGCCGTTCAGGTCTGAAGCGCACGTTTTCTGATTTTCCAGAAGCTCCGCTGCGACGCGACGCTGGGCGCCGGATTGCGCGGCGCCTGCACCCGGTCTGCAGACCGTGCGGGTCACTGGATTGGGCGCGCTGGCACCCACACCCATGCCTTGCCGTCGCGTTCTGGGAGCCGCGCGGCTCCTCCTTTGCCTGCCGATCATCTGCCTGCTCGCTGCCTGCGCCACATCCGGAGGTCCCCGGGTGGACTGGGACGAGGCGGCCGCGGAGGGCGCTACCGCTCTGGTCGAGGGTCGGGTCGATGACGCCGAGACCTGGTGGCGACTCGCCGTGGACGACGCCAGCGGCGACCCCGACGAGCTGGCGCGACTCTCCTTCAGCCTGTTCAACCTGAGCCTGGTCCAGAGCCAGGCCGGGCGCTTCGACGAGGCCGAGGCCAACGCGCGCCAGTCGGTGGCGGTGGCCGAACGACTCGGGGAGCCGTTTCATCCGATGCTGGGCACCGCCTTCTTCGGCCTGGCCATGGTGCAGGCCGAGCAGGGGCGTCGCGGCGAGGCCGAGCTCAACGTGGCCCGCTCCGGCGAGATCCTGATGGCCCACCCGGGCCTCAACGATCCGCTGATCGCTGAGGTGCTGATTCTGGCCGGCTCCATCGCCCTGGAGCGCGGCCGGCACCTGGATGCCGAGCTGGCGTTCCGCGACGGCTGTGCGATTCGCGCGCGTCTGTTCGGCGACGACGGCACCGATGCCGCCTCCTGCGCGCTGCTCTTCGGCCAGCTGGAGCTGGCGCGCGGCCGCCCGGCCGACGCGCGCCGCTACCTGAACACGGGCCATCGGATGCTGGAGAGCGGCGTACCCGAAGGCCACCCGCTCCAGGCCGAGTATCGCCGCCTGGCCGCCCTGCTGGAGCGCGCCGAGCGGTCTCAGACTCCCTAGAGCCCGTTCACGTGGGACAGGGCTTCGCCGTCGTCGTCCGTTGCGGGCCGGCGGGAGTGCGACGCGGACGCGGCGTTGCGCAGCACCGCCGCGTAGCCCCGGGTGACGCAGGCATCCTTCAGCACGCCGCGCTCCCTCAGCATCTCGTGCATGCGCGGCAGGTTGTAGTGGGGAACGGTCATCAGCAGGTGGTGCTCCAGGTGGTAGTTCACCCGGTTGGGCGCCAGGAAGAGCCGCTCCCACCAGCTGGCCAGCGTGGTCCGCGTGTTGCCCAGGGTGTGGCTCGAGTCCGGTGTGAGCGCGTGCTCGGCGATGGCGCGGATGCGCGTCACCAGTGTGTTGGTGGTGAGCCACGCGACCACCCAGAGCAGGTACAGCTCCGGCCGTCCGAACGCGGCCAGGATACCCAGCAGCACCAGGTTCGTGATCACGACGCCCTGGGTCGCGCGCCGCGCGCCGGGATCCGTTCCGTAGCGCGCGAAGGTCCGGCTCCACGCGCCTCGTGCGAACTTGAGACCCGTTCGGCCGGACAGGTCGCGCCACACCTTGCGGCGCAGGCTGGCGGGGGTGATCGGGAACGGGCGCACCAGGCCGATGTCGGGATCCTGGTCGCTTCCGGTGCGCGCGTGGTGGCTCAGGTGGTAGGGGCGATAGGGCCGCCAGTCGCTCCAGACCGGGTAGGCGGCCAGCCAGTTGCCCACCCAATCATTGACGGCGCGGCTGTGGAACAGCGAGCGGTGGGAGGCCTCGTGCATGATCACCGCGAAGCCGAGCTGGCGCGCGCCGATCACGACCAGCGCCACGAGGATGGTCAACGGGTTGGGCCAGGCGGCCACCAGCGCGAAGGACGCGAAGATCAGCGCCCAGTTGAGCGCGATCGAGCCCCACGAGCGCAGGTCGTTCATGGTCAGCAGCTCGTCCAGCTCCTCGCGGGAGAAGTGGGAGCTCCAGCCCGTGGTGGGGTTCTCGGGGGTGGCGGCGGCGCTCATGGGGTTGCTCCTGTTCGCGAGAGGGTCAGCCTGCGAGGCGGCGGTCTTCCGCCATGCGCGTGTCGGCGGGGGTCTCCCGATGGGGAACGTCGTAGCGGGCCAGGAACTCGGCCCAGGCCGTGCGGCCCAGGGCGTCGTAGTCCCGCATGGTCTCCAGCAGCTCCGTGCGAGGTTCGGGCGGAGCGATGGCCTCGGGCAGCAGGGGGTCGAAGACCAGCTGGCGCAGCGCGCGGCCGCCCAGCAGGAAGGACTCGACCATGGCGTCCTGGTGGGACAGTCCCGCCAGGGCCCGGCGGCTGTGTCGCAGCTCGTCGGTCAGGCTTCGGTAGCTGCTCTCCAGGCCGGGGACGTCCCACAGCTCACGGGCGCGCGCGTCGCTGGCCGGGTCCAGGTTTCGCAGCTCCGCGATCCCATCCCCTTCGGGCAGGCCCAGCGCGCGCAGCGAGTCGCCCAATCCGCTGACGCCTCCGCGCAGGTTGTCGGGCCGCAGCGAGATGCCCGGCGCCAGCGTGCGGAAGCCCAGGAACTCCAGGGCGCGCGCACGCCGGCGTCGCGCCGGGCGCTCGGCTCGCGTGCCCGCCGTGCCTTCCAGCACGCTCACCCAGGCGCCGCTCCACTCGCGCGTGCGCCCACCGAGCCGGCGCCACGAGCTGACGTGACGCGCCACCGGGCCGGCTTCCTCGCCCAGGCGGTAGCGGCCGCGCTCGTCGCGCTCGACCCGGCCCGCGCCCAGCAGGCGCGTCAGCGCCACGCGGACGCTGTTCTCCGGAATCTCGAACAGGGCGGCCGCCTCCACCAGCGCCGCCACGGGCATGGTGCCGCGGTGCAGGGTGGAGAGCAGGTCGAGCACGAAGCTTCGGGCCGTGGGCTTCACGATCGAGAATATTACTCGATTGGGTACCTATCGTCCACGAATGTAATGTTCAGCGCCGGATCAGGGCGCCGAGCGCCATGCGCAGCAGCAGCGCCAGCAGCAGCACGCTCAGCGCCAGAACCCCGGCGACGGCGTTGCGGATGAAGGGGTTCCACCAGGGCCAGGGACGCACGCCGGCGCTCGCGGCCCAGCCCTGCCAGAGGCTCTCCAGCCGGGCCACCTCCTGGGGGCGCTGCGCCGCCAGGTCGCGAAGCTCCGTCGGGTCTGCGGCCAGGTCGTAGAGCTCCCAGGGTTCGCGCCAGCGGGACACCAGCTTCAGGTCGCCGTCGCGCACGGCGCGCCAGCCCTCGTGCTCCCAGTAGAGAGGTCCGCGGGCGCGCTCGTGGCCCAGGAACACGGGGCGCAGGTCGCGCCCGTCCATGTGCGCGGGAGCATCCAGCCCGGCCAGCCCCAGCGCCGTGGGCGCGAGGTCGGTCACGTGGGCCAGGTCGTCGAGCTTCGAGCCGGGCGCGTGCCGCAGTCCCGCGGGCCAGTGCACGATGCCGGGAGAGCGGATGCCGCCCTCGTAGAGCCCGGACTTGTAGCCGCGGAAGGGCGCATTGGAGGCTCCGGCCCAGGCGCGCCCGTAGCTCTGGAAGCTGTCCGGTCCGCCGGGCTCCAGACCGGGATCGTCGCCGTAGTGCTCGGGCGTCCAGAGGCCGGCGGCGCGGCGCAGCCACAAGCCGCCCGTCCCCAGCTCCTCTGGCGACGCTCCGTTGTCCGAGAAGAAGATCAGCAGCGTGTTCTCCAACGCTCCCGTCTCCTGCAATGCCCGCACCACCTCGCCGATGCCGCGGTCCATGCGATGCACCATGCCCGCGTAGGCGCGCATGCGCGCGCGCTGCCAGTCCGGATGCTCGGCGCCCCGCCAGGGCGGAACGCCGGGGTTCCGGGGCGCGGGCTGGAACCCGTCGGGGAGCAGGCCCAGCGCGGCCACGCGCCCCGCGCGCTCCTGGCGCAGGGCGTCCCAGCCCTCGCGGTAGCGCCCAGCGAAGCGCGCGATGTCCTCGGCCGGCGCCTGCACCGGCCAGTGCGGAGCGGTGTAGGCCAGGTACAGGAAGAAGGGCGCTTGCGGATTCTGCGCGGCGTGGTCGCGCACGAAGCCGGCGGCGGCGTCGCTGAGGGCGTCGGTCAAGTAGAAGCCGTCTGCGGGCGGGGGCAGCGACTCGCGGTCGCGGGCCAGGGAGGCGGGATGCCAGAGATCGTCGGCGCCGCGCATCACGCCGAAGTAGCGCTCGAAGCCGCGCGCCAGGGGCGCATCCGCGCTCGCTGGATCGTTGGTCGGGTGGCGTGGCGTAGAACTGGGTGAAGCGCACGCCCGCTCCCACCAGTCGGTCGAGCGTCGGCGTCGCGATCTCGCCGCCGAAGCTCGCCACGTCGGAGAAGCCCATGTCGTCGGCCAGGATCACCACTACGTTGGGCGGCGTCGCCTGGGCGCCCGCCGCCAGGCAGAGCGCCAGCGCCAGGCCAAGGACGCTAGTCCGCACGATGCACCTGGGCGCCGCCGATCCAGGTGGCGCGCACCGCGTCGCGGGAGAGCGTTCGGCGCGCGTGGCTCCAGGGCCGGTCGAGCAGGCACAGGTCCGCCGGCGCGCCGACCTCGACCCGGCGCGGTGAACCGCCGGGTGCGTCGGGAGACGACGTAAAGAGAGCCAGAGCCTCTTCGGGCGAGAGCGCCTCGTCGGCGCACAGCGTGTCGCCGCCCGCGCTGCGTCGGTCCACGGCTGCGCGCATGGCGATCCAGGGATCGGCTTCGCCGAAGGGCGCGTCGCTGCCGCCGCC
>CAMYOO010000079.1 GCA_947260035.1 uncultured delta proteobacterium
CGCCAGCGCCGAGGCGCAGGCCCGCGAGGCGGCAGAGGCGGCGGCCGGCGCCGAGGCCGTCGAAGCGGCTGCAGAGGAGCCCGCGGCGGACGCGGGCAGCGAAGCCGAAGCCGAAGCGGCAGCACCCGAAGATTCCGGCGAGACGTCCGAAGAGAACGCGGACGCCGCCGAGAAGAGCCAGGAGTAGGCCATGAGCAGCGACAACCCCCAGGACGGCGGCGGAGAAGAGCGCGTCATTCCCTCGGCACCGCGTGCGGATCGCGAGCGCCAGGCAAGCGGTGGCGGCGGGCACTTCGGTGACCGGCCCGGTGGCGGCGGCTTCGGCGATCGGCCCGGTGGCGGTGGCGGTGGCGGCGGCGGCGGTGGCCGTTTTGGCGACCGTTCCGAAGGCGGCGGTGGGCGCTTCGGCGACCGACCCGGAGGCCGGGGCGGGCGGCGTGACGACCGGCCCATGACGGTGAAGGGCCGGCTCCGCGCCAAGGCGCGCAAGAAGGCCCGGAAGCAGAAGAAATCGGGGTTCCAGCGGCGCAAGGTCTCGCGCTTCAGCCAGGACAAGAAGATCGATTTCGATTACAAGGACGCCAAGGTCCTGCGCAGCTTCCTCACCGAGACGGGCAAGATCATCCCGCGGCGCATCTCCGGAATCGGCGCCGCGCAGCAGCGCAAGCTTGCAGTCGCCATCAAGCGGGCGCGCCACCTGGCGCTCCTGCCCTACAGCGACACCCACCAGTAGGGGCCCCGCGTCATGAGCCAGGTGAAGCTGATCCTCAGCGAAGACGTTCCCAAGCTGGGCCACGCCGGCGAGGTCGTGACGGTCAAGCCGGGCTACGCCCGGAACTTCCTGCTCCCCCAGGGATTGGCCATCCACGCCACCGCCGGGCGCATCCAGGAGCTGGACCACCACCAGCGCCTGATCGAGGAGCGCGTCAACAAGGAGCGGGGCGACAAGGAACGCGAGCGCGACCGCATCCAGAACGTGACCCTGGAGGTGTCCGCGCAGGTAGGCGAAGAGGGCAAGCTCTTCGGCTCCGTGACGGTGATGCAGATCGCCGAGATGCTGGCGGAGAAGGGCATCGAGGTGGACCGGCGGCGCATCGACCTGAACCACCCGATCAAGGAGACCGGAGAGCACAAGGTGCCCATCCGCCTCCATCGCGACGTGACCGCCGAGATCAAGCTGACGGTGACGGCCGCCAACCAGCCCCCGCCGTCGCCCGGCCTGGACCTCCAGGACGAGGACGAGCTGGCCGGCGGTCAGGACGAGGGCAGCGAAGGCGGCCGGGAGGACGAATCCTCCGACGACGCCGAAGTGCCCGCCACCGAGGAGTAGCTCCCCGGCTATAATGACCCCTCTTTCCGCACAGGGGGGTGTGGTGGCGCGAGGCGAATCGGTCGGACGGGTTCCGCCCCAGGATCTTGAGGCGGAGAAAGCCGTTCTCTCGGCAATCCTTCTGGACGACGATTGCATCCACGCAGTCATCTCCGAGCTCGGCAGCGACGACTTCTATCACCCGGCGCACCGCGAGCTCTGGGAGTCCATGGTCGCGCTGAAGGACTCCGGCGAGCCCGTAGATCTCCACACGCTCTCGGACCACCTCAACACCCGCAAGAAGCTCGACGGCATCGGCGGTCCGGTCTTCCTGGCCGAGATCGCGGACTACGAGTCCACCTCCGCCAACGTGATCCATCACGCGCGCATCGTGCGCGACAAGTCGGTCAAGCGCGCCGTGATCCACACCGCGTCGGAGATCGCCGAGAGCGCCTTCGACGAATCGGACCGGGCCGACCGGCTGCTGGACGCGGCGGAGTCGAAGATCTTCGAGATCGGTCAGGCCCGCTCCAAGGTGACCTTCCGCAGCCTCCACGAGGAGATGCAGGACACCTTCGATTACGTCGAGATGTTGATGAACCGGGGCGGCGAGCTCACCGGCATGCCCACCGGCTTCAAGAACCTGGACGAGATGACCGGCGGGCTGCAGCCGGGCGAGCTGATCATCATCGCGGCGCGGCCCTCCATGGGAAAGACGGCGCTCGCGCTCAACATCGCGCGCAACGCCGCCGTAGATCACCACAAGAAGGTGGCGATCTTCTCGCTCGAGATGACCACTCGCGCCCTGGTGCTGCGGCTGCTCTCCGCCGAGGCCGGCATCGACTCCACCTCGTTCCGCAAGGGACACATCGCCACCAACGACCACACGCGACTCAGTCAGGCGGCCGGGCGGCTGGGCGATGCACCGATCTGGATCGATGACTCGGGCGCAGCGACGGTGCTGGAGATGAAGGCCAAGAGCCGCCGGCTCCAGTCGGAACGTGGTCTGGACATGGTGATGGTGGACTACCTGCAGCTGGCCCACGGCGACGGCGGCTCGGAGCGGCGCGAACAGGAGATCTCGGAGATCAGCCGGGGCCTGAAGGCTCTGGCCAAGGAGCTGAGCATCCCGGTGGTGGCGCTGTCGCAGCTCAACCGCGGCCCCGAACTGCGCACGGGCAAGGAGAAGAAGCCGCGCTTGTCCGACCTGCGAGAGTCCGGCGCAATCGAGCAGGACGCCGACTTGATCGGTTTCATCTACCGCGAGGCGGTGTACGACGAGAACGCGGATCCCCGGGATGCCGAGCTGATCATCGAGAAGCAGCGAAACGGACCCACGGGCACGGTGCACCTGGACTTCGAAGGCCGCTACGCGCGCTTCGCCGACCGCTCGCTGCGCGGCGACGAGCCGCACGGCGCACCGGTGCAGTTCGTCGGACCCGCGGGCGCCGACGCCGAGGACCCTCCTTTCTAGGAGCCGGACCCAAGATGGGGCACACCGTCCGGACGCCGATCCATCCGCGCTGGCTGCGTTGCGCTCCTTGCGCCGTAGCTACGGCCATGGCTCAGTCGCGCGCCTTGCCGGCGCGGCGTCTCGACGCCCGGGCCGGCGCACCCCATCTTGGGTCAGGCTCCTAAGTGCCGCGCCTGATCGCCCCGCGCGCACTGCCCGAAGGCGGAACCATCGGGATCGCCGCGCCGGCCGGGCCGGTGGATCCCAAGCGCCTGGCGGCCAGCGAGGCCCGGCTGCGCGCCGCAGGCTTCCGCATCGTGCGCCGGCCCGACCTGCTGGACCGCCGCAGCTACCTGGCCGGCGACGACCGGCGACGCGCGGCCGAGCTCATGGAGCTGTGGGCCAAGCCGGGGGTGGACGCCGTGGTGTGCGCGCGTGGCGGCTACGGCTGCCACCGCATCGTCCCCTACCTGGACCCCGATGTGGCCCGCAGCGGCGCCAAACCGCTGGTCGGCTACTCGGACATCACCACCCTGCTGCTCTGGCTGCGGCGCCAGGCCGGCTTGATGGGCTTCCACGGCCCCATGCTGGAGCGCGGCGATGAGCTGACCGCCGGCGCCCTGGCGGCCAGCCTGGACGCCCTCACCGGCCGCGGCTCGGAACGCAGCACCCTGGAGGGTCGCCCGGCGGGGGGCGGACGCGCGGCCGGACGGCTGACCGGCGGCTCACTGGCTCTGGTGGCGGCCAGCCTGGGCACGCCCTGGGAGGTGCAGACCCGCGGCGCCATCCTGTTGCTGGAGGAGGTGGGCGAGCGGCCCTTCCGCATCGACCGCTGCCTGGAGCAGCTTCGCGCGGCGGGCAAGCTCGACGACCTGGCGGGCATCGGCATGGGCGCCCTCGTCGAGTGCAGCGATCCGCGCTATCCCGAAGCCGACGCGTGCGAAGTCTTCCTCGAGGCGGTCCGGCCGCTCGGGATTCCGGTGGTGACGGACCTTCCTTTCGGCCACGTGGACGACAACCGGATCTGGCCCGTGGGGGTGCGCGCGGAGATCGACGGCGAGACGGGTGAGGTCGTCGTCCTGGAGCGGGGGGTTTCCAGCCGGTGAAACGGAGCGTCATCGAGCGCAAGCTGCGGCGCGTGGACACTGCGCTCGACAAGGCGATCGCCAAGAACGAGATCCCCGGCGCGGTGGTGCTGGCCCGCATGCCGCGGGAGGGCGAGGTTCTGGAGCACGTGTCGGTGCGGGGGCTCGCAGCCGCCCGTCCCGAGCGGCTGCCCATGACCCGCGAGACGATCTTCGACCTGGCGTCACTCACCAAGTGCCTGGCCACCGCCACGGCCACGATGCTGCTGGCCCACGAGGGTCGCATCGACCTGGATGATCCGGTCGCCAAGCACCTTCCCCACTTCAGCGAGCGCGACAAGGAGTCGGTGACGGTCCGGCACCTGTTGACCCACTCGTCGGGGCTGCGGCCGTGGCGTCCGTTCCACGAGCTGCTGATCGAGCGTCAGAACAAGACCGGCGCGCAGCTGCTGGCCACGCCCGAAGCGCGCGAGATGGTGATCGACCGCATCTGCCGCTCCAAGCTGGTGCACGAGCCGGGCGCTGCTGCCGTCTACGGCGACCTGGACTTCGTCGTGCTGGGTGCGCTGGTGGAGGCGGTGGCGGATCAGTCCCTGGACGCGTTCTGCAGCGAGCGCATCTTCCAGCCGCTGGGCATGCAGCACACGCGCTTCCTTCACAACACCGCTGCGGGCAGCCCGCTGGCGGAAGCGGAGCGCCGCGCGTTCGCTGCGACGGAGAACTGCCCCTGGCGCGACCGCATCGTGTGGGGCGAGGTGCACGACCCCAACGCATCCGCCATGGGCGGCGTGGCCGGGCACGCCGGGCTCTTCGCCCCGGCCGACGACGTGATGCGCTTCGCGCAGGCCCTGCTCGACGCCTGGCACGGCCGCAGCGACGCCCTGCCTCGCGAGACCCTGCACGAGTTCACCCGACGCCAGCAGATCCCCGAGGAGTCGGACTGGGCACTCGGCTGGGACACGCCCACCGTGGGCGCATCGTCGTCGGGCAGCCACTTCTCGGAGCAGTCCATCGGACATCTGGGCTTCACCGGCACCTCGCTGTGGATCGATCTGGAGCGGGAAGCCGTCGTGGTGATGCTCACCAACCGCGTGCATCTGGTGGCCAAGAAGAGCCGCTTCGGGCTGCGGCCGGTGGTGCACGACCTGGTCCTCGAGGCCTTCCTGGCCGACGCGTGAGCGCGCCGCTTCCGCGCCGCGTCCACTTCGTCGCGATCGGCGGAACGGGGATGGGCTCCCTGGCCGGCCTCCTCCACGCACGCGGCGTGGCCGTGACCGGCTCCGACGAGAAGCTCTACCCGCCCATGAGCACCCAGCTGCAGCGCTGGGGGATTCCCGTTCGCGAAGGGTTCCGGGCGGAGCACGTGGCCGAGGCGCAACCCGATCTGGTGGTGATCGGGAACGTGGTGCGCCAGGACAACCCCGAGGCGCGGGCGGCCCTGGACGGCGGTTACCGCTGCCTCTCCTTCTCCGACGCCCTCTACGAGCTGGCCATCGCCGGACGACACTCGGTCGTGGTAACCGGCACTCACGGCAAGACCACGACGACGGCCCTGCTGGCCACGATCCTGGTGGAGTGCGGGCGCGACCCGGGCGTGCTGGTGGCCGGCGTGGCGGAGAACCTGGACGGCAGCTTCCGGATCGGAGAGGGCGCAGAGTTCGTGGTCGAGGGCGACGAGTACGACACCGCGTTCTTCGACAAGACGCCCAAGTTCCTGCACTACCGCCCGGACACGGCGATCCTCACGTCGGTGGAGTTCGATCACGCCGACATCTACCGCGACCTGGATCACGTGAAGCAGGCCTTTCGCCTGCTGACAGAAGCCATGCCGGCCGACGGCCTGCTGATCGCAGCGACCGGCGGGGCCCACGTGGCCGACGTGGTGCGCGGCGCCGGCTGCGCGCTGGAGGGATACGCCGTCGAGAGCGAGACCGCCGACGCGCGCTGGTGGGCGCGCAACCTGGTGGCCTCCGGCGACGGAACGCATTTCTCGGTCCACCGCGACGGGGAGCCCGTTGCCGAGGCGCACCTGGCGCTCTGGGGCCGGCACAACGTGGCCAACGCACTGGCGGCGTTGGCCGCCGCCTGCGCACGGGGCGTCGCCCCCGAGGCGGCCGCCTCCGCCCTGGCGCGTTTTCGGGGCGTGCAGCGACGCCAGCAGGTTCGCGGCGAGGCCTGCGGTGTCACGCTGCTGGACGACTTCGCGCACCACCCCACCGCGGTGCGCGAGACCCTCGCCGCCATGCGCCAGCGCTATCCGGGACGGAGGCTCTGGGCGCTCTTCGAGCCCCGCACCAACACCAGCCGGCGCCGCATCTTCCAGGATGAGTACGCCGAGGCCCTGGCGGCGGCCGACCGGGTCGTGCTGGCGCGCGTGCCGGACGCGCCCATCTACAGCATCACCGGCGAGGTCACCGAGCGACTCGACGTCAGCGCGCTGGCTGCGGAGGTCACAGCGCGCGGCATCCCGGCCCATGCCCTGGAGGGCGCCGACGCCATCGCCGCCTACGTGGCCGCCGAGGCCCAGCCCGGCGACGTCATCGTCACCATGAGCAACGGCGACTTCGACAACATCTGGCCCAAGCTCCTCGCCCACCTCGGCGAAGACTAAGGACCGTCCCCTTTCTTAGTCGGCTAGACCTCGAGGCCGACTTCGCGCATCAGGGCCAGGGCGTTGCTCTTTTCCACGACACCGGAGCGGATACGATAGTCGAAGGCGATCTGGCCGTCCTCGAGATGGTCGACGAAGTGGACGTTGGCGGCCCGCGGCGACAGGTCGTCCGCGATGCGCGCCAACGCCAGGTCGTGGGTCGTGACCAGTCCGATGGCGCCGCGCTCGACCAGCCCTCGCACCACCGCGGCCGCACCGATCTGGCGGTCGTGGGAGTTGGTGCCGTGGAGGATCTCGTCGAGGAGGAAGAGCGGGTGAGCTTCGTCCCGTGCCAGGTCCACCACCTGGCGCAGGCGCTTGATCTCGGCATAGAAACGCGATTCGCCGCCCTGCAGCGAGTCGTTTACCCGGATCGAGGCGCCTACCGCCAACGGCGAAAGCGTGAGCCGGAGCGCGCGCACGGGCGCACCGGCCAGGGCAAGAACCGCGTTGGTTCCGACGGTGCGCAACAGCGTGCTCTTGCCCGACATGTTGGAGCCGGAGACGACGAGAACCCGCTCGCGCTCGCCCAGGCGGACGTCATTGCGCACGCAGCGGTCATCGGGCAGCAGCGGGTGGCCGAGCGCTTCGCCCAGGAAGACCGGGCCCTGCTCCACGATCTCGGGGAACGGGTCCTCGGGGTGCTCGAAGGCGTGACCCGCCAGGGAGCTCAGGGCCTCGAGCTCGCCCACCGCCTCCAGCCACTCGACCAGCCGGCCCCCGCAACGCTGGCGCCAGACTTCGATGGCCAGGCCGAACTGCACACCCCACAGGAGCATCGCGGCCAGCGGCGCGAAGAGCTGGTTGCGACGCGCATCCGCCAGCTCGATGAGCCGGCGCAGCCGCGCGATCTCCTGGGAGGCCGGCCGACCCTCGGTATCCAGGGCCGCCCGCAACGCCACCAGCCGCGGCGCCTCGAATCGCTCCACCTCCAGGCGCTCCAGCAGCTCTGCCAGCAGCGCCAGGTCGCGTGAGGGCTGGTCCGCAGCCGCCAGGGCGTGGCGCACGTGGCCGCGGAAGCGCAGGCCAACTACCACCTCCAGGGCCAGGATGCAGACGAACGGAAGTGGACCGGCGCTGCCCAGCACCCAGCCCGTGAGTGCCAGCGCCGCCAGCGCCGCGAGAATCCCGGCGATGAGCCGCCAGGCCTGGGCCCCGTGCAAGGCCGGCTCCGCGCCCCAGGCCGCGAGCGCGGCGGGATGCACGCGGGCGCGCACATCCTCGCCCTGCAACGCCAACTCTTCCCGCAGGTCGAGCCGCGGCCGCAGCTCGCCCACGGCAGCCTGGCGCGCCCGAACCTCTTCGGGCGGCGCCGGCGCGGAGAGCCAGGCGGCAAGGCGCGCCTCCCCGGCGGCCGTTCGCGCGGTGCAGAGAAGCTGGAACAGCGAGCCCGACCCGAAGAGGTCCAGGTCGGCCGCATAGGGATGGGCCGGATCGACGAATGCCTCGCCGTCGACGCCACCGCCCGGCCAGCTCCCGTCCAGTCGAGCCAACCCGCGCGCGTAGAAGGCCACCGACCGATCGGCGAGCTCCCGAGCGCGGAGCACACGGTCGTGCCACAGCACCAGGACCCCGAAGGCCGCGAACGGCGGAATGAGCGCCCAGCCGCTGAGCAGCTTGGGCCCGAAGACTCCCACGGCCACCGCGAGCCCGATCAGGAACACGCCCACGCGCAGATTGGAGAGCCGACCGGCGCGGGCGGCCAGGTGCTCGGCGGCGGCGCGCCGCTCGACCAGGCGGCGCGCGTACTCGGCGGCCGGCGCTTCGGGGTCGCTCACCCGAAGACCAGGAGCCGCGCGCCTGAGCCGGCGGCCTCCGCGCGCGCCAACGCCTCGACGACGAAGCGGCGGGCGGCGTCCACCGCCGCCTCCAGAGCGTGCCCCTGCGCCAGCCCCGCGGTCACCGCGGCCGCCAACGCGCAGCCGGTGCCGTGCACGGGACCCACCTCGAGCCGGCGGCCGGAAAGCCAGTGCACGATCGTGCCGCCTGCCCGGCCCAGCGCCAGGCAATCGTCGGGCGGCCCTTCCGCGTGCCCGCCCTTCACCAGCGCCGCTCCCGCGCCGCACTCCTCCACCAGCGTGCGAGCCGCGGCCTCGACTCCCGCGCGGGTGGACACGTCGCAACCCGAGAGCTCCCGCGCCTCTTCCAGGTTGGGCGTGACCAGGGCGCAGCCGGACACCAACTCCAGCAGTGCGGGGATCGCCCGGCGCTCGAGGAGAGGGGTTCCATCGCTCGCCGCCAGCACCGGATCGACCACGATCGGTACGCCTTCCGGAAGCTCGCCCAACCCGAGTGACACCGCGCGCACGACATCGTCGCCGGCCAGCATGCCCAGCTTCACGGCATCCGGAGGCGCATCCCGCAGCAGGGTACGGAGCTGGTCGAGAACCACGTTCGGGAAGGCCGGCAGCACCTGGTGCACCTTCACCGTGTCCTGCACGGTGAGGGCGCTGACGACGCCCTGGCCATGGACGCCGAACGCCCGGAAGACCTGGAGATCCGCTTGGAGCCCGGCCCCACCCGTCGGATCCGAGCCTGCGATGCTGAGCGCGATGCGCATGGTCACCGATGGTAAGATCCGCGTCCGTGCGCCGCATCCATCCGGCAGCTTTTCTGTTCCTGGCGTTGCTCGTCGGCGGATCTCCGGCGAGCGCAGTCGAGACGGTGATCCTGCTCTCCTTCGACGGCACCACGCCGGCGCAGATCGCCGATCCGGAGCTGACCACCCTGGCCCGCCTGCAGCGCCAGGGCGCCACGGCGGAACGCCTGATTCCCACCTTTCCCAGCAATACGTTCCCCAATCACGTGACCTTCGTAACCGGTGTCCGGCCCGAGCGACACGGGATCGTGAACAATGTCTTCGTGGACCCCGAGCGCGGACGCCATTCGTACGAGAACGACCCCAGCTGGCTTCAGGTCGAGCCGGTCTGGTCCCTGCTCGCCCGGCAAGGGATCGTATCGGCGGCCTACTACTGGGTCGGGTCCCAGGGCCCCTGGTCCAGCGGCTACGGACCGCGGCACTGGCGCCCCTTCGACGGCGACACCCCCGAGCGCAAGAAGGTGGACCAGATCCTGGCGTGGCTCGAGCTGGAGGACCCCGCCGAACGCCCGCGCCTGGTGACCAGCTGGTTCCACGGCGCCGACGGCGTCGGCCACAAGAAGGGACCCGACGCGCCGTCGGTGGCGTCCAGCTTGCGGCGCCAGGACGCCGAGCTGGGGCGCCTGCTGGAAGGGCTGTCCGCACGCGGCCTCCTGGAGACGACCACGCTGCTGCTGGTCTCGGATCACGGAATGGCGCCGGTGGAGCGCCTGGTGAACCTGTCGGAAGCCCTGGACGAAGCGGGCGTTCGCGCCAGCGTGCTCGGCGCCGGCGGTTTCGTGACCGTGCGCGCCGCCGGCCCGGAAGACGCCGGGCGCGCCGTAGAGGTGGCGCGCGGACTGGGGCTGGAGGCGTGGCTGCGCGAGGGGGCACCACTGCCCGTCGACAACCCGCGCTTCGGCGACGTGGTGGTGATGGCGCCGGTGGGCACCACCGTCGTACGCAAGGGGCTGCGGGGCAAGGTCGAAGCGCTGCTGGCGCGGGTAGGCCACGGCATGGCCGGCGCCCACGGCTACCGGCCGGACCATCCCCTGATGAGCGGGATCTTCGTGGCGTTCGGTGCGGGAGTCCCGCGCGGCGCGCAGCTGGGCCCCGTCCGCGCCATCGACGTGGCACCGACGCTGCTGGCGCTGCTGGGTGTTCCCGCACCGGAGTGGATGGAGGGCCGACCGTTGCTCGGCACCGCGGTACCCTCAGGGCCACTCAGCGAGGAGAACTCTCAACCATGACCCGCCATCGCCATGCATGGATCGCGCTGGTCGCAACGCTCGCCCTGTTCGCTGCGGCCCCCTCCGGCGCAGCAGAGGATCCCGAGACCTGGCACAGCCGGGCAATCAGCGAAGGCCCGACGGGCCTCACGGTCACCTACTTCTGGTCCAAGGGTCGCAGCATGCGCGCCCAGACCGTCGTGCAGGGCAGGCCGATCGTCACCCTGGTGCACGGCGACTGGTACTACGTGGTGGACGAGATCAGCGGCACCGGGCTGGCAGTGGAGCGCAGCCGACGCGCCCTGGAGGAGGATGCCGGCGGCGGGCGACCGTTCGCCCAGGAGGCCGAGCTCATCCTCGAGCAGGGAGGCGAGCTGATGCGGACGGAGAAGCAGGGCGGCGAGGCCGTGGCTGTGTACCGCCTGTCGGATCGCCAGGGCCGGCGCGAGGTCTGGACGCCGGCGGACGGGCCCCGGATCCCGCTTCGCGTGGAGATCTTCGACCGCTCGACCAGCGTGAAGCGCGCGGTGCAGTACACGAGCTGGGATCGGACGCTGGTGCCTCCCGAGCGCTTCTTCCGTCCCGACGCCCGCATCCGTCTGCAGCGCCTCAGCTACGATGAGTACCTGCAGAAGACGGCCAATGCGCCGCCGATCCTGCCGGTGCTCTACGGCGCGCTGCTCCACGGTCGCCACCGCGACGGCACCTGAAGCCTGCGTTGGGGGACCTGCACCGAGGGAGGCTAGAGGTCGCCTACCCAGGTGATGTTGCCGTCGGCGATCTGAGGGGTGGTTTCGGCCAGGACGGCCAGCTTGCGCGCCACGGTGCCCGCCAGCTCCCGGAAGGCTTCGACGATGGGCGCGTCGGGCGCCGAGGCGAAGACCGGCTTGCCGGCGTCGCCGCCCTCGACAACGCGTGAGTCGATGGGCAGCTCGGCCAGGAACGCTACGCCCAGCTCGTCGGCCACGCGCCGACCGCCGCCTTCGCCGAAGATGTGATACTTGCGATCGGGCAGGTCCGGCGGCGTGAAGTAGGACATGTTCTCCACGATGCCCAGCACCGGCACACCCACCTTCTCGAACATCGTGAGGCCCTTGCGCGCGTCGATCAGCGACAGGTCGTTGGCGGTGGTCACGATCACCGCGCCCGAAAGCGGCGCCTGCTGGGTCAGCGTGAGCGCAGCGTCGCCCGTGCCCGGCGGAAGGTCCAGCACCAGGTAGTCCAGCTCGCCCCAGTCCACGTCGGTCAGGAACTGCCGGATCAGGCCGTGCACCATGGGACCGCGCCAGATGACCGGCGAGTTGTCCGTCAGGAAGAAGCCCATGGACATGAGCTTCAGGCCCCAGGCTTCGTGCGGGTAGATGCGCTTCTCTTCGGCACGGGGGCGCCCGCGCACTCCGGTCAGCAGCGGGAGCGACGGCCCGTAGACGTCGCAGTCCATCAGGCCGACCGTGGCGCCGGTAGCGCGCAGCGCCAGGGCCAGATTGAGCGCCACCGTGCTCTTGCCGACGCCGCCCTTCCCCGAAGCCACCGCAATGGTGTTGCGGACCCCCGGCAGCACGTCCGACTCCGGCTCGGGAGCCCGCCCTCGGGTCTGGGCGGTCATGGACACCTCGACCGCATCCACCTGCGGCAGCGCCTCGACGCGCTCACGGGCCTGACGCTCGAACTCGGCCTTCACCGGGCACGCCGGCGTGGTCAGCTCGATGTCGAAGGCGACGCGGCCGCCGTCGATTCGGAGATTCTTGACGAATCCCAGCTCGACGATGCTCTTGCCGAAGTCGGGATCGATGATCGGGCGCAGCGCCTCGAGGACGTCGGATTCACTGGGGGGCATGGAGAGAGTCTAGCTCCAGGATTCGAAGGCGGCGTCGATGCGCTGAGCGCGACGGCTCAGGATCTCCCGCTGCTCCGGGTGGGTGAGGATGTAGAGCTCGCCGGAATCGATGGCTTGGACCACCTTTCCGGCCACCTCTTCGGCTTGGATCACGCCGCCGCGCATGGGCGGCGCTGCAGCGTCGGGCGCCGTCTTGGCGGCCTTGCGCCGCTCCGGATCCGGGTGACGCGCCAACGAGTTCCGGTCGATGTTGGTCTGCACGATCATGGGGCAGAGCACCGAAACGCCGACGCCGCGGCCGCGCAACTCACGCGAGAGCGACTCGGTGAGGCCCACCACGGCGAACTTCGA
>CAMYOO010000080.1:0-1968 GCA_947260035.1 uncultured delta proteobacterium
AGGATCGTGCCGGACAGCGGTGTGCTGGAGAGCCGGGCCAGGGCCACGATGCCGCCCAGCCACAGGCCCACGAAGCCCGCACCCAGTAGCTGCCAGATATCCATCTCGCGCTACCGCCTCCTGCCCGAAGACCGAACCCGTTTCAGGGTAGTCATTATGCCCCGTACGCCGAGGCGTGGCGAGGTGTCTAGGTTCGACGCGCACGAGCGCTCACGAGAATTCAGCTTGCTATATCGTTACAGTCAACTGGAAGATTATGGGCCATGGCCGAGCCCCAAGCCCTCGAGAGCCTGTCCCGCCGCGAGCGACGCAAGCTCGAGGTTCGGGGCCGCATCCTGGAGGCGGCCTTCGCGCTGTTCGAGGCCGGCGGCGTGGCCGCCACCCGGGTGGCCGACATCTGCGAGCGGGCCGATGTGGCCGAGAAGACCTTCTTCAACCACTTCCCCACGCGCCAGCACCTGCAGCGCGCCATCGCCGAGATCGCACTCGAGGAGCTCCTCGCCGACATCGAGCAGGCACGCACGCTGCCGGGATCGACCGCCGAGCGCCTGGCCCACCTCTTCAAGAACATCGCCAAGAACGCGCTGGACGCGGGGCCCATGCAGCGCGAGGTGCTGGCCGAGCTGGTGCAGTTCGCGCACCAGGCCGGCACCGAGAGCGAGCAGGCGCGTCAGCTGACTGATGCCTTCGGCGCGCTGGTGGCCGACGGCGTTGCGCGCGGCGACGTCACGCGCGCCGATGACCCGGACACGCTGACCGACGCCCTGCTCGGCACGTTCTACGCGCTGATGCTCAACTTCGCCAATCTCGAAGACTATCCGCTGCGCGAGCGCGCCGCTGCGGCCGCGCGCTTCCTGGGCCGGGCCTTCGCCGGCGAACGCTCCTAGGAGACGCATATGAGTGGACCGAACGATCGCCCTGGACACCCCGGCATTCCCAACGGCTGGTTCGCCGTGGCTTGGAGCAAGGACGTGCCCGTCGGGCAGGTCGAGCGCATCCGCTACTTCGACCAGGAGATGGTGCTCTTCCGCACCCGCTCGGGCGCGGCCAAGGTGCTGGACGCCTACTGCGCGCACCTGGGTGCGCACCTGGCCGAGGGCGGCCGCGTGATGGACGAGACCGTGCGCTGTCCCTTCCACGCCTGGCAGTACGATGGTGACGGGCGCGTCACCCACATTCCCTACTGCAAGAAGATCCCGCCCCGCGCGCGCGTGCGCGCATGGCCCGTGGACGAGCGCAACGGGATGATCTTCGTCTGGCACCACGCCGAGGGGAAGCCCCCGGACTGGGAGGTGCCGGACCTGCCGGAGCTGAACGATCCCGAATGGACCGAGCCGCGGCTCTTCGAGCTGAAGGTTCCCGTCCACATGCAGGAGATGGCCGAGAACAACTGCGACCCGACCCACTTCTACTACGTGCACGGAGCGCCGGGCATCCCGCCCACGGAGATGACCTACGGCGAGGACGGTCGTTTCTTCCGCGTGAACAGCCGCGGACCCAAGGAGACTCCCTTCGGCACCTTCGACATGGACCTGGAGCGCGACACCTGGGGCATGGGTCTCTCCAGCGTGCGCATGAAGGGCATTCCCGACGCCGGCCTCTTCATGTTCTCGTCCACCTCGCCCGTGGATGCCGGCAACGCCCACAGCCGTTGGCTCTTCACCACCACGCGCAACATGGCCGACGTGGCGGGCGAAGAGTTCATCGACGGCATGTCCCGGGGGGTTCTGCAGGACATGCGCATCTGGGAGAACAAGATCTACCGCCACGACCCGGTGCTGTGCGAGGCCGACGAGTACCTGGCCGAGTTCCGCAAGTGGTCCAAGCAGTTCTATTCCCCGCGGCCGGACGCGGGCTGAGGAGCCGTCCCATGGACAAGTTCATCGTCATCTCTTCGGACTGCCACGCGGGCCTGCCGCCCGAGCAGTACCGCGACTGGGTAGACCCCAAGCTCCGCGACGTCTTCGA
>CAMYOO010000080.1:1987-14357 GCA_947260035.1 uncultured delta proteobacterium
GCCTGGGACAGCGACGTTCGCAACCAGGTGCTGGACGCCGACGGGATCGCCGGCGAGGTGATCTTCCCCGACGGCATCACCGAGATGAACATGCCGCCCTTCGGCGCCGGCATCTCGCTGCCCACGGACCCGCCTATCGTGCCGGAGCTCCAGTGGGCCGGCGCGCGCGCCCACAACCGCTGGGTGGCGCAGTTCTGTCAGATGGCGCCGGAGCGCCGGGCGGGGCTGGCCGTCACGCCCATCTGCTGGGACGACCTGGACGCATCGGTGGCCGAGATCCGCTGGGCCCGCGAGAACGGCCTGAAGGGAATACTGATTCCCAGCCGCTGGGGCAAGCAGCCCGCCTACCACGACCCCCGCTACGACCCCATCTGGCAGGTGTGCGAAGACCTGGAGATGGTGGTGCACCTGCACTCCGGCGCGGCGCCCATGGAGGACTACGGCGAGCACACGGGAATGATGGGCATCTACATCAGCGAGGTGGTCTGGTGGAGCGTGCGTCCCATCTGGTTCCTGATCTGGGGCGGCGTCTTCGAGCGCTTCCCGCGCTTGCAGCTGGCCATCACCGAGAGCACCACGGTCTGGGTGCCGGAGACGCTGGCGCTGCTCGACTTCCGCTACGAGGAGACCCACTACGCCGCCAAGCTGGGTGACTACCGCTCGCACCTGTCCATGAAGCCCAGTGACTACTTCCGGCGCAACGTCTTCCTGGGCGCGTCCTGCATGCCGCGGCGCGAGGCCGAGATGCGTCACCAGATCGGCGTGGGCAACATCATGTGGGGCAGCGACTACCCGCATCCCGAGGGCTCGTGGCCCTATACCCGGGAGCAGATGATCGAAACGTTCAAGGGCCTTCCGGAGAGCGAGGTTGCCGACATGCTGGGCGGAAATGCCGCGCGCCTGTACGGCTTCGACCTGGAGAAGCTCGCGCCGATCGCGGCGCGCGTGGGCCCCGAAAAGAAGCTCTTCGCGAGCTAGAAGAGGAGGACGCCATGGCGCGCCTGCGATACGTGAAGACCGCGGAAGAAGTGAAGGCGTCGCGCGAGGGCGGTGCCGAGTTCCTGGAGAGCACGGTGAGCTCGATCCGCATCGTCTACGAGACGCATGCGGCTCTCCACGCCGCGGCGATCCCCCAGCCTCTCGAGCCCGCGGACCGGCCCGAGATGAGCGTGACCCTGAGCCACGTGGCCATGAAGATCACGCCGGAGTTCACCTTCGAGATCGGCAGCGCAGTCTTCGGCGCCCGGGCCCGCTACGGCGGCCAGGAGGGTACGTATCTCATCACCATGCCCATGACCACCGAAGCCGCCGTGATCGGGGGGCGGGAGACCTTCGGTGAGCCCAAGAAGATCGCAGAGATCCCGTTCAGTCGGGACGGCGAGCGCGTCTCGTGCAGCGTCACCCGCATGGGAATTCCCTACATCGAGGCCGAGGGCACGCTCGGCGCCGCACTGGAGCCCCGGCAGTTCACCGAGCATGCTTTCTGCATCAAGGCCTTTCCGAGCTGCCAGCAGGGCGTGGACTTCGACGCCGACCCGCTGCTGGTGCGTCTGGACTGGCATCACGACCACCGCACCGTGCACGTGATCGACGGCGGAAGCCTGACCCTGACGGACTCGCCCTTCGATCCGGTGGCAGACCTGCCGGTGCGCAGGATCACGCGCATGGAGTACGAGGAAGGCACCACCCAGAGCAACGGCACGGTCCTGCGCCCGCTGCCGGCCGACTGGGTGCTGCCCTTCCTGCACGGGCGCTACGACGAGATGGGCGTGGTGGGCGTCGAGGTCGGCGCCGAGTGAACGAACGCTTCGATCCGGCGGGCCTGCCGATCCACGACGACGACGCCGCCATCGAAGCTGCGCTCCGGGACGTGAGCATCCCGACGCTGATGATGTCGATGATCCTCATGAGCGGGGACGCGGGCCTGCTGGACGGCCCGCTGAAGCCAGTGGGCGTCATCCTCAACGAGGTCCAGGGCCTGATGTCCGAGGAGGACCAGACCGCCGTGCGGGCCCAGGCGCTGGAGGTGATCAAGGCCTACCGCGACGGCGGCTGCCGCCTGCCGCCGCCGCCTTCGCCGGAGACGATCCACCGCATGATGTGCTTCATGGTCGGCGGCGACGTGCCCGCGGACTACGTGCCCATGATGCTGGAGGAGATGGAGCTCGACGGGAAGGACGCTCGCGAGGTCCATTGGGGCGACGCGGTCTCGGAGGAGGCGAAGCAGGACTTCCCCGTGCTGGTGATCGGTGCCGGCATGGCCGGGATCCTGGCGGCGATCCGGCTGAAGGAGGCGGGTCTGCCCTTCACGGTCATCGAGAAGAACCCGGGAGTCGGCGGCACCTGGTACGAGAACACCTACCCCGGCTGTCGCGTGGACGTGGGGAACCACTTCTACTGCTACTCGTTCGAGCCCAACCCGGAGTGGACCGAGTTCTTCGCCCAGCAGGGCGAGCTTCAAGCCTACTTCGAGCGCTGCATGGACAAGTACGGGGTCCGCGAGCAGGTGCGCTTCGAGACGGAAGTGCTGTCCGCGGAGTACGACGAGCGCTCCGGCCGCTGGGCGGTGCGCGTGCGCACTCCAGACGGCCGGGAGGAACTCCTGACCGCCCGGGCCGTGATCAGCGCCGTCGGGCAGCTCAATCGCCCCAAGCTTCCCGACATCCCCGGCCGCGACGAGTTCTGGGGCCCGGCGATGCACTCGGCCGCCTGGCAGCACGACGTGGATCTCAGCGGGAAGCGCGTCGCCGTGATCGGAACCGGCGCCAGCGCCTTCCAGATCGTACCCACCATCGCGCCGCAGACCGAGCAGCTCTATGTGTTCCAGCACTCGGCGCCGTGGATGTTCCCCAACCCGAACTACCACAAGAAGGTCGGCCCGGGGAAGAAGTGGGCGCTGAAGCACCTGCCCTACTACGCGCGCTGGTACCGCTTCCTGCTCTTCTGGCCCGGCTGCGACGGCGGCATGGAGGCCATGCGTGTCGATCCCGACTGGCCGCATCCCGAGCGCTCCGTGTGCGCCATGAACGAGGCCGCGCGCGTGACCTTCAGCCAGTACATGCGGGACCAGGTGGGCGACGACCCGGAGCTGCTGGAGAAGGTGCTGCCGGACTACGTCTGCCTGGGCAAACGGACCCTCCAGGACAACGGAAGCTGGCTGACGGCGCTGAAGCGCGACGACGTGGAGCTGATCACCGACCCCATCGCCGAGATCCGCGAGCGCTCCGTGGTCTGCGAAAGCGGCGCCGAGTACCCGGTGGACGTGATCGTCTACGCCACGGGCTTCCACGCCAACCGCTTCCTGTGGCCCATGGACATCGTCGGCCGCGACGGCGCCAAGCTGCGCGAGCAGTGGGGCGACGACCCGCGCGCCTATCTGGGGATCACCGTCCCCAACTTCCCGAACCTGTTCTGCGTGTACGGCCCCGGCACCAACCTGGCGCACGGCGGCAGCCTGATCTTCCACGCCGAGTGCCAGGTCCGCTACATCATGGGCTGCCTGAAGGCGCTGCTGGAGACCGGCAAGTCCGCCATCGAGTGCCGACCCGAGGTGGAAGACGCCTACGACGAGCGCCTGCAGGACGCGCTCAGCAAGACGGTCTGGGCGCACCCCTCCATCGAGAGAAGCTGGTACCGCAACGCCGAGGGCAAGCTCACCGTGCTCTCGCCCTGGAAGCTCCTCGACTACTGGCGCTGGACCCAGCAGCCCGATCTCGACGACTTCGTCTTGTCCTGAGCGGCCGTTTCGGGTGGCTGCCCACGGCTTCGCGTAGACTGGGTGGCGATGAAGTCCCCTTTTCTCGCGCTGCAGTTGTCCTTGCTGTGCAGCCTGCTCTTGCAAGCGCCGGCAACGGCCGTGGTTTCCGAGCCGGGTAGCGCTCCGTGCGCCGCTGCGTCCGGGGGCGAGACGCCTGAGGACGAGGGCAAGGGGGCGGGTCTGTGTCCGGCCGCCGAGGCGCCCGGCCCGCTGTCCGCGCTCGGCGCAGGGCCCGCGCCGCTGGCCGCTGAAGCCGCCGCGGACACGGACGTCACGCACTACGTCCTCGACATCGAGCTGATTCCCGAGTACTCGGGCTCCACGGTCACGGCCGTCCAGGTGGAGGGTGTCAGCACGATCGACTTCGAGTCGACGGTCGCCGGGCTGACCACGTTCACGGTGGATCTGCACAGCCCGCTAACGGTGAACGCCGTGACGGGCGACGTGGCCGGCTGGTTGCGGGTCGGCGACACGGTGGAGATCACCCTGGATCGCGCCTACGCGATCGGCGAGGCGATCCAGGTGGCCGTGAACTACGAGGGGTACCCGCAGGACGTGGGCGTCGGGTCTTTCCGCTGGTGGATCCGGAACGGCTCGCTTCACGTGGGGACGCTCTCCCAGCCCTTCTTCGCGCGCTACTGGTGGCCCTGCAAGGACGCCCTCGACGACAAGTCCACCATGGAGATGAACGCGACTGTGCCTTCGGACCTGCTGGCGCTGTCCAACGGGCTCGAGCTGGGCAGCCTGCCGCTGGCGGGAAACCGCACCACGTACTTCTGGCACGAGACCCAGCCCATGATTCCCTACCTGGCGTCGCTGGCCGTGGGTCCGTACGAGCGGTACGACCTGCAGTACGACTACGACGACGGCGGCGTGCTCGCCAGCATGCCGGTTCCCTGTTACGTCTATGCCGATCACTGGGACTACGGCGCCGGTCAGCCGCAGTCCGCCTTCAAGCTCGGCTGCGACGAGCTCCCCGGCATGCTGGGGACTTTCGCCGGCCTCTTCGGCGAGTATCCCTGGGTTGCGGAGAAGTACGGCGTGGTCGAGACGGGGCTCCAGGGCGGCCTCCAGGCCAACATGGAGCACCAGACCCTGAGCAGCATGTGGCGTGTCAACAACTACAGCGACATCATGGCTCACGAGCTGGCGCATCAGTGGTGGGGCGACCTGGTCACCTGCGAGACCTGGTACGACATCTGGCTCAACGAGGGGATCACCTCCCACGCCGAGGCGCTGTACCGCGAGTTCAAGCCGGGGGGCTCGGCCGGCCTGTACTGGGCGCGGATGAACGCGCGGCGGCCCAACGATCCGGACGCCCAGGTCTACCGCACCAGCATCGCGACCAGCGCCGACATCTTCGACACCAACGACGTCTACAACAAGGGCGCCTGGGTGGCGCACATGCTCAGGGGCGTCATGGGCGACCTCGCCTTCTTCAGCGCCCTGGCGGAATACCGGGCCGCGTTTCAGAACGACTCTGCCACCACCGACGAGTTCAGCGCCTCGTTCTCCGCCAGCTTCGGTGAAGACCTGGGCTGGTTCACCGACCAGTGGGTCATGAGCCCCGGCAGCCCCGACTACGAGTGGAACTCCGCCAGCCAGACCGTGGGCGGTCAGAGCTACCTGCAGCTCGCCGTCTGGCAGACCCAGGACACACGGGGCTATGGCCTGATCAGCATGCCCATCGACGTGCGGATCACGACGGCCTCGGGCACGAGCGTTCAACGAGTTTGGAACGACGACTGGACGGAGTACTATGTCCTGCCGGCCGACGGCCCCGTGCTGACGGTGCAGCTGGACCGCGAGGGTGGCACGGCAGACCGCAACTGGATCCTCGCAAACAGCCTGGCCCAGGTGGGAACCGCCCTGGCGCCGCCGCCCGTGCTGCTCGAGGCCCAGGTCACGTCCGGCGCCAGCTACGCCGACTCCACCACGGTCGCACTCACCTTCTCGGAGGATATCGGCGATTTCGACAGCGCGGACGTCCTGCTGACCGGCAGTGCCAGCGGCATCCACGCGCCGGACTCCTGGGTCTACGACGCCGGCGCGCGGCGGGCGACGCTCTCGTATACGTCACTGCCGACGGATGCGTACACGTTGGAGGTCTTCGACGCCGATCTCTTCGCGAACGGGAAGGCCTTGGACGGCGAGACCGACACCAGCGCCTGGTGGGATGACGTGGAGCTTCCGTCGGGCGACGGACAGCCGGGCGGCGACGCGGTGCTGAGCTTCGGCATCGCCTGGCCGGAGTGCTGGGACGGTGCCGACAACGACGGCGACGGCTTGGTCGATCATCCGAACGACCCCGGCTGCCAGACGGCGGCTACGCTGCTCGAGGCTCCCCAGTGCCAGGATGGCATCAACAACGATCCGGGCCAGGACGCTTTCATCGACTTCGACGGCGGACTCTCGGCGCTGGGCTACGTGGTCAGCGATCCCGATCCCCAGTGTGTCGGCCTGGCGTGGAAGAACAAGGAGAAGACGGGCTGCGGCCTCGGCTTCGAGTTGACTCCGCTACTGGCGGGCCTGCTCTGGCTGCGCAGGCGCAGGGGTCGCCATGCACCCCGGGGCGGCGCGATCGGCTAGCATCCGCGCTCCGGGGGCTCTCAGCGTGATGCAGACAACCGGACGTCGCGTCGGACGCCTTTCCGGCTGGCTGCTGGCGCCGCTCCTTCTACTGCCCGCGCTGGCCGTTGCCGATCCGCCAGCCGACCCGGCTCCTCCGCCCGCGCCGACGATCCGTCTGGAGCCGGTCACGGTGACCAGCCGCCGCATCGCAGAGGACAGCGACAAGGTGCCCGCCGCCATCACCACGGTGGGGCGGGACGATCTCCAGCAGGGCCGCCGGCAGATCGGCCTGGACGAATCCCTGGCTCGGGTGCCCGGCCTCTTCGTGCAGAACCCAGACAACTTCGCCCAGGACCTCCGCATCTCCAGCCGCGGCTTCGGTGCCCGGGCCAACTTCGGCATTCGCGGCATCCGCATGTACATCGACGGTGTTCCCATCACGCTGCCCGATGGGCAGACCACGGTGGACAGCATCGACATCGGTGCCATGGACCGCATCGATGTGATGCGCGGGCCATCCTCGTCGCTGTACGGCTCGTCGTCCGGCGGGGTGATCCAGATCCACAGCCAGGACGGCCCGGAGGAGCCGTTCGTCGAGGCCAGGGTCAGCGTCGGTGAATTCAGCCTGGAGAAGTACCAGCTTACGGCGGGCGGGCAGGCGCAGGCGTTCAACTACTTTCTCAATCTCTCCTATCTCGACTTCGACGGCTACCGCGACCACAGCGAGACGCGCACCGGGATGGTAAATGCGAAGCTTCGTTACGACATCGACGAGACCTCCGACCTCTCGCTGATCTTCAACGCCACGGACTCTCCCAAGGCGGACGATCCGGGTGCGCTGACCCGCGCGGAGGTGCGTCGGGATCGCCGACAGGCCAGCGCCCGCAACCGACTCTTCGCCGCAGGCGAAGAGATGGACCAGCAGAGGCTGGGGTTGGTCTACAGCAAGAGCTTCGGAGAGCGGCATGAGCTCACCGTGCGCAACCACTACGTCTGGCGCGACTTCGACAACCGCCTGCCGTTCCTCTCGGGAGGCTCGGTGGATCTGGACCGCTTCTTTCTCGGCGGCGGTCTCCAGTACGCCTACACGGGGGACGTCGTCGATCGCGCGCTGCGCCTCGTGCTGGGCTTCGACGCGGACGCCCAGCTCGATGACCGCCGGCGCTACGACAACGTGTTCGGGGAGCGGGGCAGCCTGACCTTCGACCAGGACGAGGACGTCACGGCCTACGGCGCCTACCTGCAGGGTCAGCTCGATCTCGGCTGGAAGCTGCTGCTGACGGCCGGCGTGCGCCTGGACTGGGTGACGTTCGACGTGGACGACTCTTTCCTGGCCGATGGAGATGACTCCGGGAATCGCACCTTCGATGAAGCGAGCCCTTCCGTGGGCCTGGTCTGGAGCCCCCTGGCCGGGCTCAACCTCTACGGGAACTTCTCCACCTCGTTCGAGACGCCCACCACCACGGAGTTCGCCAATCCCGCCGGCGGCGGATTGAACCCCGACCTGACCTCGGCCACGGCGATGAACTTCGAGCTGGGGGCCAAGGGCCTGCTGCCCGGCCGGTTGCGCTACGAGCTGGCGGTCTTCCGGGTGAAGGTGGACGACGAGCTGGTCCCCTTCGAGCTTCCGGGGCAGCCGGGGCGCAGCTTCTTCCGCAACGCCGGTAAGTCGACCCGGGACGGCGTGGAGCTCGGCTTGTCCGTGGAGCCGCTCAGCGGCCTGCTGGGCACCTTGTCCTACACCTACAGCGACTTCACCTACGACCGCTACTCCACCCCCGGCGGCGTCTTCGACGGAAATCGCATCCCGGGCGTGCCCCGCCATCGGTTCTTCTTCGAGGCTGCCTACCGCCACACGTCCGGCTTCTACGCCATGTGGGATGTGCACTTCGTCGACGACTTCTACGCCAACGACGCCAACACCGTGCGAAGCGATTCCTACTGGGTCTCGAACATCCGCATCGGCCATCGTATCCGCTTCGGCAACGTCGAGATCGAGCCGTTCGCCGGGGTGAAGAACCTCTTCGATCGCAGCTACGACGCCAACGTGCGCATCAACGCCTTCGGCGGCCGCTACTTCGAGCCTGCTGCGGACCGCAACTTCTTCGGAGGCCTGCGGCTCCGCTACGACTTCGCCGGCTGATCCGAGCCGGGCGCGCGCGGCTCCTGGGCCTGCCGCCTCCAGGCCAGCACGCCGAAGCCCGGCGGACCCATCAGGATCGTGGGCAACGTCGACAGGAGCGGCTCGGCGGTTCCCTTCAGGCTGTGGACGAAGTAGGTCAGGCCGCTGGCCAGGCAGGAGGACACGACCGTCGCCAGGATCAGTGACGCCCTGGGATCGCTCAGCCGCATCGCGAGGACCTCGTTGTAGCGCGTGATGAAGCCGGCGATGAAGAAGGTGTAGGCCGCCTGCTTGAGGGAAGAGGTCGTCGCGACGCCCAGTCCGTGGGGATAGTTCACTGCGAAGACCACCCCGCCCAGGACCGCCGCCGCCCCGAACGCGATCCGGTAGTTGATGGACCGGTCCATCCAGCTCTTGATGGCCCTGAAGGGCGAGCCGCCGCTCTGCCTCTGTGCCGCCTGCTGGGAAGCCATGTCGGGGGCCGAGGATAGGGCCTCGGGCGTTCGCTCCGTGCAATTCCCGGCCGCCTGGCTCGTAGAACAGGCTGAGGGCCGCGAGAATGGATGGCCCCGGGGAGACTCTGCCGGTGCAGCAGGCGTTGACCGCAAGCCTCACAGGACCGCAGCTGCTCTTCGCCGAGGCGCGGCGGGGGGACTCGGGCTCGGGCGCGCGGGCTGCGCTACGCACGACCCCGGGGGGCGGAGTTTCCATGAGCCCGACGGCCCAGGATGCGCTCGGCCAGGTCTTTCTCGACCACGAGAGAGATGTCCAGCGCCTGTGCCGGCGCATGCTGGGCGACGCCGCCGCGGCGCAGGACGCCGCCGGCGAGACCTTCGTGCGCGCCCAGCAGAGCCTGGCCGGCTACGACGAGAGCCGGCCCATGCGTCCCTGGCTCCTGGGCATCGCAGCCAACCTCTGCATCGACCTGATTCGGCGTCGCGGCACGGAAGCGCGCATCTTCGACGACGCGGGCGCCGATCCCGAGGCGCTCGCCGATCGGGCGCCCTCGCCCCTGGGCCATCTGCTGCGCACCGAGGAGCGCGCCGCTTTGCTGTCCGAAATCGACGCGCTTCCGGTCAAGTACCGCCTGCCGCTGGTGCTGCGTCACTTTGCGGAGCTGGACTACGACGCCATCGCAGAGCTGCTGGGCACGTCGCGCAACCAGGTGGGCAGCCTGCTCTTCCGCGCCCGGCAACGCCTGCGCATCGCCCTCGGAGGGACGTCCGCATGAGCTGCTTCCCCGAGCTGACCTACGCGTTCTTCGTGGATGGAGAGCTGGATGCCTCGGAGGCGCGCAGCGTGGAGGCGCACCTGATCGGATGCCGGACCTGCCGGGCGCTGGTGGTCGATCTGCAGGACGAGACCACCCTGCTGGCCGATGTCCTCCACGAGCGCGTGCCCCAGTCCTATCGCCTGGCCCCGCGCGCCGCGCCGCCGCCGCGAGAGCTGGCCATGGGCGTCGTGCCCATGGTGGGCCTCGGCGTGGTGGCGCTGGCCGTCCTGGGCTGGATCTTCGAGTCGCTGCCGGCGGGCGTCGAGTGGCTCAACCCCTTCCGCCTGCAAGGAGTCTATGAGATGGCCTTCAACTTCCTGTTCGTGGTTCGCGACGACGTGCCCGGGCTCCTGGAGTTCCTGATCGCGCTGGCGGGCCTGGCCAGCGTCTCCCTGCTGCTGCTCTTCGCGGTGTCGCTGCTTTCGCGGCGCTTCGCGGGGACCGCGGCGTTCGCAGTACTCTTGCTGGCGCTGCTGGCCGTGCCCCGCAGCGGCGCTGCACTGGATCTCCACTTCCACGAGGACGAGGTCTCCGTGCCGGCGGGCGAGATCCGCGACCAGACCATGATCGTCAACGCCGACACCGTGCGCGTGGACGGCGTGGTGAACGGGGATCTGATCGTTCTGCTGGCCGAGCGGCTGATCCTGCGCGGCGAGGTCAAGGGCAACGTCTTCTCCTCGGCGCGCACCATCGAGGTGTCCGGCAAGGTGGAGGGCAACCTGCACGCCATCGGCGAGAAGGTGCGGCTGGACGGCGAGGTCGGGGGCAACATGTACTCCGCTTCGGAGCTGCTGACCCTGGCCGAAAACGCCCGAGTGAAGCGCGACGCCACGCACGCGGCCGGCGGGGCCACCATCGAGGGGCGTGTGGAGCGCGATCTCTTCATGATCGGCCACTGGCTCGACGTGCGCGGGAACGTGGCGCGCAACGTGGGCGCTCGCGCGGATCGGGTGTCGCTGCTGGACGGGGCGCGCGTCGGCGGCGACGTGGACGCGACGTTCTGGGACAAGAGCGAGGTGGAGGTGGCCCCGGGCGCCGAGGTCGGCGGCGAGGTCCGCTCCAGCGTGCACGAAGGCTGGCGGGAGAGCTGGTACAGCCACTATGCCGACGGCGGCTTCTACGTGTGGCTGGTGATCCGCCTGGGTGCGGCCTTCGCTCTGGGCTTGCTGCTCCACTTCCTGGCGCCGCGGCTCTTCGACGTGCAGCTCACCAACGGCGGCGACTTCGCCCGTTCCATCGGCGTGGGCTTCCTGGTGCTGGTGGCCACGCCCATCGCCCTGCTGCTCATCGGCATCACCCTGCTCGGGATCCCCATCGCCGTGATCGGCCTGGCCGCATTCCTGAGCGCCCTCTACATCTCCGGCATCGTGATCGCCGCGCTGGTGGGGAGCCAGATCACGAAGCCTCACAGCGACACCTTGGGACCGTTCGCTGTGGCGTTGCTGGCGGGGCTGGCCATCGTGATCGTCGCCTCGGAGCTTCCGCTGCTGGGCGGTCCAGTCCGCTTCGTGGTGGTGCTGACGGGCCTGGGCCTGCTGGTCCAGCGCGCCTACTCCGCCTGGCACGACGCGCGCAGCGTGGCGGCCGTCTGACGCTACGCTTCGGCCGAGGAGAAACGAACCTTGGCCATCCTTCCGCACCTCGACGACGTCGCCGGCCTCTTTGCCGGAATCGTCAACACCATCGGCCTGAGCACGTCGGACACCTTCGAGCAGCTCGACGTCTACCGGGGCCTGCCGATCGAGACGCTCTTCCCGGCGCCCATGGCCGTTCCCGTGGTGCGCCGTACCCGACGCTGGGCCCTGCCCGGCATCCTCAGCGAGGACGTGATCTTCCCCTCGGAGCACGAGCCGCTGGAGCCTGAGTTCGGCGAGCGCTACGACAACGACTACCGGGAGGTGCACAACGTCTACGCGCGCCGGCTGCGCACGGCCGGCGCCCGCGGCCGTCCGCGCCTGCTCTACATCCACGGCTACATGCAGCCGGAGACGCTCATCGAGGAGGTGGGCATCATCGCCGGGCTGGCCCGGCGCCTGGACATGGAGGTGATCCAGCTCCAGCCGCCCTACCACGGGCGGCGCAAGCCGCGCGCCTCGCGCTTCGACGGCGAGCTCTACTGGACGGCCGACGCGGTGCGCAGCGTCGAAGCCCTGCGCCAGACACTGCTGGACGCGCGATGCCTGCTCTCGTGGATGCAGGCCTCGGATCCGCGCCCGGTGGGTATCGCAGGCATCAGCCTGGGCGGCGCGCTGAGCGCGGCCCTCACCTGCCTGGAGGAGCGCTTCGCGTTCTCGATTCCCCTGGTCGGCCACATGGACATGCCCGCCCTGCTCCACGACGCGCCGGTGCTGGGACGCATGCGCCGCGAGCTGGCGGAGTTCGGCCGGAGCACCGAGGAGTTCGCGCAGTTCTTCCGCGACATGGGCTGGAACGAGCTGACGTCCAAGATTCCGCCCGAACGCATCCTGCTGCTGGCGGCGAGCGACGACCGCTTCTTCGAGGCCAATGTGATGGAGGCGATGTGGGAGCGCTGGGGC
Source organism: uncultured delta proteobacterium (assembly GCA_947260035.1). Lineage (GTDB taxonomy): Bacteria > Myxococcota_A > UBA9160 > UBA9160 > JAFDET01 > JAFDET01. Next base: position 14,248 of record CAMYOO010000080.1, read on the forward strand.
CGCCCGCGCATCGAGTGGTACCCCGCCAGCCACATGGGCTTCTTCCGCTTCGCCAACGAGTTCCTGGCGCACATCCGCGACTTCGTCGACGAGATCGCCGCGGAGACCGG
>CAMYOO010000081.1 GCA_947260035.1 uncultured delta proteobacterium
CCCTCGATCTCAGCCGGAATCGGCATGTACGGACTGCGCATCGTCCACCGCTCTCTTCAGCACGTCCCGGATGTCGATCTTGCCGATGCAGGCTTCCGTGCAGCGGCCGCAGCCGTCGCAGGCGTAGAAGCCGAGCACCTCCGGGGCGAAGTTGAACTTCTTGTCGAAGCGATGCCGCAGACGCTGCGAGCGCCGGGCCCGCGGATTGGCGCCCCCCGCCACCCGTGCAAAATTCTCGAAGAGGCACGAATCCCACTGCTTCACGCGGGCCGGGCAGGACGCCTCGCAGAAGCCGTCGGCGAGCAGGAAGCAGTGGCAGGTGCAGCAGATGAAGTTGCATGCCCCGCACTCGACGCAGTCCGCCGCGAAGTCCTCCCAGAGAGGGCGCTCGAAGGACTGCTGGACGGCTCCCTGGAGATCCAGCCCCGCGCGCAGGCCGGTGCCAGCCGCCTGTGCCGCGACCCGCTCGCGCATCTCGGCGCGCCGGCGATCCCGCTCCTCGAGGACGGCGGGCGGGGCCGGCTCCGGCTCGGGGAAGGCCGCGCGGAAGGCGGCCTCGCCCCGCTCGCTCCCGGTCTCGACGACGTACCCCTGCGAGACCGCGGAGACGTTCAGGTCGAAGCCGTCCTCGGGATAAGGCTGCTGGCCCACGACGGTGCAGAAGCAGACCTCGAGGCAATCCAAGCAGTCGCAGGAGACCAGGAGCGTCTGCCGGCGCGCCTCCGTATAGGACGGATCGCTCGGCTCCGCTTCGCCGAAGACCCGGTCGTGAAAGCGCAGCGCCGAGAGATCGCAGTTCTTGACGCCGATCACCACGCGGGCGTGCACGCCCTCCGCTGCGGTCTCCCCGTCGAGCCGCCCCAGGTCCTCGCGCGCCCGGAAGAAGAGCGCCTTCAGCGGCTCCACCGGCCGATAGGGACCGAGGCCGTGGCGGGCCTCGTCCCAGCTCTCGGCCCGGGCGAGGTGGAGCTGCCCGTCGGCACCGGGCTCCGGGGCGTAGACCACGCGGTCGCGACCCAGGGCGCGGAAGAGGTCGATAAGGTCGCCTTCGCCGCGGAGCCAGTGCAGCATCCGCCCTCTCCTCTCCAGCGCCGGGCTCACGCGGACGCCCGGATCTCACCGCCCCGGTTCGCTGCCTCAGGAAGAAAGCTCCGTGCCGGAGCCCGCGACGCGGCTGCGCGGCGCACGCCCCGGGAAAGACGGGGCACAGCGCGACAACATGGGGCATGGGGGCCCAGACTGTGGCTTATTGCCTCTCATCTGCCGGCTCGTTCATCGAGCCGGATCCCCCCATCCGATCCTCGGGAACCGGACCCGGGCGGGCGCTGGCCGGGCAGCCAGGGGCGCGCGAGGCCCGTGCGCCGCATGGTCTTCAGCGCTTCGTCGAAGAAGAAGCGCTCCGCACCGAAGGCGGGCTCGAGCTCGTCGATCCACGTGGCGCGCTCGTCGTAGCGCGCGAAGAAGACGCGCCCCGCCCACTCGGGATCGCGACCCTGGAGGAACTTCAGGGCGAAGAGCCTGTCGCCGGCGATCTCCACCACGCCGTCCACCACCAGCTTTCCGGCCGTGCAGGACATGCTGGGGCCGCGGATCGTGCGGGCGAGGCCGGTGACCCGGTTGCAGGCGCCCGTGAAGATCTCGAGCGCGCGGGCCAGCGGAACCTCGAAGTACCCCCGAGCCCCCGTGTCGCGCTCCACGAACATGTAGTAGGGGTGGGCGCCGAGCTGCACCTGGCGGTCGAGCAGCTCACGCCAGATCTCGGCGTCGTCGTTCACGTGCCGGATCAACGGCGCCTGGCAATACACCTCGACGCCCGCGTCCCTCACGCGACGCAGGGCAGCGCGCGCCTCGGGCGGCTCGAGCTCACGCGGGTGCGAGTAGTGCGCCATCAGCGACAGCGTGCGCCCGCTCTCGCGCACGCGTTCGAATACGCGCAGCAGCTCGTCTGCGTCGGCGGCCGTGGTGAAGCGATACGGCCAGTAGCTGGTGGCCTTGGTGCCGATGCGAATGCTCCGCACATGGTCCAGCTCGCGAACGAGCAGCGGCTCCAGGTATCTGCGCAGCGCGGGGCTCTTCATCACCATCGGATCGCCGCCCGTCACCAGGACGCTCGTCACCTCGGGGTGCTGGCGCAGGTAGCGCACCAGCGCACCCGCCTCGCGAGCCGCGAAGCGCAGGTCGGGCTCGCCGACGAACTGGGACCAGCGGAAGCAGTAGGTGCAGTACGTATGGCAGCTCTGGCCCGCGGACGGGAAGAAGACCACGGTCAAACGGTATTTGTGCTGGAGCCCCGGGATGGGACGCGCGTGACGGTCGCGCGGGACGTTGAGGTCCTTCTGGCCGGCGGGATTCGGGTTCAAGCCGCGGCGGATCTCGGAGGCCGCGGCCCGCAACGCTTCGCGCGGCGCCCCGCGCGCCACCAACCCCGCCATGCGTTCGAAGGCCTCGGGCGCGAGCATGCCGCGCTGAGGAAAGACGAGCTGGAAGATGGGGTCATCTGGGACGGCGTCCCAGTCGATCAGGTTCTCCATCACATAGCGGTTCACCCGGAAGGGAAGCACTGCGCTCACCGCCTTCATGGCCAGCCGCTCCTCGGCCGGCAGCCGGCGCAGCTCTTCATGGCCAGCCGCTCCTCGGCCGGCAGCCGGCGCAGCTCACGAATGCGGTCGATGTCGCGGCGCGTGTAGACGACGAAGTCGGGCGGAGCCGGATGATTCAAGCGGTGGCTCTTCCTCTTGCTGGCGATCCGTTCGGCCACGCGATCGATTCGAACCGGTCACCGAGCGACGGTAGGTGGGCAGGAAGCGACCGTCGATGGTAGGCCCCCCTCGATTCGAGCCATCCAAAAAGAAGAGATGGTCCAGCTGGTTGCGAGACCGGTCCCGCACTACCGACAAACCACCGACGGGTTCACGGGCTCGGGAGCCGAGGAGATCCTCATTCGAAGATGCCTCGACGAACCGCGAGGGAGTTCCGGGCGGTTCGACTCTCATCGCTCTCCTCGGACCCAGGCCAGGATCCGCTCGCAGCGTGGTCTTGCCGACGCCGGGTACGCCCGTGACGAGCAGGATGCGGCTCACGACGGGTCTTCGTCTCGGTTACGGGTGGGCCCTCCTGGATTCGAACCGGGGACCCGCAGAGAGTCGAGGGAGAGGCGCTTCGCCCCTGCCTCAACCGGGGCGCGAGCCGCTGGCGCCGTTCTCATCGGCCGCCGCGAGCCGCGTCACCTCGTCGCCCAGCTCGATCTCGCCGCGGAGTGCCGTCACGTCGACCAGCGTCTGGTCCATGGTGATGGTCCCCACCTGGGGGCAGCGCACGCCGCGCACCAGGACGTGCATGCGATTCGATAGGCCCCTGTGGAGGCCGTCGCCGTAGCCCACCGGAAGCGTCGCCACGAGCGACGGACGCTGCGTGTGGAAGGTGTGGCCGTAGGAGAGCCCCGTGCCCGAGGGCACCTCCTTCAGGAACGTGATGCGGGTCCGCCACTCGAGGACGGGCTCGAGCTCGGCCACGCGCGGATTCGCGATGTTCTTCGAAGGGGCCAGCCCGTAGATGGCGATGCCCGGCCGCGCGGCGTCGAAGTGGCTCTCGGGCAGATCGAGGATGCCGGCGCTGTTGGCCAGGTGACGGACTTCGATGCCCGCCGCGCGCGTCGCCTCGCAGACGCGGTGGAACGACTCAATCTGGGCGCGCGAGAACGACTGGTCCGCCTCGTCGGCGCGCGGGAAGTGGCTCATCAGGCCGCGCACGCGCACCCCGGGGAGCTGCCGCCCGCGCTCGAGGAAGCCTTCCACCTCGTCGGGTCGAACGCCCACGCGGCCCATCCCCGTGTCGACCTTGAGATGAACCGCTACCTGGCGGCCCACCCGCTCGGCGGCGCGTGAAAGGGACTCGAGAGTCGCATGGGTGCAGACGACCGGCTCGAGGCCGTGCTCGGCCACCGCGTCGCTTGCCTCGGGTAGCGCTGCCGAGAGCAGGACCAGCCGCGCACGGATCCCGGCCTCGCGCAGCTCCAGCGCCTCGGTCGCGTGCGCCACGCACAGCGTGTCGTGGCCCAACGCCACCAGGTGCCGCGCCACGATCTCCGCCCCGTGGCCGTAGGCGTTGGCCTTGATGCAGGGCCAGAGCGGCCGTCCCCCGGTGAGCTCACCCAGGAGGCGCAGGTTGCGTCCAAGGCGGTCCAGGTGGATGATCGCGCGCGTCGGGTGGCTCACAGGTCCCCCCTATAGCGCTTGTCCACGTACGCCGAGTCCATGGCGGCGAGCAGCGCCCCGTAGCTCAGCGCGAAGGCGACCTCGTCGCCGACGCGCACGTCGGCCTCGGCCTGCGTCACATCGACCACCAGATAGTCGCTCGAGGCGCCGAGCACCTCCATGCCAGGGTCGAGAGGCGTGAGTCCCTCGACGTCCACGTCCTCGCGGCCCACGTCGAGGAGAGCACGCTCGCGCAGTCCGCGGTCCTCGAACTGGCGGTAGCGGCCGAAGGCGTCGGCGGTGCGAGGGCCCCCGGGCGCCGAGGGCTTGCGCTTGCGCTCCACAACCTCGGCGTGGAGCTGGAAGGCGTCTTGCGCCGTGCCGGGCCAGGGCTCTCGCCGGACGGTCTCACGGCCCAGCAGGATTGCCTCACCGATCCGCACGTGGTTCACGCGCGGGGGCATCGCTCCCGCGGCGATCAGGGAGAGCGCACTCGAGCTTCCCCCCGAGAGCCAGGCGAGGCGCTGGCCGAGCGCCCGCTCCACCTCGTCGACCAGGGCGACGAAGCGTTGCATGTGCTCCTCGGTGGGAACCACGCCGCCGTAGCAGGTTAGGTTCGTGCCCAAGCCTGTAACGCGCAGGCCATCGAGCTTCGCGACCGCGCGGGCCAGCGGCACGAGATCGTCGGGCCAGATGCCCTCGCGCAGATCGCCCAGATCGACCATCAAGATGACCGGGTGGACGCCCTTGCGGCGCCGCGCCGCCGCGGCCAGCCCCTCGAGCACGACGAGCTCCGAGTCGAGGCTCAGGTCCACCCCCTGCACCACCTCATCCACCCGCGAGAGCGCCGGGATGCGCAGTAGCATGAGCGGAGCCTCGACCCCTGCCGCGCGCAGCCGCGCTGCGTTCTCCAGGCGCGACTCGCCCAGCGAGGCGACCCCCCCGCGAAGCATCGCGCGCCCCACCTCGGGCGAGCCGCAGGTGCCCTTCGTCACGCCGGTCACGGAGATCCCGTGCTGCCCGCAGAGACGCACGATGGCGCACGCGTTCTCCTCAACCTTGGCGAGGTCGACAGAAACCCAGGGCCGCCCCACCTAGGCCTCCTCCCGCTCCCGCAGACGCCGGACGACGAAGCTGGCGACGTCCTGGCCGGTCGTGCCGCGGCCGAAGCCCGCGTCCATGCCGCACTCCCGCGCCAGCGCGTCGGTCACCTGGGTCCCGCCGGCCACCAGCAGGATGTCACCGCGCGCGCCTCGCTCTTCGGCCAGTGCAGCCAGCTTGCGCATCATCTCGCGGTGAATCTCGTGATGGGTCACGATGGTCGAAATGAGCACGACGCTCGCGGCGTGTGTCGCGGCCGCATCGAGCAGCTGCTCGAGGTCGACCGACGTGCCCAGGTAGTGCGTGCGAAAGCCGTAGCGCTCGATCCCGCCGTGCTTCAGGTCGAGGATCTCCTGGAGACCCACCGAGTGCTCGTCCTCGCCCACGGTGGCGGCCACGACGTGGAGGTTGCGCGGACGCACCCAGGCCTCGATCTCGGCGTGCGGGAGCCGTGACTCGCGCTGGGGAATCACGAGCTCGCCGGCTCGAACCGCCTCGTCCAGGACGCCCTTCACCTCGAAGACGCTGCCCTCGGCCGGATGCATGACGCGCGCGTGGATCACCTCCGGCTCGCGCAGGCCCATGCGGCGGGCCAGCTCGAGGGCGGCGGCCTTGCCCACCTCGTGGCGCTCGGGCACGAAGAGCGTGACGCAGACCACGCCGTCGCCGTGCTTCTCCACCTCAGGCCGCAGCAAACCCTCAGCGCGCTCGGCCAGCAGGCGTTCGAGACGCCGCTCCACGTTGTCTTCCGCATCGAGCTCGTCGATGTAGCGGACCTTCGCCGGGTCGCAGAGCGTGCAGCCGCCGTAGGCGGCGCATGGCTTCGCATCGGCTTCGGCGTAGGCGTTGACGCCGAAGTGGCTGCACACCGGTGCGCCGTAGTCGGGCTCACGCCGAACATGGCTGCCCGCGCCTACGCCGCCCGCGGGCTCGCGGCGGATCCCGTCGCCACACCGCTCGGGGAAGTAGCCTGAGTCGACGAACATGCCGGCCTCGACGGCGGCCTCGTAGCCACCGAGCGCGAGGATCTCCTCGAGGAAGAGCACCGCCCGCTCTTCGATGGCCCGAGCCTCGTCGTGCAGCGGGCCGTCGTCGCGCAACGCCACCATCTCCGAGAGCCCGTCCAGCCCCATGAACGTCTGTCGGGCGGTCTCGACCCCCGCCACGTTGTTGTAGTGCCAGGGGATGTTGCGACCCTCGTCGGGCGTGATCGTGCTCTGGATGTCGGCCGAGGTGAGTCGTGAAACCAGCGTGTCGAGGACGTGGCTCACCGTTGCTTCACGGGTGTCGGACTCCATATAGCGGGTGTTCTGCTGGGCGCGGAAGCGGTAGCCGGCGAAGAGCCGGCGCAGCGCGACGGCGTAGGGCAGATCGAGGCGGAGCTTGGGAGCAGGCGGCGCCGTGGGCGGCACCGTCGAAAGGGCGATCCGGTCAGCCGGGATCCCCGCGGCCCGCGAGAAAGCCGTGTTGATCGCATGCTGAACGAGCAGCTCCGGCGTCACCTTCCACGCCTGCTTGGCGGTGGCGTTGGCGTTGTGGGCGCCGTCGATCTGGAGGAGACCCCCGTCGGCGATCACGTGCTTCGCCTCGGCTGCGTCGACGAAGGAGCGGTGCAGATTGATGTTGCGGTAGAGGAGATTGTACTGCGGGTCCTGATGGCAGCCGTTCACACCCTCCTCCACAAACAGCACCGCCATCTCCGGCCCCGCGAGCCCGCTCACGTAGGAGTGGAAGTTGATCGGGCGCCCCACCTCGTCCTCGATCGCGTCGAGGGCCTTGCGCGTGGCGCGGAGCTGCTTGCGGGTGATGGGAATCCCGCCGACGCCCTCCGGCGTCCCCTCCAGGAGCCCGTCGATATGGGATTGCCCCGTCGTGCGGATCACCATGAGGTGGTCGGCGCCGTGCCAGGCCGCCATGCGCATGCGGCGCAAGTCGTCCTCGAAGCGGCCCGACGCGATCTCCGTGGTGACGACGACGTCGCATTGAGGATCGATGTCACCCAGGCTATGGGCGGAGGGCAGGGGCACCGAGCGCGCGAGGGGCTCGGAGGTGTCCTCGAGAACGAAGGGTCCCACCTGCTGGTGCGGCCGCTTGCGGCGCCAGGTCCAGCCCTTGCGGCGGGGGCGGTACTGCTCGAGGCCGCGCAGGACCTCGCGCGGGTCGAGCTTCTGGTCGGGCGAGAGCTTCACCGGCCGACCTCGTCCCAGTGGCGGCCCTCCAGAAGGGCGAGCCCCACCTCGCGAACGGAGACGCTATGGCGCCCGGCGAGTTCGAGGACCAGGCGCCCCGCTCCGCGCCCGAGCAGCCCGCGCTCGGCCAGCCGCGCCACCAGGTCTTTGGCCTCGAGGCTGGAGAAGCCCATCCGCAGCAGGACCGAGCGTTCGATGGACGCCGTCGTATGGGTGCGCGCTTCCTCGACGAGCGGCGCGACGATGTGATCCACCAGGCCCCAGAAGCGCTCGTGAAGCTCATCGTCGGAGAGGCCGCGCAGGGACGCGCGGCGCTCGGCGAAGTCATCGGGTCTGGGCGCGATGGGCATCGATCATCTCCTGCACGGTTTCGGGCGTTGTGCGAGTTTCGACGGCCAGGAAGGCGATGTCCGCCTCCTCCAGGTGTGCGTCCGCCGGCGCGGACTCCAGGGCGTTGCGCACGTAGGAACGCCGCACCGAGTCGAGGTCTACCTCGACCACGCGGACCTGCTCGAGCCGCTCGGGGATGACGATCGACTCGCCGGCCCGGCTCGCAGCGGGGTCTCCGCGCTCGATGCGCACGCCCATGCGCCTGGCCAGCGCGAGCTGCGCCAGCGGATGCTTGCCGGCGCCCGTGTACTCGGTCTCCTGCACCACGAGGGTCGCTTCCTGGTCCATGCCGCTCGCCAGCGCAAACGCCGCGGCAAGCGAGGTGTTCCCCGCCGGCCCGCGCTCCATCCCCTCGAGCTCGGCCAGAGCCTGGGTTGCGTAGAAGACCTCGCCCTGGGTGACGGTCACGAAGCGATCCATGTAGCGGAGCGCGCGCGCGGCGTTGCGCGGGACGTCGGCGCGGTCGGGCCAGGTCGTGAACGGGATCGAGAACCCGGTGTGGCCCGTCGTGAAGGACTTGCGGTTGAAGTCGCGGTCCGAAGCCATGTGCAGGCCCGAGAGGTCGACGCTCGCTGCGACCATCGCGGTCTGCGTGGCACCGGCCTCGGCGAGGCCGCGGGCCGTGCCCGTCACGTTCCCGCCCCCGGCGTGCGTCGTCACCACCACGTCGGGGAAGCGGCCGGTGCGCGCGCTCATCTCCTGGGCCAGCTCGAAGCCCAGCGTCTCGATCCCCAGGATCGAGTAGGGCGTGTAGAGCGATGCGTTGAAGAAGTCCGTCTCCTCCAGCACCCGGAGAAAGACGTAGAAGAGCTCCGGGCCCACCGAGAGGCGCAAGACCTCGGCACCGTACGCCTCGCAGGCACGCGTCTTCTCGGCGATCTCCGGTTGCGCGATCCCCGCGCTGTCGAAGGCCTCCTGCACCACGATGCAGCGGAGCCCCGCCTTCGCGGCCTGCGATGCGATGGCGGCGCCGTAATTCCCGCTGGTCGCGGCGGCTACGCCGGGAAAGCCGCGTTCGCGCGCCTCGTGCACCGAGAGCGAAGCGCGGCGGTCCTTGAAGGAGCCGGAAGGGTTCGCCGCCTCGTCCTTCACGAAGAGGCGCGCACCCTTGCCGGGCGGCGCCGTGGCGCGCACCACGCGCGTGAGGTTCTCGAGCTCGACCAGCGGCGTGTGCCCCACGGCGGTGCGCGCCTGGATCGCGGCGACCTTCCCGATGTCGTAGCCCGTGTCGGCGAGCAGGCGCTCGTAATCAAAGGCGAGGACGCCGGTTCGATAGCGCGCGTAGTCGATGCCCACGGACTTGCGGACGATCTCGTCGCGCCGCCCCATGACTCCGGCGTAGGAGGCATCCGGCTTCATTCCTCGGGCTCCTCACCGCGCAACATGGCGCGCAGCTCCGCGCCCACGGCCAGGAGCTCCGGGACGGGCGGCCCGAAGCCGTGCTCGTACGCGGGCAGGACACGCTCGAGCGTCCCCCCCAGGCGGCGGCCCGCCGCCGTCAGCACCTCCGCCGCCTCGCCGGGCACCGCGTCGTGGACGAGGAAGCCCTTGACGCGCAGCTCGAGCGCCACGCGCTGCGTCTCCTCGGGTACCTGCGGGGCACGCTCGCCGGGTGCCAGGACCAACCGGTGCAGCTCGACCCAGGTGCCCCGCTCCACGCGTCCCCCGGCGGCGCGCTCAGCCACGGCCCGCACCGCCCGGAATCGCCGCGGGGAGGGGAAGGTCGAGCATCGTCTTGAGGCCGGGCGACGCCGTCAGGACGCGCGGTACCAGATTCACCGCGAGCGCCGCCGTCGCCACGCCACCCGGGATCTCGGGACTTCCGGCCAGGCGCACGTCCGGCCGCCCGCGGATCTCGATGGCGTCTTCCGTGACGCCCCCCTCCGCCTCGGGGCGGATCTGTTGGGGGTGCTCCAGGGTGATCGCGGGCCGGCCGTCGACGAAGCCGACCGCGACGTGCAGGCAGCCGGCCACCTGGCCCGGCTCGATCGCGACGTGGGGCGTCTCTCGGCGAACGGACGAAACGATCGGCTCGCGCGACTCCTCGACGCGCTCGAGCTTCCAGCCGAGGGCGGCCGCAATCATCGCCATCGACTCGGGAAAGCCCACGTGCCCGACCACCGCGCCTTCCTCCACCCCGGCGCGGAAAGCCTCCGGCGCCAGACCCACACCCTGGCTGTGCAGCACCGTGGGCCCGTAGGGAGCGAGGTCGTTCACGCGTCGCGCGCGGATCGAGTCCACCTGCGCGCAGACGCCGGTGAGCGCCACGACGAGCGTGTCCAGGACGAAGCCCGGATTCACCCCGGTCCCCACCGCCACCGCAGCGTTCGCCCGCGCCAGCGCATCCAGACGTGCGGCGCACTCCGGCGAAGAGGCGGCCGGCCACGCCATCTCTTCGGCGATGGAGATCACGTGGATGCCGCGTGTGAGGCAGGCGCAGATCTCTTTCTCGGCGTCGACGAGGCGCGAGCAGGTGGCCTGGATCGCGACCGCGGGGCGCGCCCGCTCCAGGAGGGCATCGAGGTCGCCCTCGAGCGAAACCCCGAGCGGCTCGGCCCGTCCCAGGGCGAGGCCCAGGTCCATGCCCGCTCGATCCCGCCGCCGCGCGAACGCGCCGGCGAGCTCGAAGCCCGGCTTCTCGAGCAGCAACTCCGCGATGGCCGAGCCCATCCGACCTGTTCCCAGCACCACCACCCGCACGGCCTCGCTCACGCGGAGCTCCCTGGATCGCGGCGTCGAGCCGCACGCCGAAGACGTCCAGCCCATTCTCACCCGGGTTCGCCGATCGCCGCAAGGTGCCGGTGCGAGCCCCGGTCGGACCCTTCGGAAGCGAGCGGTCGTAGTGGCTCGAAACGGCTTGCGCACCATGCTAACCGGACTCGCATGCGCGACGCGCACTGCACGGCCTTCCTCCAGAAGGCTCTCCCACGGCTCCATCTCCGCTGGGAAGGCTTCCGCCGCGTGCGGCGCCAGGTCTGCCGCCGCCTCGACCGTCGCCTGCGGGCGCTCGGACTCGACTCGCTCGACGCGTACCAGGAGCAGCTGGAGCGACACCCGGAAGAGTGGGAGGTGTTGGACAGCCTGTGCCGGGTGACGATCTCGCGGTTCTGGCGCGACCGGGCCGTCTTCGAGGCGCTCGGCGCCCGTCTCCTGCCCGAGCTGGCGGCCCTCGCGCAGGTCCGCGGCGACGCCGACCTGCGCGCCTGGAGTGTGGGCTGTGCCTCTGGCGAAGAGCCCTGGTCCCTCGCGCTCCTGTGGCACCTCGAGCTGGGCACTCGGTTCCCGAAATTGGGGCTGCGCGTGGTCGGAACCGACCTGGACGCCCAACTCCTCGAGCGCGCTTCCCAGGCCGTCTATCCGGGCAGCAGCCTGAGGGAGCTGCCCGCTCGGCTCCGCGCGGGCGCCTTCGAGATTGCCGACGACAACCACCGGCTCCGGGCAGACCTCCGCTCCGGCGTCGAGTTCCGCCGGGAGGACGTTCGCCGGCAGGCGCCCGTCGATCGCGGCCCTTTCCAACTCATCCTGTGCCGGAATCTGGCCTTCACCTACTTCGACGCCCACGTCCAGCGCGAGGTGCTCGAACGCTTCGCCAACACGCTCGTCCCCCGCGGCGCGCTCGTGGTCGGCACCCACGAGCGTCTGCCCTGCGACGCGCCCCGTTTCGAACCCGACCCCGACCTGCGTGGGGTGTACCGCCTGAGCGGTTGACCCCCCGACCTGCAGGTAGCTCCACGGGAAGCGCAAGAAAATCCATGGCTTGCAGGTAGTGCCCTGGCGCAGGCGTTCCTTCGACGGAGGATCTGGACTACCTCTACCTCGCAGCCAGGTTGCGGGTCCATTCGCCACGGCGCCTGCTTGGAGACCATCATGGGCGGCCGAGCTCCCGGCATCTTCGCGGTCCTCGTCACGCTGGCAGCGCTGCAGGGTTCGGGATCGGCGGGCGGCGGGCGAGGTGCGCCGAGCGTGCGTGTCTTCGCCGCCGCGAGCCTGACGGAGGTGATCGAAGAGCTGGTCCAGCGCTTCGAGGGCGCCCGGGTGGACACGAGCATCGGCGGATCCGGCGAGCTGGCCCGCCAGATCCGGGACGGGGCGCCGGCCGACGTGTTCGTGTCGGCGAGCCCCGAGTGGATCGAGTACCTCGAGGAGGCGCACCTCCTGGCCGGCGAGCCGCTGCTCCTGGCCCGCAACCGTCTCGTCTGCATCGCGCCCTCGGGGAGCCCGCTGGAGGCACGCGACCCCAAGGCTCTGCTCGCTCAGCTCGGCGACGATGCTCGCGTCGCGATCGCCGACGAAGGTGTGCCGGCCGGCGAGTACGCCCGCAGCGCACTCCGGAACCTGGGGCTGCTCGAAGCCTTCGGCCCGCGCCTGGTGGGCCAGAGGGACGTGCGCGCGGTGCTGCACGCGGTCGAGCAGGGCGAGCTTCCGCTCGGGTTCGTGTACGCCACCGACGCCCGACTGGCCGACGTGAAGCTGCTCTTCGGCTTCGACCCCGCCACGCATCCGCCCATCGAGTATCGGGCCGCGGCCGTGCGCAATGGCTCCAACGCGGCCGAGGCGAGCCGCTTCCTGGACTACCTCCAAGGCGAAGCCGCACGCGCGCTCCTCGCGGACGCCGGCTTCGTAGCGCCATGAGCTTCGGGATGCTGAGCGCGGCGGAGTGGGAGGTGATCCTCCTGTCGATTCGGGTGGCCACGCTTGCCGTCACCGTGAGCCTGATCCCGGGAATCCTGCTGGGCTGGGTCCTGGCCCGCTGGCAGCATCCGCTGCGCGCGCTGCTGCAGGGCATCGTCATGCTGCCGCTGGTGCTGCCGCCCGTCGTCACCGGCTACCTGCTCCTCTACGGCCTCGGGCGCAGTCGGCCCCTGGGTCAGGCCTGGCACGCGCTCACCGGCGGGCAGATCGCCTACACGACAGCGGCCTGCGTGATCGCCGCCGCGGTGGTCGGCTTCCCGCTCCTGGTCGAGGCGATCCGGCTCTCGATGATCGGCATCGACCCGCGCCTGGAGCAAGTGTCGCGCAGCCTGGGCCGGGGACCGCTCCACACCTTCGTGCGCGTCACGCTGCCGCTGGCGCTCCCGGGGGTGATCGCCGGCGCCGTGCTCTCCTTCGCACGGGCACTGGGCGAGTTCGGCGCAACGATCGTCGTGGCCGGCAATGTGGCGGGTGAGACCCGCACCATTCCGGTGGCGGTCTACACGCTCCTCAACGTGCGCGGGGGAGAGGAAGCCGCCTTGCGGCTGGTAGTCGTGAGCGTGGTGCTGGCGCTGGCCGCACTCCTGGCTTCCTTCTGGCTCTCGGCCCGGCAACGGCGCGCATGATGCTGGAACTCCGCGTCCGTCACCGCTTCAGAGACTTCTCGCTGGAGCTGGAGCTCGCGACCTCCGGCCCCGTGCTCGGCGTCTTCGGCGCTTCGGGCAGCGGCAAGACGACGCTGCTCCACACCATCGCGGGCCTGCTGCGCCCCGACGAGGGCCGCATCGCAGTACGCGGCCGTGAACTCTGCGCACGCCCGGGCGGAACGTGGCTCCCTCCCGAGCGCCGGCGGCTCGCCCTGGTGACGCAGGATCCGCTGCTCTTCCCGAACCGGAGCGTGCGCGGCAACCTGACATTCGCTCCCGGCGCCGCCGAGCGGCTGGACGGCGCGGCGGGCGAGCGCGTGCTCGAGGTGCTGCGCATCGCCCGGCTGCTGGAGCGCGGCGTCGCCCATCTCTCCGGGGGCGAGAGCCAACGGGTGGCCCTGGGCCGCGCTCTCCTCGCCGATCCCGAGCTGCTGCTGCTGGACGAGCCCACCAGCGCCCTCGACGCAGAGCTATCGCGCGACGTGCTGGGCCTGCTGCTCCAGGTGAAGCGCGAGCTCGGCGTGCCGATGGTCTTCGTCACCCATCGCGCAGCCGAGCTGCTGGCCCTGGCCGACGACTGCGCGGTGCTCGAAGCCGGTCGCCTGGTCGCCCAGGGCACCCCCATCGAAGTCCTGAAGCGGCCCCGAGCCCTGGGCGTTGCCAGCCTCACTGGCATCGACAACCTGCTGCGCCTGCCCGTGCTGCGACACGACGAGGACGGAGGCGTGACGTTCCTGGGGATCGGACCCGAGCTGTCGCTGGCCGCGCCCCTGTGTAATGCGCAACCGGGAAGCCGGATCGACGTGGGGTTCCACGCCGACGAGATCCTGCTCTGCCTCGAAGCTCCGGCCGGGCTCTCCGCACGCAACGCGCTCCCCTGCGAGGTGAGCTCCCTCGATCGGGTGGGCCACGACGTACTCGTCGGACTCCGCGTCGGAGACACTACGCTGCGCGCGCGCCTCACCCCGGCGGCGGCACGCGAGCTGGGGCTGAGCGTGGGCATCCGCGCGGTGGCCGTGGTGAAGACGGCGTCGATCCATCTCCTGGGCTAGCGGCCCGGGCGACCGCGCCGGGTTGTCAGCGCGCCGCCGAGTCGAAGCGCTGGATCGTGGCGAGGAAGTCCAGGAGGCGTTGGATGGCCTCCTCCGCCACCCGCTCGGGATTCGGGGCGTCGAGGCTCTCGTCGACGAAGCGCCTCCCCCATACCGGCATCTCGCGGGGCCCGTGGGCGGCGACCTCGCGCCGCCCGTCGATGAACGCCGCCAGCTCCTGGCGTGGGAGCGGCGTCCCATGGCGCTCGGCGAGGCGCGTCAGGTCGGCCGGCGGCTGGCGCAGGGAGTCCGCCACCGGGCCGTTGCCCTCGCCGCCGACGCCGTGGCAGCTGGCGCAATAGGATAGGTAGAGCACGCGCCCGGCCGCTGCGCCCGGCGACGGACCCTGTGCCGAGGCCGGACTTCCCACCAGCACCACGGCGGCGACCCACGCGAGCAGGCTTCGACTCGGTCTCACGATGCTCCCCCATTCCCGGAACGCGACTCATGGGAGTCTAACGGCGCCATCCGGCTCGGTGCCATCGGTGGTTCCCAGCGAGCGGCGCTCGCCCAGGCGCGCCTGGGATGTAGGCGTCATCTCGGGGCGGGGGGGGTATCCTCTCTGGGGTGGTCCCCGACGCGCGTCACCACCAGCCGCCGGACCCGCGCTTCCTGCTCGGCGACTTCGAGCCCGTCTACCTCGAGACGTGGCGGCGCGGCGAGCTGGCGGGGAGGGTGGAGGCGGGGCTCGCGGAGCTCGCCTCCTGCGAGGCGTGTCCTCGCAACTGCCGGATCGATCGCCTGAAGGACGAGCGGCGGGTCTGCCATACGGGGCGACACGCAATCGTCAGCTCGGCCTTTCCCCACTTTGGGGAGGAGGACTGCCTGCGCGGCTGGAACGGGAGCGGAACCATCTTCTTCGGGTTGTGCAACCTGCGCTGCGTCTTCTGCCAGAACTGGGACATCAGCCAGCGCGAGAAG
>CAMYOO010000082.1 GCA_947260035.1 uncultured delta proteobacterium
CGCCTTCCGCCGCGAGCTGCTCGGGGGCTAGCCGTCGGGCAAGCGCAGGTGGAAGGACTTGGGCCGCGTGAGCGACTCGTAGCCCAGCCGCGAGAGGGTGCAGCCGCGGCCCGAGTCCTTGACTCCGGTCCAGGCCAGGTAGGGGTCCAGGTAGTCGCAGCGGTTCATGAAGAAGGTGCCGGTCTCTAGCGCGGACCCGATGCGCAGGGCGGCCTCCTCGTCGCGGGTCCACACGCAGGCGGTGAGCCCGTAGGCGCTGTCGTTCATCAACGAGATCGCCTCGGCGTCGTCGCGCACCGGCATCACGCCCACGATCGGGCCGAAGCTCTCCTCGGACATCACACGCATGCCGTGGTCCACATCCACCAGCACCTGGGGCGCCAGGTACGCAGCCCCGGGCTCGTCGGCGGCGAATTCGCTGACGTCCACCAGGGAGCGAGCGCCCGCCGTCACGGCTTCGGACACCTGATCGCGCACGAAGTCGGCCGCCTCCGCGCGCACCAGCGGTCCCAGGGTGGTCTGGGGCTCCAGGGGATTGCCGAGCCTCAGCCGGCTCGCCTCGGCAGCCAGCCGTTCCACGAAGCTCTCGAAGACGCCGGCCGCGACGTAGATCCGCTCGATGCCGCAACAGGACTGCCCGGCGTTGAAGAACGCCCCCTCGGCCAGGTTCTCGGCCGCGTGCGCCAGGTCCGCATCGGCGCGCACGTAGGCGGGATCCTTTCCGCCCAGCTCCAGGCCGACGCCGATGAAGCGCTCGCGAGCCGCGTTCTGCACCCGGCGCCCCACGGCCACGGAGCCGGTGAACGCCACGAAGTCCACCGCGTCCGCGGCCACCAGGCGCTCGGTCTGCTGGTGGCCCAGGTGCAGCACCTGGAAGACGCCTTCGGGAAGGTCCGCGGCGGCGAAGGCCTCCGCGATGCGCTCGCCGCACAGTTGCGTCTGCGCCGAGTGGCGCAGCAGCACAGCATTGCCGGCCATGAGCGCCGGCACGATGGAGTTGACGGCGGTGAGATAGGGGTAGTTCCAGGGCGCGATGGTGAGCACCAGGCCCAGGGGCTCGCGCCGCACGAAGCGCCGAAAGCCCGGGCGTGGGTCGGGAACGACGTCGGCCAATGCCCCGTCGGCCAGCTCGACCATGGCCCGGGCGCGTTCGGCAAAGCCGCCAACCTCGCCCGCGCTGTGGCTCAGGGGACGGCCCATCTGCAGGGTGATCTCGCGGGCGATCGGCTCGCGCTGGGCCTCGAAGGCCTCGACCATGCGCAGGCAGTGCTCTGCGCGCTCGTGCAGCGGGCGCCGCGCCCAGTCGCTCTGCGCGCGGCCGGCACGGGACAGCGCCTCGGCGATCTCTGCGGCGCCGGCGCAGGGGCGCTCGGCGACCAGGCTTCCGTCGATGGGCGAGATGCAGCGCAGCAGTTCCACGGCCGCGGGATCCTATGGGACGAGCGCGGCCCGGCGCAAGCGTGCGAGAATGAGGCGTGCTCCGGATCGGCCTCGCTCTGCTCGCGCTGCTGGCAGCCGCTCCCACGGCTGCGGCCCTCGGTCCTCCGGACGCGACGCGTCTGGACGGCCTCTTCGCCGGCCTGATGGAGACCCACCACATTCCCGGCGCCGTGCTGGTGGTGGTGGAAGACGGCCGTGTGGTGGTCTCCAAGGGCTACGGCGTGGCGGATCTGGAGACGCGCAGCCCGGTCGACCCGCAGACGACGCTCTTCCGGGTGGCCTCGATCTCCAAGCTCTTCGTCGCCACCGCGGTCATGCAGCAGGTGGAGCTCGGCCGCCTGGACCTGGACGCCGACGTGAACGGCTACCTCGAGAGCTTCCAGCTCGAACCGTCCTACGCGGAGCCGGTCACACTGCGCCGACTGCTGACCCACACCGGCGGCTTCGACGACCGCTTCCTGCGCACGGCAGAGCCTCTGGAGCGCGCGCCGACGCCGCTGGGGGAGTACCTGGCCCGCGACATGCCGCCCCGGGTGATGCCGCCGGGGAAGAACATCAGCTACTCGAACCACGGCTACGCCCTCGCCGGGTATCTGGTGGAGCGCGTCTCGGGCGTTCCGTTCGCAGAGTACGTGCGCCGCGAGATCCTGGCCCCCCTGGGCATGGATCGCAGCTCGTTCGGGATTCCGACGCCGCTGCCCGCGTCGCTGGCACAGCCCTACGTGTGGCGAGGCGGACGTCACCACGAGCTGGGCTACGACCGCCTGCTCGACTATCCGGCCGGCGACCTGGTCACCTGCGGCGGCGATCTGGCGCGCTTCCTGCTGGCCCATCTGGATGGCGGGCGGCTGGGTGCGGCGCGCATCCTTCCGGAAGCGCGCGTCGCGGAGATGCACCGTCAGCAGGTCAGCATGGCCGAGGGCCTGGCCGGTTGGTCCCTGGGGTTCGCGGTGCTGGATCGCCCTCCGGTGCCTGCGCGCGCTCACGGCGGAAGCTGGCGCGGCTTCGGCTCGCACGCCGTGATCGTGCCGGAACGGAACCTGGGCTGGTTCGTGTCGACGAATCACGACTTCCACCCGGCCTTCTTCGACGCCCTGAATCGCGAGCTCTGGGAGACACTGGTGCCCGGCCCCAGCCCCGATCCGCCGCTGCCGCCCGCCGACTTTGCGGAGCGCGCCGGCGACTATGTCGGCAGCTACGTGGCCAACCGGCGCGTGCGCAGCACCGTGCTCAAGCTGGGGGCCATGCTCTTCGAGATGCGGGTGTCGCTGGACGAGACCGGCGCCCTGGTGCTGGCGCCCGCGGCCGGCGCGGGCTTGCCGCTGCGTCTGGTGGAGACGGGGCCAGACCGCTTCGTCTCGGATCGAGGCTGGCCGCGAGCGGTCTTCGCACGCGATGCAGAGGGGCGCGTGAGCCAGCTCTTCGTGGAGGCCCAGGTGCTCGATCGGCTGTCCGAGTGGCAGAGCCCGCTGAACCAGATGGCGCTCGGCGTGATGTCGGCGCTGCTCTTCGCGGGCACGCTGCTGGGCTGGGGGCTGGGCGCGCTTGGCCGCGGGCTGGCGGGCGCAGCGCCCAGCCCACTGCGCCTGCGCTCCCGCCTGCTGGGCAGCGCGGTCGCGGCGATCCTGTTGTCGTTCCTGGTGCTGGTGGCCACCCTGGCCTCGGACCCGAACATCTGGGCGCTGATGATCGAGCTTCCCGCGGCCTTCCGCGCCACTTTGTGGCTGCCCGTGCTGGCCCTCCCGCTGGCCCTGACGCTGCCCGTGGAGCTGCTGCGTGGCTTCCGGACCAAGGCGCCGCTTGCGCGGCTGCACTACGGGCTGCTCACGCTGGCCGTCGCGCTGGTCCTGATGGGCGCCTTCGTCTGGAACGCGCTGCCCTGGAAAGCCTGACCCTCAGCGGTTGGCGCTGCGACCCAGCTTGAAGCAGTCACCCTCGACGGCGGGAACCACGTCGAAGTCCAGGTCCTCGCGCCGTCGCAGGTCGGCGTAGATCCCGTCCAGCGAGTCGTCGGTGTGACCGGGGTCGTGGTGGAAGGGCACGAGCGCCCCCACGCCGGCCCGGCGCGCGAACTCGAGAACGTGGGGCAGGGAGCTGTGTCCCCAGCCGACATGGTTCGGGTACTCCTCGGCCGTGTACTGAGCGTCGTGGATCAGCAGATCCGCGCCTTGCGCGAGCTCCATTCCCGAGACCCAGTTCGAGTCTTCGGGGAGGTCGTCGCGCCCCAGCGCCGGCTCGTGGTCCGGGATGTAGGCCAGCGAGGCGCCGTCGCCTTCGATCCGGTAGCCGACGGTAGGGCCCGGGTGGCAAACCAGGGAGGACGAGATCTGGAAGCCGCCCACCTGGAAGGGCCCCATGGCGACCACATCGTGCAGGTGGAGGTCGCAGGGCAGGTCGCGCAGACGCACGGGGAAGAGCGGGGGCGACAGGTAGCGATTCAGGTGGTCGCGAAGATCCAGGGTGATCGTGGATGGGCCCCAGATGTGGATGTCCAGATCGTCGCGGAACAACGGGTCGAAGAAGCCCAGGCCCAGGATGTGGTCCATGTGCAGGTGGGTCAGGAGCAGGTCGATGCGCGTGATCTCGGGCCCTATCGAGTCGCCCAGGCGCCGGATGCCGGTGCCTGCGTCGAGGACCAGCAGGGTGCCGTCCTGGCCGCGCACCTCTACGCACGAGGTATTGCCGCCGTAGCGCATGGTCTCGGGACCGGGGGTGGCCACGGAACCGCGCGTTCCCCACAGGGTGATCTTCACGACTCCTCCGGCTGCCAGAAGATCGCGAACGCGCCCAGCTGGCGGTCGTTCTGACCCACCAGGGGGAAGGAGGTGCCCTCGATGCGCCGCCGCACCCCGTCCAGGCCGCGGATCCAGTAGGTGCTGTGGGCGGGAACGCCGCGGTCGACGGCGATGGCGAGCAGTTGATCCTCGGCCTTGATCGGCTGGCCTTGCTCGTCGGTGGGCTGGAAATGAGCCGACCACTCGCCGCGGCGAATCTCTCCGGTCTCATCGAAGCGGCGGCCCAGAATGGCCTCGGCGGCCTCGTTGAAGTAGAGCAGGTCCCCGCGCGGGTCCACCACGATGATGGGCATGGCCAACTGGCTGGCCAGCTGGCGCAGCAGAATCAGCTCGACTTCGGGCACCGAGGCCTCCGACTCCCCCAAGGGAGACCTCAGCCTACCATGAGGCCCGGCTCCTAGCTGCCCGGTCCCAGGCGGGCCCGGCGGCGCCGCCGGCTGGCCAGCTCGGGCGACTCGCGCAAGCAGGTGGCCAGAACGCGCAGCGACTCGCCGAACGCGCTCATCCCGCTGCGCACCAGGCTGCCCGGCTCGCCTGCCACACTGGGGAAGCCCTGGGCGTCGGGCTCCAGGTGCTCCCAGTTCTGGAACAGCCGACCCCAGTCACTCTCCAGGGCCGCCTTGACGTGGCCGCGGCCGACCAGCGGATACCACAGCGAGTCGTGGTACACGACGCTGGCCGCGTAGGCCCAGGGCGCCAGTACGGTCTTGAGCGACCACTCGATGGGGCCGCGCAGGGGGCCCCAGTAGATCTTGTGCTGCATGCGCGAGGCGAAGGTCATGCGCTTGAAGGGCCCGTCGAAGTCCCAGCGCTCGGCTGCCGCATCCTCGTCGCCGACGATCTCGATGTCGCGAAGATCACCGCAGCCCAGGCCGCGCTCGTGTGCCAGGCGGATGTAGCGGATCTCGAGCGGATCGAAGCCCATCATGGCGGCGGAGACCGCATCGATGGCCACCTGGTCTTCGCTGGCCAGCAGCACGTTCTTGCGGTGGGGCACCATGCAGCGCGGCCCCGGCCCGTCGCCGGCGAAGGTCCCGTCCATCACCGCGAGGATGCCCGGGTGGATCCGCTTCTGGATCATCAGCAGGTCGACCAGCGTGTCGTGGATGACGGGATGGGTCCAGTGGCGGCGCTCGTTCAACAGCCCGCCGAAGGCGTTCTTCATCGCGCCCGTGGTGGTGGTGAAGACGTGGGTCTTCACGGTGGGCAAGTGGATGATGTTCTCGCCGATGAAGCGCTTCGGGATGTGGAACCCATCCGGGTAGACGTCGTTGAGGCACAGGAAGTCGTCGGCCAGATCGCCCACGGCGTCGCGCACATGGATCCATTCCTCGCCTTCGTCGTAGAGATGGACGTTGCGGAGGCCGTACTTCTCGACGACGGGGAGCTGCTTGTTCTCCCGCTCGCCCAGGCGCGCATCCACCACCACCGTGCGGTTGTGGCAGGCGTGGATCAGGTCGCGTGAGAAACCCATGTCCAGCAGGGCGCGGATCACGCCCTCCAACTGCCACGGGGTCGTGGAGCAGGCCGGGTAGAACCAGTGCCAGGAGATGTTGACCTTGAGAGCCGTGTCCACGGTCCGGTCGAGCACGCGCTCGGCGCCGGCCAGACTCAGCAGGCGCGCGTGGTCCTCGAAGACGGTCCGGGGCTGGGTGCGCAGGACGGCGACGACGCTCTTGGACATGGTTCCCTCATCGGCGGGGGCGGACTTGGGGACGGGTAGGGGTCCGGGCGTCGGGGCGCAAGGCCGACCTCAGCAGGTCGGCGGATCCTCCAGCGCCAGCGTCATGCATTCCACCAGGTCGGCGGCGCGGAAGGGCTTCTGGAGGAACCCGTCCAGTTCCTGGCCCCGGAACCGGGTGGCGATGTCCGATTCGCTGTAGCCGCTGGTAACAACCACACGTACTTCTGGCCGGATCTGTCGCAGCACTCGAAGCGCCTCCTCACCACCCAGCCGGGGCATGGTGAGGTCGAGCAGTACGACGCTCACCTCGGCGGCGTGCTCGCGGAAACACTCGATGGCATCGCGACCGTCGGAGGCGGTCAGCACGTCGAAGCCGGCCTGCTCCAGGATGCGCCGTGCCATGCTGCGCACCACCTCCTCGTCGTCCGCTACCAGGATCGTGCCTCGCGCGGCGCAACGTTGGTCGCTGGGCGCTGCGGGGGCGGTCGCCGGCAAGAGCTTCTGCTCCGAGGCGGGCAGCAGCACCCGGAAGCAGGTGCCGTCAGCAGTCTTGCTGCGCACGTCGATGCGGCCGCGGTGCCCACGCACGATTCCCAGGGCGGCGGCCAGGCCGAGCCCACGGCCGGTGAACTTGGTGGTGAAGAACGGATCGAAAATCCGCGAAATCGTGGACGGATCCATGCCGCAGCCCGTGTCCGAGATCTCCAACATCACCACGGGTCCGTCGGGAATCTCGGTCTCCGGACTCGAGCCCAGCTCCCAGAGCTGGGGCTCGTCCAGGACCCGGGTGCGAACCTCCAAGGCGCCCGCCTCCGAGCCCAGGGCGTCGCTGGCATTGGTGATCAGATTCATCACCAGCTGTCGCAGCTGGGTCCCGTCGCCATCCACGGCCGGCAGCGACGGCGCCAGGTCGAAGCGCAGTACCGCCTTCTTGGAGATCGAGGCCTCCAGCAGGTGGGCCATCTCCTCGACCAGCGCGTTCACGTCCAGCGGCTCGATCACGAAGCGGCCCTTCCCGGAGTAGGCCAGCATCTGGTTGGTCAGCTCGCCTGCGCGCAGCGCGGCGACCTCGATGCCTTCCAGCGTCTCGCGCAGCGGCGAGTCCGCGTTGATCTCCGCCAGGGCCATGCTGGCGTTGCCCAGGATCCCCACCAGCAGGTTGTTGAAGTCGTGGGCGATGCCGCCGGCCAGGACGCCCAGGCTATCGAGCTTTTGGCTCTGGAGGAGCTGCTCCTGAAGGCGCCGCGCCTCTTCCTCGGCCTCTACCTTCTCCGTGATGTCGCGGGTGATGGCCACCGCCGCATACCGTCCCTCGGCCGTGGGCCGAGGCACCCCGTAGGTCTCGAGCCAGCGCCAGGCGCCGGCCCGGTTGCGGTGACGGTAGACCAGGGGCCCGATCGGCTCTCCCGCGATCAGGCGCTGCATGGCGCGCACCACCGCGCTGCGGTCGTCGGGATGCATCACGCGCAGGGCGTCCTCGCTGCGGAAGCCCTCGGGCTCGAAGCCCAAGATGTCCTTGAACGACGGGCTCAGGTACGCGACCTCGCCGTCGGGCGTCAGCTCCAGCGTGTAGTCGTAGGCACTCTCGGCCACCAGCCGGAAGCGAGCCTCGCTGGCGCGCAGGGCTTCCTCGGCCTGATAGCGTTCGGTCACGTCGCGGGCGACGGTAATCCCGTGCGGCTCGCCCTCGGCGGTCTGGAAAATCCGGGTGCGGGTCTCGAACCAGCGCCAGGTGTCGTCGGCATGGTGCAGCCGGTAGATGCGGGTGGGCTCTCCGTCCTCTTCGAAGACCGGAAGCGGACCCTCGCCGTGCCAGCGCGACTCCTCGGGAACCATGACGTTACCCACCAGCCAGGCGAGGCCGCCTTCGAGGAGCGGCTCCACCGGGTAGCCGGTCTGCGCGGTCCAGCTGGGCGACACGAACAGGATGCGCCCGTGAGTGTCGAACTCGATGATGACGTCCACGGCGTTCTCGGCCAGCAGCCGGAAGCGCTCCTCCTGCGTGCGCAGATCTTCTACGGCGCGGCGCTGCTCGGTGATGTCGATCTGGGACGAGAGCACCTCCACCGGGCGGCCGTCGGCGTCGTGGGTGAAGGGCGCAAAGCGGCCCAGCACCCAGCGCCACTCGCCGTCCTTGCGAAGCACCCGATACTCGGTCTCCCGCACGGTCTCCTCGTCGTCGGACTGGATCACCTCGAGCATCGAGCGTGCGACGATTCCCCGATCGTCGGGATGCACCAGCTTCTCGAATACGCGGTCGCCGATGCGTTGCAGCTCCGAGGGCGTCCAGCCCAGCAGCTGGGTGTTGCGCGCGTTGGCGTAGCGCACCCGCCGCTCCTGTACGTCGAACACGCACATCATGGCCGGCGAGGTTTCGGCGATGCGCGTGGCGTAGCGCTGGGTCTCGGCCAGGGCGCGATCCGTGGCCTCTCGCTCACTCACGTCGGTGATGATCGTGACGAATCCCACAACGCGATCGTTGGCGTCGCGGCGGTAGTCCCAGTCCATCTCTACGCTGACCGGGCGGCCCGAAGGGCCCGACAGGAGATGCAGGCCGCGCTGGGGCTGGGGCTGCCCGGCGCCGGGCCGCTCCAGCTCTCTTTTCACGCGCTGGCCCTCGACGGGGTCGTGATACAGCTCCCAGAGGTGCAGGCCCGCAATCTTTGCAACGGGCCGGCCCAGCATGCGGGCGAAGGCCTCGTTGGCCAGGCTGATGCGGCCTCGAACATCGCTCTCGAGAATGCCGCAGCGCGCGGTCTCGAAGAGCACGCGGAAGCGCTGCTCGCTCTCGCGCAGGGCGTGCTCGGCGGCCAGCCGGTCGCTGATATCGCGGCCGACCACGGCGACCCGGCGTTCGCCGTCCCGGTTCAGGAAGGGGCGTCCCGTGAACTGCACCCAGACCCAGTGGCCCGCGGCGTGACGCACCCGGCACAGCGTGCGATCCGCGCGCTCCTCTGCGATGGCCTGGCCCAGCACCTCGGCGGTTTCGGCGACGTCGTCGGGGTGGAGGAAGCCCAGCGCCGAGCGGCCGATCAGCGTATCGGCGTCGTAGCCCAGCAGGGGCTCGTGGCTGGGACTGGCGTAACAGATGCCTGCATCCGCATCGAGCTCGAGAATCAGGTCGAGGGCCTGCTCCGCAAGGTCTCGATATCGCTGCAGATCAGGCTCTTCAGGAGCCTTGGCCATCCCGACTCTCCCAGGGAAGAACGCGCTCCTGAGCCCACGGCGCACCACCCCACCAACCTGAGCGCTATCGGCTGCGCGTAGGGCGATCTGGAGCGGCAGACGGTACATCAAGCGGCGGCAGCGGACGGCCGAATTCCTCTGAATGGCTGCGGAAGAGCCGATTCACGGAGAGTGCGCGCTGCTCGCGGCCATTGGGACGGCCGCGCCGCAAGCGCTCGAGCTGGCGCGTTGGATGGGCGCAAACCCGGAGCTCTCCCTCGAGGAACACCAGACCTCGCAGCACTTCCAGGCCTGGTGTCGCGCCCGGGGATTCGCGCTGGAGGGCCCGGTTGCAGGCCTGGAGACCGCCTTCCTGGCGCGCTGGGGGAGGGACGATGCGCCGGTTCGCATCGCGCTGCTGGCGGAGATGGATGCGTTGCCCGAGATCGGTCATGCCTGCGGCCACAACCTCTCCGGTCCGGCCAGCCTGCTGGCCGCGTCGGCGTTGGCGGAGGTGCTGGCTCCGCAGGCGCTGCAGGTGGTGGTGGTGGGCTGCCCGGCCGAGGAGATCGGCGTGGGCAAGCGCCGGCTGGTGGAGGCGGGAATCTTCGACGGGCTGGATGCCGCAATGATGGCCCACGCCTCGGACATGCGGCGCGCGCACCGGCTGTTCCTGGGCAACCGGAAGTTCGAGCTGATCTTTCGGGGGCGCTCGGCCCACGCGGCCGCGTATCCCCACGAAGGCGTGAATGCGTTGGACGCGGTCATCGGTTTCTTCGTCGCGGTGGGCCTGCTGCGCCAGCAGCTTCCCTCGGGAGTGCGAATCCACGGCATCGTCAGCGAAGGCGGCACCGCCCCGAACGTGATTCCGGAGCGGGCCGCGGCCCGCGTCTGGGTTCGCTGCCTGGACGCGGCGCAGCTGGGCGACGCCGTGGAACGCGTGCGCGCCTGTGCCGAGGGCGCGGCGCGTGCTGCGGGAGCGCAGCTGGAGATGCGCGAGCAGGAGAGTGGCTCGCCGCCCATGCGGCCGAATCCGCCCCTGGCGGATCTCTAC
Source organism: uncultured delta proteobacterium (assembly GCA_947260035.1). Taxonomy (GTDB): domain Bacteria; phylum Myxococcota_A; class UBA9160; order UBA9160; family JAFDET01; genus JAFDET01. Next base: position 10,139 of record CAMYOO010000082.1, read on the forward strand.
CGCGAGCAGCTCACGCGTCTGGGCCTGGCCGAAAGCCCGCACGCACCCGACGAATCGATCGGGTCGAGCGACATCACCCACGTGTCCCGGGCGCTCCCCACGATCCACCCGAACTTCCCGATCGGCCGGAATCTCCAGCTCCACACGCGCGCCTTCGCCCAGGCCACCTCCAGCGCAGAGGGTGAGGCGGGCCTGCTGGAAGCGGCCCGCGCCCTGGCGCTCACCGTGCTGGCCCTGGTCGAGCAGCCGGCTCTGCGTGCGGCAGTAGCCCGCGCGGGCGCCTGACGCGGTACTCTGGGGCCGGCGCGGGCGGCGCGCCGGGGGAACAGGGTGAGGGGAGCGACGCAGAGCGCGGAGTTCCGGCTACCGCGCCGGCGCCTGGCTGAGAGGCTGGCCCAGGCCGGAGTGCGCGACGGCCGTGTGCTGGCGGCGGTGGAAGCGGTTCCGCGACATCGTCTGGTTCCGGCCGAGCTGCGCACCCGGGCCTACCAGGATGCCTCGCTTCCCATCGGCGACGGCCAGACCATCTCCGCGCCGAGCATGGTGGCCGTGATGAGCCAGGCCCTGGAGCTCTCGGGCAACGAGACGGTCCTGGAGGTGGGCACCGGCTCCGGCTACCAGGCGGCAATCCTCGCGCAGCTGGCGGCCCGGGTGATCTCGATCGAGCGGCTCCCGGGACTGGCGGCCCGGGCGCGGCGCTCGCTGGACGGCATGGGCATCACCAACGTGGTCGTTCACCTGGGGGATGGCACCCAGGGAAGGCCGGCGGACGCCCCTTTCGATGCCATCGCCGTGACCGCGGGCGGGCCCCAGGTTCCGGAGCCCCTGTTGGATCAGCTGGGGCCCGAGGGCCGTCTCGTCGGGCCCTTCGGCGCGCGCGGCGCCCAGGAGTTACTTCGTTACCGGCGCAGTGCGACGGGAGCGCTTCGTTGTGAGAGTCTGGGATCGTGTCGCTTCGTAGATCTCATCGGTACACACGGCTTCGATCGCTAGCGATCGGCGTGCTGGCCGCTGCGCTGCCGGCGTGCGGGGGCGGATCGCCGCCTCCGGCGCCGTCGCGGCCCGCGCCTGCGGCAGCGCGGCCCGCGCAGCCTCGCCGTGCGCCCGCCCCTCGCGCGGTTGCGGAGGCGAAGCCGGCCCGGCCCGGGGACGTGGTGCACGTGGTGCAGCCCGGCGAGACCGCATGGCGAATCTCCAAGCGCTACGGCATCGGCGTGGACGAGCTGCTAGCTGCTTCGGGCCAACGCCATCGCAGACGTGAACGACATCGCCATCGGCACCCGGCTGCGGATCCCCGCCCCCCTGGACCCGAGCGGAGCGAGAGCCGTGCCGCGGCCGGGGGATTCCCCGGTGGTGATCGACCGCTCCGTTCGCGAGCTGGGCCTGCGCTTCGGCTGGCCGGTGCGGGGAACCCTCAACTCGCGCTTCGGTGGCCAGCGCGGCGGCAGCCACGACGGCATCGACATCGGCGGACGCAAGGGCGCCCCGGTGCGGGCCTCGGAGGCCGGACGCGTGACCTACAGCGGAAGCCTGGGCGACTACGGAAACGTGGTGATCGTCAAGCACGTAGGCCAGTGGTCCACGGTCTACGCACACAACCGGCGCAACCGGGTGGGCAAGGGGCAGTTCGTCGAGCGCGGCGACCTGGTGGCCGACCTGGGCGACTCGGGCAACGCCTCGGGGCCCCACCTGCACTTCGAGATCCGCAAGGGCCAGACACCCGTCGATCCCCTGCGCTATCTACCCTGAAGCCAAGCCGAGGAGGGGAGGGCCGTGAGTTCGATCGACCTGCGCAGTTTCATCCGCGATGTTCCGGATCACCCCAAGGAAGGCATCCTGTTCCGCGACCTGACGCCCCTGCTGGAAGACCCGCAGGCGCTGCGCGCCGCCGTGGAAGCCGTGGCCGAGCCCTTCCGCAACCAGGGGATCGAGCAGGTCGTGGGCATCGAATCCCGCGGCTTCATCGTGGGCGCGCCGGTGGCCCTGGCGCTGGGCACCGGCCTGGTCATCATCCGCAAGGCCGGCAAGCTCCCCCACGAGGTGGTGCGCGAGGAGTACGCCCTGGAGTACGGCACCGACGTGATCGAGATGCACGCCGACTCCGTCGGGCCGGGTCACAAGGTGCTGCTGGTGGACGACCTGATCGCCACCGGCGGAACCGCCGCCGCCGCAGTCAAGCTCCTGACCAAGGCGGGCGCCGAGATCGTCGGCGCCGCCTTCCTCATCGAGCTCGCAGACCTCGGCGGCCGCAAGGCCCTGGGCCTCGACCGGGTCCACTCCGTCATCACGTACTAGACTTCCGACTCGCGCCCCCGTAGCTCAGGTGGATAGAGCACCGGTTTCCTAAACCGGGCGTCGCATGTTCGAGTCATGCCGGGGGCGCCAGGATTCTCCGGGGACTTACGCGGCGACGCCTATCTACCGGCCCGTCGTCACGAGCCATCGCGAGTACCCCGACCTGGGCGGGAAGCGGGTGCGCATCTTCGCCGAGGTGTTGGCATGAGTGCGGCGCGGGCCTCTCAGTGGAACCCGAGGATCTTCCGCATGAAGAGTCGGCGGATGGCTCCGGGAGCAATCCGTCCGAGAAGGAAGGCGCCTCGACTGTCCGGACCGACGAAGTAGCGCGCGTGCGGGCGGCGGGCGCTGAGAGCCCGCACCACCGCCTCCGCCACTCGGGCCGGCGGCATCCCCGGGCGGTCGGCCATTCGGCCCCGCGGATCGACCAGCTCCCGGTAGGGCGCTGAGGAGCTCGAGGACAGCGCGCGGAAGGCGGCGCGCGCGTCCCGCAGGATCGACGTCTCGGTCTGGCCGGGCGAGACGATGGAGACGGCAATACCGGAGGGGGCCAGCTCCAGGCGCAGCGAATCGGTGAACGCCTCGAGAGCGTGCTTCGCCATGCAGTACGGCGCGTTGAGCGGAGTGGCCAGGAATCCCTCGCCCGAGCCGACGTTGACCACCCGGCCGTGGCGGCGTCGCAGGTCGGGAAGCAGCGCTCGCGTCAGATGAACCGGTCCGATCAGGTTCACCTGCAGGACCTCGCGGATCGTCTGCATCGGAAGATCTTCGATCGCCCCGGCACGCGACATCCCGGCGTTGTTCACGAGGCCGCACAGGGGAAGGCCGAAGGAGCGGATCTCTTCGACCGCTGCGTCGATCCGGGCCGGCTCCGAGAGATCCAGTCGAAACGATCTCGCTCCGGCAGGCAGGGAGGCCGCCTGGTCGTCGCTGCGAACGGCTGCCAGGACGGGGAATCCGCGCGCCTGGAGATGCGCCACGCAGGCCTGCCCGATGCCGCTCGAAGCTCCCGTGACGACGACCGCCGCTTTCACCGCGCCAACGTAGCGCGGGATGCGGGGGCGCAGGGGAGGGCGGGTCAGAAGGTTCGCGCGAAGCGCGGGAGCAGGGTGAGCTGGCCTGCGACGAGGGGGAGGAGGCTCGCGCCAAAGGCCAGCGCCCAGCCGTCGAGGCCGGGGCTCTCGACGGAGAGGACCGTCGCCAGCGGCGGCCAGTGGACCGCCAGGAAGACGAGCACCAGGCAGAGGGCGACCGCGCCCCAGATCCAGGGGTTGCGCGTGACCTCGTTGCGGAGCCAGCCGGAGCCCCGGTTGCGCATGGTGAAGACGTGCCACAGCTGGGCCAGGGCCAGGGTTGCGAACGCCACGCTCGTCGCCTCGTGCGCGGGCTTCTCCAGCCATGAGACCGCGAGCCCGAGGGCGGCCAGGACGCTCAGCGCGATGACGGCGCCCAGTCCGAAAATGATCCGCCAGTGGCGGGGGCCGAGCATCTCTTCGTGCGGATTCCGGGGCGGCTCGCGCATCAGCGCCGGGCTTCCCTCGCAGACGCCCAGGGCGAGGAAGGATCGGGAGCGGGCCCTGCGCGAGGGCGCCGAGGCCGACCGCGAGGATCTCGCTCACGTTGCACGACATCAGGTAGACGACGAACTTGCGGATGTTCGCAAAGATCGCGCGCCCCTGGGCGACTGCAGTCACCATGGTTCCGAGCTCGTCGTCCTGCAGCACCATGTCGGCGGCCTCGCGCGCCACCTGCGTGCCCCGGACTCCCATCGCGATACCGATGTCCGCCTTCTTCAACGCCGGCGCGTCGTTGACGCCGTCACCGGTCATGGCCACCACGGCGCCGCTTCGCTGGTGAAGCTCGATCAGGTCGAGCTTCTGTCGCGGCGTGGCGCGCGCGATACGGGGGCGCGCAGGAGGTCCCGAGCGTGCTCCTCCGACAGATTCTCGAGCGGTGGCAGCGAGCGGCCGTCGGCGAACGAGATGGGCTCGTCGGGCGCGGGGTCGATCAGTCCGACGGCCGACGCCACCGTCCAGGCCGTCGCCCCGTGGTCCCCCGTCACCATCACCACGCGAATGCCCGCGTCCTGGCACGCGTCGATGGCCGCGCGCACGCGCTCGCGGGGCGGATCGAAGAAGCCGACCAGGCCCAACAGCACCATTCCCGCGAACTCGAAGCCATCCGGCGCGTCGACCTCGGCGCCGGCCAGGGCGAGGACACGCTCGCCCTCGGCGGCCATCCCGTCGGCGAGGGCCAGCCACTCGGCGCGCTGGCGATCATCGAGGGGCCGCACTCCCTCCGGCGTCCGCACGCTCGCGCAGCGGTCCAGCAACGTCTCCGGCGCTCCCTTCACGGCTGCGAAGGCGCCGCCCGATTCCCGGTGCAGCGTCGCCATACGCTTGGTGTCGGGATCGAAGGCCAGCTCGAGGAGCTCCGGGGAATCGCGCAGGAGATCGTCCCGGGAGAGCCCCGCCTTGGCGCCCGCCACGAGCAGTGCCACCTCGGTGGGGTCGCCGGTCGCATGGATCTCGCCGTCCTGCTCCGAGAGGGTGGCGTTGTTGCAGAGCACGCCGACGCGCAGCGCTTCGCAAAGCTCGGGGACGTCCGCCACCCCCACGGTCTCGTCGCCGATCCGGAAGGCCCCCGTCGTCTCGAGGCCCGTCCCCTCGATGCGGACCGCCCCCCGCGCCAGCCGCAGCTCCACCGCGGTCATGCGGTTCTCGGTGAGGGTGCCGGTCTTGTCGGTCAGGATGACGGTCGTCGAGCCCAGCGTCTCGACGGCGGCCAGCTGCTCGACCAGTGCATTGCGGCGCGCCATGCGCCACATCCCGCGCGCCAGCGCCACCGTGGCGACGATGGGAAGGCCCTCGGGGATCGTCGCTACCGCCAGCGCGATCGCGATCTCGATGTCGAAGTAGAGCTCCCGGCCGGATGCCAGCACCGTCACCGCCACCAGGGCGGCGATGGCGAGGGTCAGGCCGATCAGGCGCCGGGCGAGCCGGTCGAGGCGCTTCTCGAGCGGGGTGGTCTCGGGCTCGGCCTCTTCGACCAGCGCCGAGATGCGGCCGAGCTCGGTCGACATCCCCGTCGCGACCACCACGCCCTCGCCCGAGCCGCGCGTCAGCGCCGTGCCCTTGAAGAGCATGGAGGGCCGCTCCGGGAGCGGCGCGTCCGGGGCCGCCGGGCGGACCGTCTTGTCGATCGGCAGGGACTCCCCCGTGAGGGGCGACTCGTCGGCCTGGAGACGCGAGCCGGAGACCAGGCGCAAGTCGGCGCTCAGGATGTCGCCGGCGTCCAGCACGACGACGTCGCCGGGAACCAGCAGGCTCGCGGGCAGCTCGCGCACGGTGCCCCCGCGGCGCACCCGGGTCTCGGTGCGTCCCAGCTCGCGCAGCGCCTCCATCGAGCGCAGCGCGCGCCGTTCGGTCACGAAGCCGATCGCCGCGTTGATGAAGATCACCGCGACGATCGCGAAGCCCTCCACCATCTCGTCGAAGGCGAAGGCCACGGCCGCCGCGACGATCAGCAGCACGACGATGAGGCTCGCGAACTGATCCCACAGGATCCGCCAGCTGCTGCGACGCCGGATGCGGTGCAGCAGGTTGGGGCCGTAGAGGCGCAGTCGCCGCTCGGCCTCGGCGTCCGTGAGGCCGCGCTCGACCTCGGTATCCAGCGCCGCCACGAGCGCCGCCGCAGGCTCCGCCCACGGTGCGGCGAGGCGCGGATCACCGCCCCCGTCAGGCAGCGTGGCCTGCCGCCTCAAGACCCGATCCCTCGGACGTTCCACCCTCGCTCCCCTGCGACACGCTCCCCATCATGTAGCCCCCCAGGCTTGGGGTGTCGCGTGGTACCCCCGGTCTCCGCAGACCACTCACGTTCCGACGCCGCGCTGCAGGACGTCACCGAGGTGCGCCTGTCGGTAGACCTCGTCCGAGCTCTCACCCATCCCTACCTGGTTCCCGTATGGGTGCCCCAGGACCGCTTTCCCGGCGGGACTGGACGTGACTGGGACTTTCACCGGACGCAGAAAGGGGGCGTTGAGCTTCCGAAGCTCGGGCAAACCCGGCGAGGTACAAGCGTCACAGCATTTTGCGGAAGTCCTGGTATCGACAGGGTGAGGAGGGTTCAATGCGAGTCGCCGTTCTGTTCATCGTGGCATGGGTAGCTTTCCCGTTTCCGGCGGCTGGGCTCGGTCCCGATACCAGTCTCTCGGCCGCCTCGGCTTCGTTCATCGGCGAGGACTCGTTTGACTACGCCGGCTGGTCGGTTGCCTCGGGCGGTGACGTGAACAACGACGGCTTCGAAGACATCCTGATCGGCGCCGACAACGACGAGGAAGGGGGAAGCGGCGCCGGGCAGACCTACCTGATCCTGGGAAAGGCGGGCAGCTGGGCGCTGGATACGAGCGTGGAGGAGGCTGCAACCGCCTCGTTCCTCGGCGAGAGCGCTGGCGACGGCGCGGGCCGCTCGGTCGCGTTCGCCGGGGACGTGAACGACGACGGCTTCGACGACATCCTGATCGGGGCGAATTACCGGGCCGGAAGCTCGGGGGAGACCTACCTGATTCTGGGAAAGGCCGCTGGCTGGGCGATGAACACGTCGCTCGCGGGCGCCGACGCCTCTTTCGCGGGTGAAGCGGCGGGCGATTGGTCGGGCGTCTGGGTCTCGTCGGCCGGCGACGTAAACGACGACGGCTTCGACGACATCCTGATCGGCGCCTACCTGAACGGCGAGGCCGGCACCAACGCGGGACAGACCTATCTCGTGCTTGGAAAGGCCTCGGGCTGGGCCATGGACACCAGCCTGGCCAACGTCGACGCCTCGTTTCTTGGCGAGACGTCCGGAGACGGCTCCGGCAAAGCCGCGGCCAGCGCGGGCGACGTGAACGGCGACGGCTTCGACGATATTCTGATCGGGGCAACCGGGCGCCTCAGCAGCCGCGGCGAGACCTACCTGATCCTGGGAAAGGCGTCGGGCTGGGCCACGGACACCAGCCTGGCGAGCGCTGACGCTTCGTTCGTGGGCGAGAACATCCTCGATGCCTCGGGCAGGGCCGTCGCCTCCGCGGGCGACCTGGACGGCGACGGCTTCGACGACATCGTGATCGGGGCGGACGAGAACGACGACGGCGGCGACCGCGCCGGCAAGGCCTACCTGGTGCTCGGCCGGGCGAGTGGGTGGAGCATGGGCACACCGCTGTCGGGCGCAGACGCCTCGTTCCTCGGGGAGGACGCCGGTGACCACGCGGGAGGCGCGATCGCGTCGGCGGGGGATGTGGACGGGGACGGCCTCGACGAAATCCTGATCGGCGCCACTTGGCGCAACCAGTGGCAGGGAGAGACCTATCTCATCCGGGGACGCGAGACGGGCTGGAGCCTCGACACGGACCTGGTAGCGGCCGACGCGTCCTTCGTCGGTGAGGATGCGTACGACTACGCGGGCTTCATCCTGGGCTCTGGAGACGTCAACGGCGACGGGTACAGCGACCTGTTGATCAGCGCGGCATACGACAGCGACGGCGGGAGCTACGCGGGTCAGACGTACCTGATCCTCGCGCCGGCCGATTGCGGCGACGGCCTCGACAACGATGGCGACGGTTTCACGGACTTTGTCGGCGGAGACCCCGGGTGCGCAGACGCCGCGGATCTCTCGGAACGCTCGCCCCTCTTGGCCTGTGACGACGGTGCGGACAACGACAGCGACGGCAGGGTCGACTTCGATCCGGTGACATTCGCCAACCCCGGCGACCCGTACACCCCCCCGTCCGGATCGGGGGATCCCGGGTGCAAGGATCCCACCTGGAGTACCGAGAACCCGCAGTGCCAGGACGGCATCAACAACGATACGGAAGAGGATCCCGATCCCGGGCTCATCGACTTCGACGGAGGGCTTTCGGCCCTGGGCTACGTGGTCAGCGACCCCGACCCCCAGTGCGTCGTGCCCTGGAGGCTCAGGGAGAGCGCGGCCGGCCCCTGCGGCCTCGGCTCCTTCGAGCTGGCGCTGATCCTGCCCGGCCTGATGTGGCTCCACCGCAGGCGCAGGCGGCGGCACTAGAGTGAACTATGTCTCAAAGGTCTAGACACCCGAGTGTCTGGCCCAGATCATCCCGCTGGCGAGCGCCACCTTCGGGAAGCCGTGAAGGAATGCACACAGGACTACCCTTGGGAGTGCAATCATCAGGGACTCGACAATGAGCTGATCGAGGAACGGAGCGAGGAGCCCGATATCGGCGCTGCTGTCGTGTGTCGAGAAAGGCGCTGCTCAGAGCTTCTCTTCGATCGGCAGGATCCCGTAGAAGTCGGCCTGGAATCGCCGCCACGCCCCCGTCCTCGGCTCCTTGTCGTAGACGCGCTCGCCCTCCGCGGACTGCTCGAGCCATTCGATGTCGCCGTCCTCATCGATCCGCACGCGAAAGGAATGCTCCGGCAGCCGTGACTCGAACATGCCGGCGGCCCACTCGCCCAGCGCAGGCGAGTCGATGAAGAGCCCGATCTCCGTATTGATGAACGACGAGCGCGGGTCCCAGTTGAATGAGCCGACGAACGTATGCCGGCGGTCGATCACGAAGGCCTTCATGTGGAGCGCCGTGAGGGTGAAGTCGAGGCCGCTCTTCCCCTGCTCGTCGAAGCTGACGTCGGGGATGACCTCGTGCAGCTCCACGCCCATCTCCAGGAGCTGCCGGCGGTATTTCGAGTAGCCGGCATGCGCAGGAATCATGTCGGTGGAAGCGAGGGAATTCGTGAGCCCGACGATACGGACGCCGCGATCCCTCAGGTTGCGAAAGCTCTCGACGACCGTGCCGAACGGCACGAAGTAGGGCGTCACGAACAGCAGCTCGGAGTCGGCCGCACGCACCTCGGGCGCCATGACGGACCGGATCGTCGTGATCTCTTCGTGCGCCTTCTCCACCTTCGCAGGATCGTCGAAGACGACCGTCGCAGGTCCCCAGAACAGGGGGAAGTCCCGCTCCAGCACCCTGTCGACGACCGCGCTCTTCAAGGCATTGCGATAGGTCGCGTTGGCTGCGGCTTCCCGGATCCCGGCGTGGCGCTCGCGGAGTTTCCGAGCGGCGTCGGGATCGCTGCTCGCGTCGACCACGGCTCCAGCCGGAACGGCGAACTCGCTGTTCCAATAGGTGTCGAAGGCCTTCGACACGCCCGGGACGACGGGCCCGAATGCGGCAAGATCGAGATCGCCGAACTCGAACTCGCGGTTGGCGTCAAAATAGTCGTCTGCGATGTTGCGTCCACCCACGATGGCGACCTGGTTGTCGACGGTGAACGACTTGTTGTGCATGCGATGGTCGACGCGATCGAGATCGGTCAGGAATTCGGAATATCTCGCCTTCGAGCGATGCGAGAACGGGTTGAATACGCGCAGCTCGACGTTCGGGTAGGACGCGATGACCGCGATCGCCTCATCATCACCAAGGGTATAGAGGTCGTCGATCAGGATACGGACCCGCACGCCCCGGTCCGCCGCGTCGAGCAGGTGATCGATGAGCAGGGTTCCGACGAGATCCCCGTTCAGGATGAAGTACTGCACATCGATGCTGCGCTCTGCAAGACGGGCGAGGTTCAGGCGCGCGCCGAGCGCGTCCACGCCGTCGCCCAGCACGTAGAATCCGGATTCGTCCGGCGCACGCCCGCGGCTCAGCGCGCTGATGCGCCGGCCGAGCTCCGTCGTCCGGGTGTCTTCGAACGCGTGGCTCGGCGATTTCGGGTAGTCGGGCGGTACGCTCGCGCAGGCTGCGAGGACCGCAACGGCCACGGTCAACATCAGCGCTCTCGCTGCGCTCATCGGCGTCCCTGTGCCTCCATGGAACTCGATCATACCGAGATCCTTGAGGAATCATCACCCGCGGCTATACCCCGCGAAGCGGTCGGCGTGCGCCTCACGTGTCGCTACGAGGTGCTGGTGCGCTGAGCGCCCGGCAAAGCGCCCGATCCCCGTGGCCCCGGCGGAGTAGCTGGCGAGGCGCTGCAGCTGCCCCTCTACCGCCAGGTGCTGGAGGTCCGCGAGCTGCTCGAGGCCGTGGCCCGCCAGCTGGAGCCCTCGGCTGCGAACGAGCCCGACCCGGAGCGGCGGTGCTGGCCATCGCGCCCGGCGCGGCCGATTCGCCCCGGCTCCTTTTCGTTGTCTCGGGACAGCTATTCAGCTCTTGTCGTGGACAGCGCGGCGTACAATGGGGCGGAACGTCTCCAATGAGGAAGTGCCGATGACCCTTTGCCCGATCGCGCTGGCCGCCAGCTGTGAGAAGTGCCCGATCGTCAAGGTCTGCCCGGCCAAGACCCTGATCGGCGACTACGAGAAGAAGGAACCGAAGAAGCGTTCCTAGCGGCTGGGGACGCCGCGCGTTTCAGTCTCGCTCGGGGCTCGGGCTCGGCGCCACCAGCAGGTAGGCGCCCAGCGCCAGGGGCACCAGCAGCGACACCAGCCCGAGCCCTACCGGGATCAGACCGAAGCCCAGGTACGCGATGCCGGCCACGATGCATGCAAGTTGGGCGACGCGCTCGGAGCGCGCCGCGAGAATGCGCTGAGCCAGGTCCTGCCCGGGAAGGTTCCCCAGGGCGGCGGCGGCGAAGAGGCCCAGCCAGGCCAGCAGCGGGCGCAACTCGTCCAGAGGGACGAGTGTGAGCAGGTCCGGCGGGGTCTCCGCCAGGAGCCGCCCGAAGCCGGCCACCGGGTCCGCGGCTCCCAGCTTTGCCAGCGCCGCAAAGCCCAGGATCACCAGCCCGACCAGGAGCAGGACGACCTGGAAGGCATCGGTGATCGTGACCGACCACATGCCACCGAGCAGCGTGTAGCCGGCGCCCACGATCGCGACCAGGACCCGACCCAGCGCCGGATCCAGCCCGAAGATCAGCTCGAGCACCGCCGCCAGCGCTACGAACTGGGCTGCGACCCAACCGCAGAAGCCGGGGACCATGAGGACGCCGGCCAGCAGCTCGGCCCGGGCGCCGAAGCGGCGGCGGAAGAAATCCACCACGGTGAGGAGCTGCAGTCGCCAAAGGCGTCGCGCCAGGAAGACGCCGGCCAGCAACAGGCACGCGCCGGCCCCGATCGGATCCAGGGCGGCCGCCCGCACGCCCTCTGCGCGCACCTCGTCGGTGACGGCCAGCAAGGTGCCGGCGCCGAACCAGGTGGCGAAGAGCGTCGCCGAGGCCAGCGGGAGCGAGAGCGAGCGGCCGGCCACCAGGTAGTCGGTCGTGTTGTGGATCCGGCCCCGCGCCCAGAGCCCCAGCGCAAACAGCGCGGCCACGTACACGACCAAAGCGACCCCGGGCAAGGGCGCCGGGTCGAAGTCTGCCACGCTCCGCCTCCTCGGCCGACTCAGGCGATGGGGCGAGCTTGCGTCAACCCCGGCGCCTTGCCTAGAGCCAGACGCTGCACGCGATCAGGAGCTGCCCGCCGGCGTAGAGGATGGGTCCGTACATCAGCGGATTGCGGCGCCGGAAGAGGTGCAGGCCGAACTCGACGTCGCCTACCCACAGGCTGAACGTTCCCAGGCTCAGGAAGAGAGCCTGCGCGGTGGAGAAGTGGTCGCCGAAGAAGGTGGAGGCGGCGCGGGAGACCGCGAAGGGAAGCACGAAGCCGTAGATCAGGATCGGGACGCGCATCTCCCGTTCTACGCCCGGCCAGATCAGGCGATTGACGACGACGTAGCCCACCAGCAGTACGGCTCCGACGATCGCATCCTGCGGGTGGAAGCCGTTCAGGGCGGTCAGCCCGATGGCGTAGGTCATGTAGGCGAACACCGCGATGACCAGGCCGCGCAGCACGTTGCGCAGATCCTCCATGTCGATGTTGAGGAAGTCACCGATGATGGCGATCCCCATCCCAGCCAGCACCACGCCGATCAGGGCCCGGTCCGCGTCGGGCTCCAGCAGGCCGGCCGCCGCGATCAGCCAGGAGACGATCACCGCCGCCGGCTGGATCACGCGGATCCTCTGGTGGTCGTCCCGCACCCGGGCCTGCATGTACAGCCCGATCAAGACCAGGTTCAGCGGAACCAGGACGTAGAGAGCCGTCAATGCAGACAGCTCCAGAAGTGGCTCTGCAGGCGTTCGGCCAGGGCGTCCTTGTCCCGGCGTTGGCCTTCGGCGCAGATGGCGTCGAAGTCGTCTGCGATCGCCTGGCGCCGGTCCTGCATGCAGCGAAGCAATTTCGCCTTGTCCACCTCGTAGCTCCGCGCGTCGGGGCTCTCGTAGACGCCCCAGCGGATACGCTCATCGAGCCAGCTCCAGCGGGCTTCAGAGCCCATCAGCTTCCAGTTCCGGCAGTCCATGGCATGGGCGCTGCCGGCCGTCAGGCTCGCCAGCAGAAAGACGACAATCGCGTGAATCGGCACTCGCATGCGATTGTGGATACAAGGTCATCTCGCGACCGCTGCCCGAGTCAACGCTACTCTCCGCGCGTCGTGGAGCCTGAATGTCCATCCTGAAGAACCTCTTGCTTCTCGCCGTGTCGACGCTGATCGCGCTGATCGCGGTCGAGGTGGCGATCCGCCGCGAGCTGGTGCCCGCGCCCGCCTACGTCAACACGACGGGCTGGTGGAAGGAGACCTGGTTCCGCACGCGCCAGGGCCCGATCCCTCAGGAGTTCGTGAAGGTGGATCCCGACGTCGGCTGGGTGCCGGCGCCGAACCTGCGCGACCACAAGCTGGGCCGGGTCGGTGTGAGCACCAACGCCGCCGGCATGCGCGGGCTACGCGACTACCCGCAAGCGCGCACCGGCGTTCCCCGCGTGGTGGTCCTCGGAGACTCCTACACGTTCGGGCAGTGCGCCGAGGACGAGGAGACGTTCCCGCATCAGCTGGAGCGGATGCTGCCCGGATCCGAGGTCTTGAACCTGGGTGGCATGGGCTATGGCCACGATCAGATGCTGCAGCGCTGGCGGCGCGAGGGCGTGGCGTACCAGCCCGACGTGGTGGTCCTGGGCTTCAAGAAGATGGACATCTCGCGCAACCGGCTCGCTTTTCGTGACTACGGCAAGCCGCGCTTCCGGATCGACGACGACGACCTGGTGGTGACCAACGTCCCGGTCCCGACTCCCGAGGAGTACGACGGCGCGCTGTGGCCGCCGCGGTTGGCCAACTACGTGGGCATCTTCTGGGACAGCCGCTACTGGGACGAGGCCTATGCGGAGGCCACCCGGCTCACCAACTGGATCCTGCGCCAGACGGCGCAGGAGGTGGCGGAGGCCGACGCGCGCTTCCTGCTGGTCTACCTGCCGCGCCTCGAAGATCTGCGCAAGAACGAGCCGTACCCGGCCTATCCGATGAAGCGCACCTGCGAGAAGGTGGACGGGATCCTGTGCGCCAGTGCCGTGGCGCGCTTCCGCGACGCACTGGAAGGCCAGGACCCGCAACCCCACTTCGGCTGCCACTACTCGCCGCTGCTCTACCGTATGGTGGCCGAGGAGATCGCCGAGGCGTTGCGCCGCGAGATGCCCGAGGTCTTCGGGGCGCCCTAGCCCGTGGCACGGTGGTATCCTCGGCCCGCCGCGCCCCTGCGCGGCGGAGGGGGGACGTGGGAAGCCTTCGCGCATGGATCCGGCGCCAACGCGACGCCGACGAGCGCGTATTCCGGGTCCGCGCCGCACTGGCGCTGATCCTGCTGGGCCTGCTCGTCTACCTGGCCGCCGGCGACAACCCGTGGCAGGGCGGCATCGCCGAGCGACTGCGCGACGGCGACCCGCTGCGGCCCATCGACTACGCCTACACCTGGGGCTGGTGGACGGCGGCGGGCAACGCGCTGCTGGTGGCGGCGCTGCTGCTGGCGTGCCCTCTCTGGGTGCGAAGCCGTCCGGCTCCCATCTGCGAACGGCTGGCTGCGCCCGCGACACCCGGACGTCCGCTCTTCCTGGCCCTGGTGGGCGCAGCCGTGCTGGCCACGGCGATCCTGTCGGCGCCGCGGCTCTCTTTCAGCTGGTGGGACGACGAGCAGTACACTGTCACGCGGCACATCGACGGCCGCTACCTGCAGAACGACCAGGGCGAGCCGCGCTTCCATCGGGTGCGCTGGCGCGACACGTTCTGGAACGATCGCGAGGCGAACAACCACGTGGCGTTCAGCGTGCTCTCGCGGCTGTCGCTGGCCACCTGGCGAGCCGTCGCGCGTCCGTCCGGCGACCTGGCCAACGAAGCCGCGGTGCGGCTGCCCGCCTGGCTCGCCGGGCTGGGCGGGGTGGCGGTGACGGGGCTACTGGCCTGGCGACTGGGCTTCGCCTGGTCCGGGGCCCTGGCGGCGTGGCTGCTGGCCGTTCATCCCTGGTACCTGCGCTACGCCAGCGAGGCGCGCGGCTACGGCCTGGTGCTGCTGCTGCTGCCGCTGACGTGGCTGCTCCTGGTGCGGGCGATGCACCGGGGCACCTGGGGGCGCTGGGCGGCGTACGGAGCCGCTCAGGCGCTGCTCCTCTACGCCCACGTGGGGGTTCTCTACTGCGTCATCTTGACCAACCTGGCGGCGCTGGCGGGGATCGCGCTGTTCCACCGGGACGACCTGCGCGAGCAGGCCACGCGCTTCGTCGTGGCCAGCCTGATCAGCGCTGCCGTCTGGGCCCAGCTCATGGTCCCGAACATGATCCAGATCATGGAGTACCTGAGCGGCTGGCAGGAGGCGGCCGGCGTGCCGCCGCTGCGCGAGGTGCTGAGCTACGTGCTGCTCGGGGTCGAGTACAAGACCCGCGACCCGCAATACGTGACCTGGGTGACCGTGGCCGCCCAACACGGACCGTTGCTCCCGCTCTGCCTGGGCCTCATGGGCGTCCTCGCCGCAGTGGGGCTCGTGCGCATGCTGGTGCAGGGCGGGATGTCGGCGCTGCTGGTTCCCGCGCTCGCGATTCCCGGCCCGTTCCTGTACGCCATCTCGCTGGCCCGGGGCGACCGCTTCTATCCCTGGTACGTGGTCTTCGTGCTCCCGGGGCTGGCGCTGCTGGTCGCGGTGGGCCTGCGCGCCCTGGTGGAGTGGATTCCGCGAGGTCGCGCGGCGGCGACCGTCCAGGCGCTGGTCATGGCGGCGCTGCTGGCGGTCTTCTGCGTGACCACGCAAGCGCCGCGCCGGGCCATGCGCGCGGGATCGATCATTCCCGAGCGGGAGTCGGTGCTGGCGACCCGGCCCAGCTTCGACCCGGAGGCTCCGGAGAACCAGGCCATCCTCACGGCCTCGTTCTTCCAGCCACCGGCCTACTACGATCCGCTCTTCCGCTGGATCACGGAGCCCGAAGGTCTGGACGCGGTCATGGCCGAGGCCGATCGACGGGACGTGCCGTTGTTCGTCAACATCGGCCGCCCCCACGGCGCTCGCAAGGAAGAGCCGGAAATGTGGGCGCGGGTCGAAGATCCGAGCCTCTTCGAGCGCGTGGTGGTGCTTCACGGGCTGGAGAAACGCGGCAAGCGCATCGTCTACCGCTACCTCCCGGCCTCCGAGCGCTAGCCCGCGGAACCCCGCGCAACCTTTCCGGCCCACGCGGGTTGGACCCCTGCAACGCCACCAAGGCGCACTCAGGAGGTCCGATCATGCGCAGTTCGATTGCAGGTACGCTGGCCGCGGTTCTCGGCCTGGCGCTGGCCGTGGGCAACGCCCGCGACGCCGCGGCAACGGAGCACGGAGTCTGTGCCGTGCTCGATTCGCCGTTCACGCTGGCCGAGATCGTGGAGAAGGCCGAGGCCGC
>CAMYOO010000083.1 GCA_947260035.1 uncultured delta proteobacterium
GCGAACTTCCCCGTGGTCCGCGATCTGGTCGTGGAGCTCGACGGCTTCATGGACCGCTTCAAGGCCGTGAAGCCCTGGATCATCCGGGCCAAGGAGAAGGCCGTCGAAGAGGGCACGCACCGCCAGTCGCCCCAGGAACTGGCGGACTTCAAGCAGTGGAGCATGTGCATCAACTGCATGCTCTGCTACTCGGCCTGCCCGGTCGTCGGCAACGATCCGCACTTCCTCGGACCCGCGGCCATCGCCCTCGGCCACCGCTACAACATGGACAGCCGCGACGAGGGCGCCTCGGAGCGCAACCAGGTGCTGCTGGAGGAGGGCGGGCTCTTCTCGTGCTCCTACGCCAACGAGTGCAGCGAGGTCTGCCCCAAGCACGTGGATCCGGCCGCGGCGATCCAGCAGGGCAAGGCCCTGTCGCTGGTGGACTGGGCCAAGGGCCTGGTGCTGCCGCGCGGAGGAGGGGAGTAGTCATGGCGCGCATGGCCCATCCGCAGACGCTGCAGCCGTCCAAGCCGGGCTCCACCCGGACGGCGGCGGCCGAGATGCCCGCCAAGTTTCCGACGGGCGGGCGCTATCTCTCGTACATCGCGTTCGGCGCCACGGCGTTCTTCTACCTGATCGTGTCGCTCGGCGTGCTGCGCATGGTGAACTCCCTGGCGGCCGGGCCCGAAGCCTGGGCCGCGATGCAGGCCGCCATGCAGAACCCGATCTACCTGGTGTTCCACGTGATCACCGTTCTGGTGCTGGTGTGGGCCGCCTGGCGCTTCCTGATCAAGCTTTCGGCCAAGGCGCAGCCGAAGAAGATCGGTCCCTTGCGGCCGCCGCCGGCCCAGGCGATTCCGCCGCTGATGGGCGTTCTCTGGCTCGGCGCCAGCGCCTTGGTGATCGTCGTGCTCTGGGGGGTCTTCCCGTGAAGCATTTCATCGCAAAGATCGAGCCGATCGTCTGGGTGCTCTTCGGAGCGGGCTTCATGGTCGGGTCGCTGCTGCTTCCGGCCTGGGTGTTCACCTTCGGGATCGCGCTGCCCCTGGGCTGGGTGCCCGAGGGTGCCCTGACCTACGAGCGCGCCTACGCCCTGGGCAGCCACCCCATCGGCCGGCTGCTGCTGCTGGCGCTGATCGTGCTCCCGCTCTGGAACGCGGCCAATCACCTGCGCCACTTCTCCATCGACCTGGGTGGCTACGAGCGCGACGGCGCCGTGGCTCCGCTCCTCTACGCGGGGGCTGCGGTGCTTTCGGTGGTCGCCATCGTCGCGGTCGTCCAGCTCTAGGCTGCGGCCGTGAGCCCTTCGCTCACGTGCCTGATGCTGTTCACCGCCTGGACGGTGTTCCTGGTGCTGGTGATCGGGGGCGTGCGCGGCGCCAAGGTGCTGCGGGGAGAGGCGCGCCCCGGCGACTACACCGCCGGCGTCCCCCACGGCGGCGACCGCTACTGGCGGCTGAATCGCGCGCACAGCAACTGCCTCGAGTTCCTGCCCCTGTTCGCGGCGGTGGTGCTGACCGGCGCCGTGCTGGGCGTGGACGACGACTGGCTCGACCGCTTCGCCGTCATCATCCTGAGCGCCCGTGTGGCGCAGTCCGTGACCCACGTGGCATCCGGCAGCACCGTCGCCATCAACGTGCGTTTCACCTTCTTCCTGGTTCAGGTGGTGAGTTTGATCGCGATGGGCGTGATCGTCGCCGGCCACGCCTAGGCTGCGCCGTGGCCGGTCGTCTGCTCGAAGACATCCGCATCCTGGACCTCACACGCGTGGTGGCCGGCCCCTTTCCATCACCCTGGACCTGCGCGACGCCGAGGGACGCGAGCTGTTCCTGCGCCTGTGCGAGCGCGCCGACGCGGTGGTGGAGAACTTTCGCGCCGGCTACCTGGAGCGCATCGGCCTGGGCGCCGACGTCCTGCACGCGCGAAACCCGCGCCTGCTGGTCGCCTCGCTGTCCGGCTTCGGTGCAACCGGGCCGCGCGCCGGGCAGGCGTCCTACGACATCGTGGCCCAGGCCACGGGCGGGTTCCTGGCCATGACCGGCTTTCCCGACGGCCCGCCCGTGCGCGGCGGCGGTGCGTTGGCCGACTTCGTCGGCGGCCTCTACCTTGGGCTCGGCCTGCTGGCGGGCCTGCGCGATCGCGACAACACGGGTCGCGGGCGCGTCCTGGACCTGTCGAACCAGGATGCCATGTTCGCCGTCACCGACTCCTGGGTGACCATCGCCCAGGGGCTGGGCGTCGAGGCCGAGAGAACGGGCAACCAGCACCCCTTCACCGCGCCCTACGACTGCTTCGAGGCGCGCGACGGCTGGGTGGTGGTGGGCACCGCCAGCAACAAGCTCTTCCGGCGCCTGTGCCAGGCGATCGAGCGTCCGGAGCTGGCGGGCGACGAGCGCTTTCGCAGCCATCGCGGACGCTCGGCCCGGCGCGGTGAGATCAACGGCATCGTGGGCGACTGGGTTCGCGAGCGCAGCTGCCGGCAGGTGCTGGCCGCGCTGGGGCCCGAAGGCGCCGACGTGCCCTGTGCGCGCGTCGCGCGCCCCGACGAGCTGGTGGAGGATCCGCAGCTTCGGGCCCGCGGCATGATCGAGCGGCATCCGCACCCGACCGTGGGTGAGGTGGTCTTCCACGGCAACCCGCTGCGCTTCTCGGGCGCGGATCCCCGGGAGCGCGCCCTGGCGCCGGACCTGGGCCAGCACAACGCCGAGGTGTTCGACGAGATCGGGGTGGATGCGGC
Organism: uncultured delta proteobacterium; assembly: GCA_947260035.1. GTDB lineage: Bacteria > Myxococcota_A > UBA9160 > UBA9160 > JAFDET01 > JAFDET01. The sequence goes on from CAMYOO010000083.1 coordinate 2,720, forward strand.
GGACCTGGAGCGCCTGGCGGCGAAGGGCGTGGTTTGAGGGATCGCGTCCTCGTCGGTCTCCTCGTCCTGGCCGCAGTGCTGTACGGCGTGGGGATCGACTGGGGCCTGCCCTGGAACATCTCCTGGTCGATCGACGATCTCTCGCCCTGGAAGCCGCTCTCGCTTCCCTGGCGCTGGCTCGAGTCATGGAACAAGTACCCGTACCTGCACTGGTTCCTCTCCCTGGCGCTGTACGCGCCGTACCTGGCGTGGCTGGCCGCCACGGGCGGGCTGAACCTCGAGTGCCTGCCCACCATCGAGCATTGGGAAGGCTGCTTCAGCGACGCCCACGCTGCGCCCACGGTCTTGATGCTGCTGACGCGGCTGCTCTCGGCGGCCATGGCTCTGGGCTGCATCGCCTTCGTGTACGCCCTGGCCCGCGAGCTGACCGGCGATCGCCTGACGGCGCGCCTGGCGGCGGCGCTGGCGGTGGTCACCTCGGTGCTGGTGCTCTACGCGCACCTGGGGAACCTGGACGTTCCGGTGACGTTCTGGTTCACGGGGTCACTGCTCTTCGCCGCGCGCATCGCGCGGCGCGCGCTGCGGCGTGACTACGCGCTGTTCGGGCTCTTCGCCGCCTGCGCGCTGACCACGAAGGATCCCATCCTCGGCGCCTATATCGGAACCGGGCTGGGGTTGCTGGCGGTCCACCTGCGCCGCGGCGGGCGGCTGTTCGACCGCAACCTGCTCACCCTGCTGGGCGTGCTGCTGGGCGTGTACGGCGCCGTGCAGAACGTGCTGTTCAACTTCGAGGGATTCCTCGATCACTGGCGCTTCTGGCTGCCCACCGGAGAGTTCATCCAGGGCGAACGCGGGAGCTCGCCCGGCCTGCTGCACACGGCCCGGCGCATCGCCGAGTCCTGGGTGTCGGGAACCGGAGCGCCGGTCGCGCTTCTCTGCGTCTCCGGCGGCGTCGGCGCCCTGGTGCTGCGGCGTCGCGTAGCGCTGCTCTGGATCCCCATCGTCTCCTATCTGCTGGTGTCGGTGCTGCTCTCGGCTTTCGCCGCCGAGCGCATCCTGCTTCCGGTGGTGGTGGTGACCGCCATCTTCGGCGGCTGGCTGGGCGCGCATCTGCTGCGCCTGCCGCGCGGGCGGGCGGCGGGCGCTGCGGTGGTTGCGGGCGTGCTCCTCCACGGCCTGCTCTATTCGGCCCACATCGACGCGCTTCTGCTGCGCGACGGCCGCTACACGGCCGAGGCGTGGTTCGCGTCCTCCTTCGACGCGGCCCTGCGCGTCGCCTCCTGCAGCGCGCCGGTGGATCTTCCGCGCCTGGATCGCCAGGGCATCCTCATCGAGTGGGTGCCCCATGACGAGGACTGCACCGCCGGGCTCGCGCGGCTCTCGCCGGACCGGCTGCTGGTCAGCTCGGCCTCGCCCCGCGGTCACTGGCGCGACCCCGTCGGCTGGCGCCTGGTCTGGGAAGGCACCGGGCACTCGCCGCTGGAGCGCTGGTTTCCGTCTCCCTACTCCTGGCTCAACCCGCGGATCCGCGTGCTGGAGCCGAAGGCGCCATCTACTCCGCGTCGTGGAAGATGATGCCCAGGGTGGTGCGCTTGCCCCCGCGGACACGGCTTACGCCGTGGCGCACCGCCGCGCGATAGGACCCGCGTACGCCCTCCACCGGGCGTTCCGCGTTGGGGAACAGGATCATCTCTCCCCGGCGCAGCCCGATCGCCTCGCCGCGCGACTGTGCGCGCGGGCGCTGCTCCACCAGCAGGAACTCGCCGCCCTCGAAGTCGCGGCCCGGCCGCGAGAGCAGCACCGCCGCCTGTAGCGGAAACGCGACGCGCCCGTAGCGATCCTGATGCAGGCAGTTGTAGCCACCGCGTTCGTAGCGCAGCAGCAGCGGCGTCGGGCGCGATTGGCCGGCCTCGTGGCACTGGGACAGGAACGGACGCAGGCGCGCTGGGAAGGCCGGCTCGCGCCCCAGGCGTCGCCACCAGTCGTTGGCGATGGGCGCCAGGCGTGCGTAGAGCTGTTGGCGTAGCGTGCGCACGGGCGCGGGCAGGGGCGCGGCGAAGTAGCGGTACACACCTTCGCCGTAGCGGCGCGGCCCCATCTCGATCTCTGAGCGGAAGCGTGCGCTGTCCCAGAGCCCGGCCAGGGTGTCGCACTCCGCCGTGTCGAAAATCGGACCCGCGACGGCGTGGCCGTGAGCGTCCAGGTCGGCTCGGACCCGGCGCCAATCCAGCGCGGTGATGCGTTCCCGCAACGGGTGGTTCATGGGTGAAGTCGCCAGCGTATCACCCCAACGCGTGCGGCGAAAAGCACGCGGTGTGTGATTTCACTCAGGTGCGTCGCGATCCGCTTCGTATGCTGCATGGGGTTGCACGGGATGGACGGTACACAGTCGGCTCGCGCGGGGGAGCAGGATCGCCTGCTCCAGACCCAGCGCCTCGAAGCCATCGGGCGGATGGCGGGAGGCGTCGCCCATGACTTCAACAACCTGCTGTCTGCGATCCTCGGCTACGCAGGGCTGCTGGAGACCGGGTTGGGCGCGGAGCACCCGCTGCTGGTGGACGTGCAGGGCGTGCAGCACGCGGCGGACAAGGCCGCCACGTTGGTTCGCCAGCTCCTGGCTTTCAGCCGGCGCCAGGTACTTCAGGCCGAGATCCTCGACCTCAACGCGGTTGTCAGCGAGATGCACCGCATGCTGCGCCGGATCATCGGCGAGGACATCGAGCTGGTGACCGTGCTCGAGGCCGCGCCCGCTACGGTGCGCGCGGATCCCATGCAGCTGGAGCAGGTGGTGATGAACCTTGCGGTCAACGCGGCTGACGCCATGCCCGACGGCGGCCGGCTCAGCGTGGCGACCGAGGATGTGGAGGTCGACGCGCTCCAGGGTCGGGCGATGGGTCTCCCCGGGCCCGGCCGCTATGTGGCGTTGACGGTGGCGGACACCGGCATCGGCATGGATGCGGAGACGCGCTCCAGCGTGTTCGAGCCCTTCTTCACCACCAAGGCGCCGGGGCTCGGCACGGGGCTGGGGCTGGCCACGGTCTACGGGATCGTGCTGCAGAGCGGAGGATCCATTCGCGTGGACAGCTCGCCGGGCCACGGCTCCCGCTTCCGCATGCTGCTGCCCCACGTGGACGGGGAGCCGGCCGCAGGGTGCGAGCCGCCGCCCAAGGAGCAACGGGCGCTGCCGGTCGGGTCGGAAACCGTGCTGCTGGTAGAGGACCAGGAAATGCTGCGTAGCCTGGCTCGCCGCGTGCTGGAGAGCCGGGGCTACACGGTGCTGGACGCCGGCTACGGAGACGTGGCCCTGCGCCTGGCGCAGGCCCACGCCGGTCCGATCGATCTGTTGCTCACCGACGTGGTGATGCCGAACATGAGCGGGCCCGAACTGGCCCGGCGCTTCGCGCCGTTGCGCCCGGAGGCGCGGGTTCTCTACGTCTCGGGCTACTCGGCGGACGAGCGGACCCTGAAGCAGGTGGGGGAGGGCTCCGGGAGCTTCCTCGCGAAGCCCTTTACCCCCCACGCGCTCGCCTCCAAGGTGCGCGAAGTGCTCGACTACCCGTAGAAGGCCCAGCCCCAGCCCCTGCGAACCAGGTGCCTCCACAGCCCGCCACGATGCAGGCGGTGGTCGTGTCGCAGGTGCCGGAAGAACCGGTCCTGCTCGCGGAACGAGCGCCGGCACTGGCCACACCAGTACGACCCGTGCATCACGAACCGGGTTCCGCGCCGGGCGTGCTCGCGTAGGTGCCGATGCTGTCGGACGCCTTGATGGCGTCGATGTCGCCGAACGTGATGGGGCTGCTCGTGTCGCGCTTGATGCCGGCGTTCGCCGTGGCGCACGTTGCGGCCCTCGCTGTGATGGCCGTGCGCTCCCACGATGCCCGGTGTTGCCAACAACAGGCCGGCCGCCAGTCCCAGGATCCCGATCTTCGAAGCCATGTCGTTCCTCCGCGATGTGTCGCTGCGAAGTTCGACGAAGGGCGATGGTGCGTATTCAGGTCGGGTGTGATTCGAGTGTTGGGCGGACTCGCCCAACACTTCGTGCGCTCAGCGCGCGACCGGCAGCGGCCGCCATCCTCCTGCGGATTCGCTGAGTTCGCGTGCGGCCAGACACCACACGACGACGCGCTTGTGGGTGAGCGCGTTCTTTCGGCGCAGCAGATTCATGCGTGCCGGTGTTGCGCCCGAGCCGCGCACGGCCACCACGTCGACGGCGAAGCCCAGCTCCCGCGCCAGGTGGTCGGGCAGCCCGGCGCCGCGCGCGTGCAGGTCGCCGCCCGCGTGGAACACCAGGTTGTGACTGTCGCCGAGCAGCAGCACCGGGCTCTCGGGGTCGGGCTCCAGCGGCGTCAACGCCGCCTCACGGCGACGCCCCACCACGCCGATCCGCACGCGTTCCTTGGCCAGCGAGGTGTCGCCCAGCAGCTTCCAGAGGTCGCCGGTGAGGGTGACGTCGCGCTCTTCGATCGCGAAGGTCTCCCGGGCGCGTTCCTCGAGCCAGCCGCGCGAACCGAGCGTCTCGGCGATGCGGCTCGCCGCGACCCGGATGCCCGGGGTGCACCAGTGGGTGTCCTGGCGGCAGAAGGCCGGCTCCGGCAGTCCGGCGAGGTCGGACGCCAGGTCCAGCACCGGAACGCCCTGGGCCTCCAGGTCGGTGTAGAAGGCCGCGTCGGGGGCGTCGGCGCGTCCTTTCGGCGCTGCCGCAGTCAGGGGCAGCTTGGCTGCGTGGACCGCCGCCTTGGGCGGGACCGGCACGAAGAGGAGCTGGATGCCGCGCGCGTTGAGCTGCTGCTTCACGTCCAGGATCGCGGCGCGCGGGTCCGCCCTCTACGGGCGGCGAGAGCGGCTCACCGCAGCGGCCTGCTCACCCCAGAAGTGCTCCAGGGAGAGGTGGCGCAGCTCCGAGCCGAGGAAGAGCCAGCCGTCGCGGCCGCGCAGCACGCCGGACGGACCGTCGCCGGCGGTCGCCGCCAGTCGGGTGAACACGTCGCGCCAGCCGGATGTTCTCGCTGCGGCGCCGATCAGGGCCAGCGCCAGCAGGACGACCGCGAGGCGTCTCACGGCAGCTCCCCGAACCAGGCCGGCAGCAGCAGTGCGTCGGGATCGTCCAGCTCGGTGCGGCGCAGCACGGAGTATCGTTTGGCCACGGTCTCATCCTCGAAGTCCCAGAGACGAAGCTCCACCCGATCCCCCGGTCCCAGGGCGGAGACCTCGGGCACGGCGCGATTCTCGCGCACGGCCAGAACGTACACGACCCCCTCCGGCGCGGGTGCGGGTTGCGCGTCCAGACTCTCGATCTCTTCGATGCGCAGCGCCACCAGGGCTTCCGGGTACGGCCCGCCCGGAGCCGGCAGCGCGGCGCGAGCCGAGATGCGCGCTCGGACCCGGCGCGCGCCGGGCAGGCTTTGTTCGGTTCCCGCCTCGGCCGTGTCGGCCGCGTCCAGGTCGATCTTCCGCCAGTCGCCGAGCGAGAGCTCGCGGGTGGCGAACTGCCAGACGACGACGCTGACGCCGTCGAAGGGATCGCGGCCGGCGAGTCGGGCCGCCCGCACGCGGCGCGCCAGCTCCAGCCGCGAAGCGAACGCCCCATCGTCGTTGAGTGCGATCCGCTCGACCGGCGCTCCCAGGTGGAAGGCCAGCTGCTCTGCGAGGCCGGCGTCGGCGCCCCAACCCACGTCGTCCTCGTCCGCGGCGCCCGCGAACGCCGCGGGGCTGGAGTAGATGTTCGTGAAGCTGTCGCCGAGCAGGATCACCGGCGCGCGCTGGGCGTCCGTCGCTCGAACCGGGCGGATCTCCACGGTCTCCAACGGTCCGGCCAGATCGAGCAGCGCGGACACGTCACCGCGGCGCCGTACCTCCTGGCGCCGCCGCTCGAAGCGCTTGCCCCGCACGCCGAGCGGAAGCACCGGTCGCAGCGACGCGGCCAGCTCCTCGGCCACGGCATCGACGGCTTCGGGGCGCCAGTGGGTGTCGGTGGCCAGGTAGGCCGGCTGCGCGCCGCTTCGGGCCGTCTTGCGCAGGATCACATGGGGCTCGAAGACCTGCACCTCGTTTTCGCGCAGGGACGCCACGAAGTGGTCGTAGGAAGCGTTGCGGACGTGTTCGTCGCGGGCGTCCTGCCCGGCCAGCTTCTCGGGGTGGATCTCCGCCTTGGCCGGCGTCGGAAACACCACCAGGCGCACGCCGCGGCTCGCCAACGCCTGGTTCCACGCCAGCACGGCGGGTAGCGGGTCGGGCCGAGGAACCGTGTCGCAGGCGTCCGTGCCGGTCACGCGCCGCGCCTGCGCGCGCGGGTCCAGGAACGCTCCGCTCAGGGCGGCATCCACCGAGGCGCGATGGAAGAGCCAACCGTCGCGTCCCACATAGGCGCTTGCGTTGCCCGCGCCCAGGCGGACGAGAGCGCTCTGCACGGTGGGGCGAAGCCGTGCGGCCAGGCCGGCGCGCAGGTCGAACTCGCGCTCGAACTCGCTGAGGGTGCAGGCGTTCGGAAAGCGCGCGGTCAGCGTGGACCAGGGGCCCGCCAGGTCGCCGAGCCCGAGCTGGGCCAGCGAGCCGCAGAACACCAGCGTCAGGAATACCGCGGCCAGCGCACGCGCCGTGGCGGGGCTGACCTGGGTGTGTCCCATCTCCACGCGTGCCTGGTTCTCTCGTTCCGCTTGTAGTCGTGACATCAGAAGATGAAGTAGATGAACGGGTTGAAGGACTGGGTGAACAGGACCGCGCATGCCGCGGTGAACGCGGCCATGCAGACGGCGGCGCGGGCGGGCGACAGCGTGCGCGTCCATTCCCACGACGTGCGGCCACCCCAGGTGACCCCCGCCGCCACAATCAGAACCGCCAGGTGGTACGGCTGCTGGATCACGCCGCCGGCGAGCACGGCAGCGGGCCCGGCTTCGCCGATTCCGGCCATGCGCGCCAGGTAGGCCAGGGCCGCGCTCAGGTCCGGTGCGCGGAAGAAAACCCACGCCACGCTGACCAGGGCGAACGTCAGGGCGATCCGCAGCGGGCGCGGCAGGCCCGCGTAGATCGGACGCCGGCCGAAGGCGCGCTCCGCCGCCAGGGCCACGCCGTGCAGCGCGCCCCAGATCAAGAAGGTCGCCGCGGCTCCGTGCCAGAGGCCGCCCAGCAGCATGACCAGCATCAGGTTGACGTAGGTGCGGCGCGGGCCGTGCCGGTTTCCGCCCAGGGGGAGATAGAGGTAGTCGCGCAGCCAGCCCGAGAGCGAGATGTGCCAGCGTCGCCAGAACTCGGTGATCGAGGCGCTCCGGTAGGGCGCATCGAAGTTCTTGGGGAAGGTGAAACCCAGCAGCAGGCCCAGGCCGATGGCCATGTCCGTGTAGCCGGAGAAGTCGAAGTAGATCTGGAACGAGTAGGCGAGAAGGCCCAGCCAGGCGTCCACGGCGTGGGGCGCGTCGGCGGCGAAGCTGGTGTCGGCGATCAGGCCGCAGGGGTTGGCGAGCAGAACCTTCTTGGCCAGGCCCAGGCTCAGCATGGCCACGCCGCGGGCGAACTTCTCCGTGGTCTGGGTCCGCGCGTGAAGCTGGTCCGCCACCTCGGTGAAGCGCAGGATCGGACCCGCGACGAGCTGCGAGAAAAGCGAGACGTAGCACGCGAAGTCCACGAAGCTGCGCGTCGGGCGCGCGTCGCCCCGGTAGATGTCGATCGTGTAGCTCATGGACTGGAACGTGTAGAAGCTGATGCCCAGCGGCAGCGTCACTCGCAGCACGTCCTGGAGGGCCAGCGCGTCCAGTCCGGCGGCGCCGAGCAGTCCGTTGTAGGTGTCGACGCCAAAGTTGAAGTACTTGAAGAAGCCCAGCAGCGACAGGTTCGTCACCACTGAAAGCGTGACGGCCGCGCGCCGCTGCCGCGGGTCACGCGTCCGGTCCAGCCAGTGCCCGCAGCCGAAGTCCACCAGCGTGGAGAACATCATCAGCAGGACGAAGGGCGGGTTCGACCAGCCGTAGAAGACGTACGACAGCGCGGCCAGCAGGCCGTTGGCCAGCCCGCGCGGTCCTCGCCGCGTGGCGGCGGCCAGCAGCAGCGCCACCGGCAGGAAGACGAAGAGGAAGAACTGGGAGCTGAAGACCATGGCGAACGGCCGGCCGGCCGGGTCAGGGCCCCACGTCGAGGTAGAGCGGCACGTCGAGATCCAGGTCCAGCTCGTCGCCCTGGTAGATGTCCTGGACCTGCGGGTTCTCCTCGAAGAGCTCGAGGTCCAGCTCCAGGATCGGGTCGAGGCCGGGGCCGGGGATCTCGCGCGCGGCACCGCCCTGCACGGCATAGTGGGCCACGCGGATCCGGTCGTCGCCCAGCTCGCCGCGCTTCACCTCCAGCACGTCGTACTCGTTCACCACCAACCCCTCGCGGTAGGGCGTGATCTCCTCCGGGGTGGGCGTGCGCGACACGGCCCGGCGCCGCGCCACCACGGTCAGCGGTTCGACCGCGTCGCGTTCCTCACGCCGCTCGGCGTAGCCCCGCGCGTTGCGTTGCGCCTCGTCCGGCGTCACGAAGTGGCCGTAGAGCGCGATGCCTTCCACCACGCCGTGCCACGGCTTCTCGCCCTCGTGGGTGGAGCCGATCACCAGAGGCAGTCCGCCGCTCCACGGCTGGAGGGTGCCGACCACCGGCGTCTCCACGGCGAGCGGCTCGCCGTCCAGGTAGGCGGCCAGCTTTCTCCGGCCGTAGGTCACGGTCAGGTGGTGGGGGCCGGTCGTGCGCAGCTCACCCAGCGGGATGCGCGCGCCGTCTCCGGACGTCTCCGAGGTGCGCAGCTGCAGGATGAGCTTCGCTCCCTCCTGCAGGACGCGGAAGTTGAGGTCGTCGTCGCTTCGTCCCATGCCCGCGACCACGCCGGTACCCTTGGCGTCCAGGCGGTCGGGCTGGAAGGTCAGCTCCAGCGCGAAGGTGTCCGCGCCCAGCCCCCGTTCGTCGCCGTGGATCTCGAAGCGGCCGCCGGACACGTCCATCCGGTAGTGGTGGTCCAGCCGCGCTCGTCCGTGGGGCACCGCTTCGTCCGTGCGCTCGAGACCGGTTTCCTGATCGAGGATGAGCACCTGCCGGTCGCCGGTGGACCAGGCCAGGATCATCTCGTCCCGGCGGCTGGGCCAGTCGTGGGGCTCCACCTGGATCTCGGCGCGCTCCAGGGTGTTGGGCTTCAGGGCCGTGTCGCGGATCCCCTCCATCACCAGCGTGTCGGACCGGTCGATCGCGCCCGGCGCGCGGATGAGGACGCTCTGGCTGCCCGGCTCCAGGCGTGCCAGTCCCGCCGGCCCCAGGCGCTCGAAGCGGAAGCGCGCGTCGTCGATCACGACGGGCTCGTCGAAGTGCACGCGGACCTTGTGATGGTCGTACCCCACGGTCGCCCGCAACGGCCTGGGCGGGCCTCCCGGATCCACGCGCACCCTACCGGTGAGCAGGGTGTCGCCGTGACGCGCCGTCACGGTGTAGGTCCCGGCCTCGGGGTAGGTGTGCGTGCCCGTGGGGCCGGTAGCGCCTGTGCCCTCTCCGAAGTCCCAGCTCCAGTCCGACGCGTCGTCGGGCGCCCGCAGCGACAGCTCGTAGGGAGCCTCGCCGCGCTGGCGGCCCAGCTCGGCTCCGCTCTCGAACACGTCGGGGAAGCGGTCCACGCCCGGGTCGAACGTGTAGCGGACCGGGGAGCCGGTCGGCATCAGCGTGTCCGGGTCGATGGGCAGGACGAATATCTCGTAGTCGGCGCGAAAGTGATGGTGGTCGCCGTCGGACGCGCCGTAGGCCAGCAGGTCCTGGCCCGCCGAGATCATCGGGAAATAGGTGTAGCGCCAACCCTTCTGCAGGCGGGTGTCCTTGCCCAGCACGATGTCGGCGGTCTCGTTGGTGCGGAGATCCACCCGCCGGATGGGGCCGCCCTGCTTGTTCACCCAGAAGCCGAAGCGCCCGTCGCGGGAGAAGTAGGGCTGGCAGCCGGAGCGGATGCGGGCCGGGGCCACGCGTCGCGCCCGGCGGTTGAGGCGCGCGAATCCGGGCCGGCCGGTGGTGGCCCAGTTTAGCGTCGGGTCCGCCAGGTAGCCGAACTGGTCCTGCTTCTTGCGCTGGATCACCCGCTGCTCGCCGCTCAGGATGTCGATGCTCCGGGTCGTCCCGTTGGCGGCGATGTAGATCACCTCGCGCGAGTCGATCCATACGGCGGCGCGGTCCTCCCGATACGAACGCGCTCCTTTCACCAGCGGCACATCGTGGCCGTCGGCGATCCGGTGCAGGCGCAGCACCGGGTCCGCGTTCTCCCACATGCGGTAGGCGTTGGTGCCGGCGCGCTGGCTCAGGTAGACCAGGTGGCGGCCGTCCGGGGAGAGGTGCGGGGAGAAGTGAGCGCGGCGCTCTTCGTGGGGCGTCAGCTGTCGCAGGCCCTCGCCGTCCAGGCGTCGGGTCCAGATGCGCCAGTGACCGCTGCGGTTGGACTCCCACACGACGAAGCCCGGGATCTGCTCCACGTGGCTCTTCGGCGGCTCGTCGCGCTCGCTGCCCGGGGAACGCGACGCCTCGTCGCAGCCGAGCGAGAGGATCGTCAGGAGTGCGAGCGCGATTGCGGCTGCGGGCATCGGGGACGGATAACCGACTGAGGCGTCGCCGCCAGCGGGTTCTTTGCTCAACCCTAAGGCCGGATTAACACGGCGGGGGCCGCATCAAGACGGACCGAGCAGCTCGTTCGCCAGGTGCCGGCGGTGATGGATCGCATCGCCCAGCGTGGCGCGGACCCAGAGTGCACGCTTGAAGAAGTGGTGCACGTCGCAGTCGATGGTGAAGCCGTATCCGCCGTGGAGCTGAACCGCGCGGTTGGCAGCGAAGTGGAAGGCGTCGCTGGCAGCGGCCTTGGCCATGCGCGCAGGGATCTCCGAGCCTGCTTCGGCGTGATCGATGGCGGCCGCGGCCCTATAAACCAGCGTTCGCGCGCTCTCCACGGCGATCATCACGTTCACGATCGGGTGCTTCACCGCCTGGAAGGAGCCGATCTGTCGCCCGAACTGGGCCCGATCCACGGCGTAGTCCCGGGTCAGGATCAGCGTCGACTCGGCGGCACCTACGGCCTCCGCGGCCAGCGCCGTCCAGCCCAGGCGGAACGCCGCGGCCAGCGCCGCGGCGCCGTCGCCGGG
>CAMYOO010000084.1 GCA_947260035.1 uncultured delta proteobacterium
GGGCCCCACGGCCACCATCTGGTGCTGGAGCTTCACGGCCCGCGCAACGTGCTGCGCTCGGGAATGCCGCTCGAGTACACGGCCACGCGCGAGGGCACGCGCTGGCACGGCCGCGCCCGCGTTCCTACCGCATGGCTGCCGCCGGGGCTGCGCGCCGCGAACGCCTACACGATCTCCGGCACCGAAGCCGAGCGCCGCTACGCCGCGGCCTGCCCCGTGCCGGGCCCGGCGCCCGACTTCCACCGCCTGGACTGCTTCCGACCGCTCTTCGCGGGCTCCGAACGGCCGAAGTAGAACATGTTTCAATCTGGCCGGACGGCGCTATCCTCGGCCGCCCGGCCCGGGCTTGGGCCGTCCAGGAGACCCCCTCATGCGAACCGAGCTCTGCGAACGCCTCGGCATCGAGTTCCCGATCTTCGCCTTCACCCACTGCCGCGACGTCGTGGCGGCCGTATCCAACGCGGGCGGCCTGGGCGTGCTGGGCTGCGTGGCCTACAGCGCCGAGCAGATGGCCGTCGAGATGAAGTGGATCGACGAGCACACGGACAAGCCCTACGGGATCGACATCGTGATTCCCGGCAAGTACGAGGGCAAGGGCGAAGAGCTCGACGCGGCGGAGCTGGAAGCGAAGCTGAAGAGCATGGTGCCCCAGGAGCACCGCGACTTCGCCAAGAAGCTGCTGGCCGACGCCGGCGTTCCCGAGCTTCCCGAAGGCGAGCAGACGCGCGAGCTGCTGGGCTGGACGGCGACGACGGCGGGGCCGCAGGTGGAGCAGGCGCTGAAGAGCGACCAGGTGAAGCTCGTCGCCAACGCGCTGGGCACGCCGCCGCCCGACATCGTGAAGGAGATCCAGGACACCGGGCGTCTGGTGGGCGCGCTCTGCGGCAGCCCCAAGCACGCGCTGGCCCACAAGGCCGCGGGCCTGGACTTCGTGATCGCCCAGGGCACCGAGGGCGGCGGCCATACCGGCGACGTGGGCAGCATGGTGCTGTGGCCCCAGGTGATCGACGCGGTGGCACCGATGCCCGTGCTCGCCGCCGGCGGCATCGGCACCGGGCGCCAGATGGCGGCGGCCCTGGCCATGGGCGCCCAGGGCGTGTGGACGGGCTCCATCTGGCTGGCCGTCGAGGAAGCGGCGGCGGAGCCGGCGGAGAAGCAGACCTACATCGACGCGGGCATCCGGGACACCGTGCGCTCGCGCTCCTGGACCGGCAAGCCGGCGCGCATGCTGCGCAACGACTGGACCGAGGCCTGGGAGCGGGAGGACACCCCCGACCCGCTGGGCATGCCGCTGCAGTTCATGGTCACGGCCGAGGCCGTGTCGCGGACGCACCGCTACGCCGACAAGGCGCGCAACGTGGCTTTCAACCCGGTGGGCCAGATCGTCGGCGAGATCCGCGCCGTGGAGCCCACGCGCGAGGTGATCCAGCGCATGGTCGAGGAGTACGTAGACGCGGTGGAGCACCTGAACTCGCTCCAGGCCGAGGTCTAGGAGCCGAACGCCCCGTGCCGCGCGCCCCGGTCAACGGAATCGAGATCGAGTACGAGTCGCTCGGCGACCCGTCGGGCGAGCCGCTGCTGCTGGTGATGGGGCTGGGCGGACAGCTGGTGCTGTGGCCCGACTCCTTCTGCAAGGCGCTGGTCGAGCGCGGCTACCACGTGATCCGCTACGACAACCGCGACGTGGGGCTGTCCACGAAGTTCACCGACGTCGAGCACGACCCGCCCGTCGCGGCCATGGGCAAGGCGGCCGCCGGCGAGCCGGTGCGCGCCCCCTACCTGATGCAAGACATCGCCGCCGACGGCGCCGGGCTGCTGGACGCCCTGGAGCTGGAGCGCGCCCACGTGGTGGGCGCGTCCATGGGCGGGATGATCGCCCAGACCCTGGCCATCGCGTTCCCGGACCGGGTACAGACGCTGACGTCGATCATGTCCACCACCGGCGATCGTTCGCTGCCCGGGCCCAAGCCCGAGGCCATGCAGATCCTGCTGCGGCCGACGCCGCAATCCGTGGAGGAGGCGATCGAAGGCGCGCTGGCGGCCACGCGCATCATCGGGAGCCCCGGGCACCTGAACGAGGACTGGGTGCGCGAGAGCACGACCCGTTCCTGGGAACGCGACCCGAGCCGCGACGGCCTGGCCCGCCAGCTGGTGGCCATCATGGCGTCCGGAAGCCGCCGCGCCGCCCTGGAGAGCCTGCGCACCCCGACCCTGGTGATCCACGGCGAAAGTGACCCGCTGGTGCCGGTGGAGTGCGGACGCGACACGCTGTCCGCGATTCCCGGCGCCAAGGGCCTCTTCATCGCGGGCATGGGCCACGACCTCCCGGCCGCGTTCCACGAGACCCTCATCGACGCCATCCACGACCTCGCGTCGGACCACCCCATCGGCTAGCGCGCCGAGTACAATGGGAGCCGCGATGTCCCCCCGCCCCGAAGATGTCGGACTCTCCAGCGAGCGCCTGGCGCGCATCGACTCGCACCTGAAGCGCCGCTACCTGGACCCGGGCAAGATCGCCGGCGCGCTGACGCTGGTGTTCCGGCGCGGCGAGGTCGCCTGGCTGTCGCCCCAGGGCTTGATGGACCGCGAGCGCGGCACGCCCACCGCCGCGGACACGATCTTCCGCATCTTCTCCATGAGCAAGCCGGTGACCTCGGTGGCGCTGATGCAGCTCTACGAGCACGGTCACTTCCAGCTCGACGACCCGGTGCACAAGTCGATCCCCGCCTGGAGGGGCCTGCGCGTGTTCCAGGCCGGGAGCTACCCGCAGTTCGCCACCGCGCCGTGCGAGCGGCACATGACGATCCGCGATCTGCTGACGCATCAGAGCGGGCTGACCTACGGCTTCATGCAGCGCACCAACGTGGACGCGGCCTACCGGGAGCTCGGTATCGGCTGCCTGGACAAGCGCTTCCGCGGTAACCTGGATGACATGATCGCGCGGCTGGCGGAGCTGCCGCTGGAGTTCTCGCCGGGGCAGGCGTGGAACTACTCGGTGGCCACCGACGTGTGCGGGCACCTGATCGAGCACTTCTCCGGCGAGCCCCTGGACGAGTACCTGCGCCGCCACCTGTTCGAGCCGCTGGGCATGCAGGACACGGGCTTCCACGTTCCCGACGAGAAGGTGGAACGCTTCGCCGCCAACTACGCGCGCGGCCCGGGCAAGAAGCTGATCCTCACCGACGATCCCGAGCGCAGCCACTACCGCCGGCCGCCGCAACTGCTGGGTGGGGGCGGCGGGCTCGTCTCCACCGCCGCCGACTACCTGCGCTTCTGCCGCATGCTGCTGGGCGGCGGCGAGCTGGACGGCGTGCGCATCCTGGGCCCGCGCACCCTGGCGATGATGACGCGCAACCACATCAGCGGCGGCCTCGACACCGCCCAGGCTGCTGCGGGCAACTACACGGAGATCGCGGCGCCGGGCACGGGCTTCGGTCTGGGCTTCTCGGTGATGCTGGATCCGGCGCGCGCGGGCGTCACGGGATCGGCGGGCGAGTTCGCCTGGGGCGGAGCCGCCAGCACGGTGTTCTGGGTCGATCCCGCCGAAGAGATGATCGTGATCTTCATGACCCAGTTCATGCCCTCGGGCACCTTCAACTTCCGCGGGCAGCTGAAGTCGATCGTCTACGGCGCCATTGCGGACTGAGGTGAGGATGGGGCCGCTCTCCGGAATGCGCGTCGTGGACCTGGCCGACGTGCGCGGTGAGCTCTGCGGTCGCGTGCTGGCGGACCTGGGCGCCGACGTGGTGCGCGTGGAGCCGCCCGGCGGCGCACGCTCGCGGCGACTCGCGCCCTTCGCGCCGGACGGGAAGACGAGCCTCTACTTCGCCTTCCGCAATGCGGGCAAGCGCGGCGCGACCCTGGACCTGGAGTCCGGCGCCGATCGAGAGCGGCTGGAGGGCTGGCTGGACGACGCGGACCTGTTGATCGAGTCCTTCGCACCGGGCCGCCTGGCCGAGCTGGGCCTGGCGCCCGACGCCCTGGTCGAGCGACACCCCCAGCTGTGCGTGGTCTCGATCAGCGACTTCGGCCAGACCGGACCCTACCGGGATTGGCGCGGCACGGATCTGGTGAGCTTCGCCATGGGCGGGATGATGCATCGCGCGGGGAGCCCGCAGAAGCCGCCGGTCGCCGCGCCGGGCTCCTTCGCCTACGACGTGGCCGGCATGACGGCGGCCTACGCCGGGCTGCTCGGCTTCTGGAAGCGGCTGGCCACGGGGCGCGGCCAGCACCTGGACGTATCGGCGATGGAGTCGGTGGCCAACGTCTCCGACTGGTCGCTGGCGAACTACTCGATCAACCCGTCGGTGGGCATGCGCGCCGGGGCCGGGATCTACACCGTCTACCGCTGCGCCGACGGCTATGTGCGCATGATCGTGCTGGTGAAGCACCACTGGCACGCGCTGCTGGACTGGGTGGGACACCCGGAGGCCTTGGCCGATCCCGCCCTGGAGCAGTTCATCGCGCGACTGGGCCGCATGACGGAGGTCGCCGCCGCGCTGGAGGACTTCTTTCGCGACAAGCCCAAGATCGAGGTGGCGCGCGAAGCCCAGCGCCGCGGCATCGCCTGCACACCGCTGCTGCGGCCCGGCGAGGTGCTGGACAACGAGCACACCCGCGCGCGCGGAACGTTCCGCACGCTCCCGGTGGGGGGCGGTCTCGAGGCGCAGCTGGCCTCGGGCTTCTGGAACCTGGACGGCGAGCGCGCGGGACCGGTGGCGGGGCCGCCGCAGCCGGGCGCGGAGTTCGACGGCTTCGGTCCCGCCGATGCGGAGCGCGACGCGCTGCTGGACGGGGACGCAGCAGACACGGCCGGGGGCGAGCGACCGCTCGAGGGCCTGCGCGTGGTGGACTGCGGCATCGGCGGCGTGGGCGTCGAGGTGGGGCGCCTGCTGGCGGAGTACGGCGCCGACGTGATCAAGGTGGAGTCGCGGCTCGCGCCGGACTTCATCCGCACCATCCTGTCGAGCTGGATGAACCCGTGCTTTGCGTCGTCCAGCCGCAGCAAGCGCTGCCTGGGCGTCAGTCTGAAGGACCTGCGCGGCGTGGAGCTGGTGAAGCAGCTGGTGGCCCAGGCCGACGTGCTGATCGAGAACAGCGCCAACGGCGTGTTCGAGCGCCTGGGGCTCGGCGCGGATGCGGTGCGCCAGGTGAACCCGCAGCTCGTCTACTTCAAGAGCCAGCTCCTGGGCAGCAGCGGCCCCTGGAAGGGCTGGCTCGGCTACGGACCCAACACACACCCCGTGTCGGGGCTCCACTACCTGTGGAACTACCCCGAGGACGCGGAGCGGCCCGCCGGATCGACCACCACGCATCCGGATCACTTCGTCGGGCGAGCGGGTGCGGTGGCCACCCTGGCCGGCCTGCTGGGCCGGCGCCGCACGGGGCGCGGCGTGGTTGCGGATGCCGCGCAGTTCGAGGTCGCGCTGCAACTGCTGGGCGACCTGCTGGCCGCCGAGAGCCTGGCGCCGGGCAGCGTCCACCCCGCCGGCAACGCGCATCCGGAGCACGCACCCTGGGGCTGCTACCCGTGCAGCGGCGACGACGACTGGTGCGTGATCTGCGTGAACGACGACGCCCAGTGGCGCGCGCTGCGCGCTGCCATGGGCGACCCGGCGTGGGCGCAGGAGCCGGCGCTGGATACGGCAGCGGGCCGTGTCGCGCGGCGCGAGGCGATCGACGCAGAGCTGGCGGCGTGGACGGCGCAGCACGCACAGCGTGCGCTGGTGGAGACGCTTCAGGGTGCGGGGGTGGCGGCGGGAATCGTGATGCACGGTGGGCACCACCTCCACGACCCGCACCTGGCGGCGCGCGGCTATCCGCAGCCGCTGGAGCAGCCGCCGATTGGAAAGCTGGTGCTCGAGGGGCCGGCTTTCCGCGGCTCCGACTTGCCGCCTCCCCGGTTGGAGCCGGCGCCGCTGATCGGCGAGCACACCCGCGAGATCGCGCGCAACGAGCTGGGCCTCGCCGAGGCCGAGATCGACGCGCTGTTGGCCGACGGCGTACTGGAAGAGCCGCCCGACGGCCCTCCTTCCAACCAGTGAGTGATCGGATGCCCTCCCCTGCCAGCACCGCCAGCGAGATCGACTTCGGACTCGACCTGCGGCCCGCCGCACCGCTGCTGCCCGGCGAGGAGTTCCACCGCGAGCTGGCGCGACTGCGCGCGTCGCACCGGCTGGCGCCGGTGCGCTTCGGCGGTGCGGTGCTGCCCCTGGTGACCCGCTTCGAGGATCTGGACGCGGCCTTCCGCGACGACGAGAACCTGCCCGCGGGCCCGACCTACGCGATGACCATCGAGCCCTGCCAGGGCGTCACCTTCGAGAGCGTGGACGGCCCCGAGCACCACGCGCTGCGCCACCTGACCACGCGCAAGCTGCGGCGCAGGCCCATCGCGAAGTACGCAGAGGAGGAGTTGCCCGCCATCGCGCACCGGGTGATCGACGCGTTCGCCGGGCGCGGCGAAGCCGACCTGGTGCGCGAGTTCAGCGCGGTCTTCCCGTTCCTGGTCTTCGGCCACCGCATGGGCCTGCCGGGCGACGACGCGCAGCGCTTCATGGACTGGGCCTTCGACATCCTCAACTACCCGCTCGACCATGCCGTAGGCCACGCCGCGGCTGCGGCGCTGACGGAGTACACCGAACCCGTCCTCGCCCGGCGCCGCGGCTGCCCGGCCGACGACATGCTCTCCTCCATGGCCACGGCCGAGCGCGGCGGGCGCCGTCTGCGCGACGAAGAGATCCTGTCCCACGTGCGCGCGCTCTTCTCGGCCGGCGCAACGACGTCGCATCACGGACTCGGCAACACGCTCTTCGCCGTGCTGCGCGATCCGCACGTCCTGGCGCAGCTACGTGCCGAGCCGGAGCGGATCCCGCTGGCGGTGGACGAGATGCTGCGCTGGGAGCCGCCCCTGGGCCTGCTTCCGCGGCTGGCGCCGAAGGATGCCGTAGTGGCGGGGCAAGAGGTCGCGGCCGGGACGCTGCTGCTCTTCGGCATCGCCTCGGCCAACCGCGACCCGGCGATCTACGAGAACCCGGACCGCTTCGACCTGGAGCGCCGCCCCCAGCGCCTGCTCACCTTCGGCTTCGGCAGCCACTACTGCCCGGGCTCGCACCTCGCGCGCGCCCAGATCGCCGTCGGCCTGCGCGCCCTGCTGGACCGCCTGCCCAACCTGCGCCTCACGGATCCAGAAGCCGCCGTACCCTGGGGCACCGTAATGCGAGGCCCCCGCACCCTCCCCGTCACCTTCGAGCGTGCATAGAGGGACTGCATAGAGGGACGTTCCTGCACAACAGCACGGAGTGCCACACCTACAGGGGTGGCACTCAGTGCAGTTGTGCAGGAACGTCCCTCCGTGCAGGAGTGGTACTTGCTGCAGTTGTGCAGGGACGTCCCCGAGTGCAGGTCTAGGCGGCTACGCGCTCTGGGGTGTAGCGGACGCGCATCTCGGTGCAGCTTCGGACCAGGGCCGAGGGCTTGAGCTGCGGACCGCCCGCCGAGTACTCCATGTCCGGCAGGCGGCGCAGGATCTCGCTGAAGGCCACGCGCATCTCCATCCGCGCCAGGTTGGCGCCCAGGCAGAAGTGCGGGCCGATGCCGAAGGCCAGGTGGTGCGGCTTGCGGTCTATGATGAAGCGGTCCGGCTCGGAGAACTGGTCCGCGTCGCGGTTCGCCGAGGGGTAGCAGAGCAGCACCGTCTGTCCGGCTTCCATGCGCTGACCGTGCACCTCGGTGTCTCGGACCACCGTGCGGCCGAAGCTGAGCACCGGCGAGACCAGGCGCACCGCCTCTTCCATGGCGTCGGGGATGAGCTCCGGGCGCTCGATCAGCTTCTGGCGCGCGTCCGGGTTCTCGATCAGCAGCTGCATGGTGCCGGAGATGGCGTTGCGGGTGGTCTCGTTGCCGGCCACCAGCAGCACCACCATCAGCTTGATCAACTCATCGTTGGCCAGCTCCAAACCTTCGGCGTCGTTGGTGAAGAGCTCCGGACTCTCATCGTAGGTCTCGAGCAGGCCCTCATCCTTGGCCGCCACCAGCTTGCTCACCAGATCTTCCCGAGGCTCGATGCGGCGCTGCTCGATGATCTCGCTGATGTAGCGCGAGTACTCCACGTAGGCGCCGCCCGCCCTGGCGACGATCTCCGGGTTGTCCAGGTTGCCCTCGCCGCCGATCATATCGTCGGACCAGCGGTGGAAGCGCTCGCGATCCTCCTTGCGGATGCCGATCATCTCGGCGATCAGCAGGAGCGGAAGCGGCACGGCGATGTCGTGCACGAAATCGCACTCGCCCGCGGGCGCGATCTCCTTCAGCACGTCATCGCACAGACGCCTGAATACCTCCTCCCAGTGCTTGACCATGCGAGGCGTGAAGCCGCGGTTCATGAGCTTGCGCACGGCGGTGTGACGCGGCTCGCCCTCGTCGATCAGGCCGAGCTTGACGGGGTTTCCCGGACGAACGCCGTGCTCGGAGGTGAACCGCGTCTGGTCCTTCGAGATCTCCAGCACGTCGTCGTACTTGCTGATCACCCACAGGTTGCTCTGCTCGGACCAGTAGATCGGAGCGTTCTCGCGCAGCCATGCCATGCGCGCGGGCATCTCGTCGTCCCAACTGGCCGAGCTCATGTAATCGACTTCCACATGCATGGGAATTCTCCTCATTCCTCCGGCAGGAGGGCTGCAACGACGTCTGTGAAGAAGCGCAGCTGCTTGGGCAGGCCGTCTTCGGTCAACAGGTCCTCCCGGTCCAGGGCCTGGACCAGGGGTGCGATCGTGAATGCGCCGACTGCGAGGTGGTAGAAGGCCAGCACCAGCAGCGGGATCTGGTCCGGGTCCCAGTTGCGCGCTCCCGGGTGGGCCCGCACGACTTCCTCTGCCTTCGCCAGAGCCGGCTTGAACCACGCGCGCAGGATCGGCGAGAGGTGGGTGCCCCCGTCGAGCACCTCGTGCTGCACCAGCCGCGGCAGGTTCGGGCGCAGCGCCAGCAGGCCGAACATCTGTGCGGTGAACTGCTCGCGGTCGGGGCGCGCGTCGCCGGCTTCGAGGTAGCCGGACATGGCCTCGAGCAGCGGCTGCATGCCGCGCTCCAGCACGGCGGCGTAGAGCGCTTCCTTGCCGGCGAAGTGGTTGTAGAGGCTGGGAATGCGAAGGTCGGACGCGGCCGCCACGTCGCGCAGGGTGGTTCCCGCGTAGCCCTTCTCGGCGAACAGACGCTCGGCGGTGTCGAGGATCCGCTGGCGACTTCGCGCACCCTTGGGCGTGAGGCGAACGGTCACATCCTGGGCTAGACCCGACATCCGGCATCCTCCGCAAAACGAACGAGCGTTAGTTTCTTTATTTCGGCCTTCCGTGTCAATGAGTTGAGCGGGCTCCCTGCGGGGAACCGATGCTCGAGCCCCGCCCCTGTGCCACCCTGAGGCCCCGCAGCCAAGGAGACCCCCCATGCGCGACCTCAAGCTCGGACTGCAGCTGGGCTACTGGCAGGCCCAGCCCCCCACCGACCACGTGGAGCTGGCCCAGGAGGCCGAGCGTCTGGGCTTCGACTCGGTTTGGACCGCCGAGGCCTGGGGCTCCGACTGCTTCACCCCGCTGGCCTACCTGGCGGCGCACACCTCGAAGCTGCGCCTGGGCACGGCGGTCTGCCAGATCTCGGCGCGCACGCCCGCCGCCACGGCCATGGCGACCCTGACCCTGGACCATCTCTCGAAGGGGCGGGTGATCCTGGGCCTGGGCGTCTCGGGCCCCCAGGTGGTGGAGGGCTGGTACGGGCAGCCGTTCTCCAAGCCGCTCTCGCGCACGCGCGAGTACGTGGACATCGTTCGCCAGGTGCTGCGACGCGACAAGCCGGTGCGCAGCGACGGCCCCCACTATCCCCTGCCCTACCACGGCGAGGGCGCCTGGGGCCTGGGCAAGCCGCTGCGCTCCATCACCCATCCCCTGCGCGCCGACGTCCCCATCTTCCTGGGCGCCGAGGGCCCCAAGAACGTGGCCATGACCTGCGAGATCGCAGACGGCTGGCTGCCGCTCTACACCTCGCCCTTCCGCCCGGAGGTGTACCAGGACTCGATCGCCCAGCGCCGCGACGACTTCGAGATCTCGCAGTTCACCATCGTCAACATCCACGACGACCTCGAGCAGGCGCTGATGCCGGTCAAGTTCATGCTGGGCTTCTACATCGGCGGCATGGGCGCCAAGAAGCGCAACTTCCACAAGGAGCTGATGGCGCGCATGGGCTTCGAGGCCGAGGCGAACAAGATCCAGGATCTCTTCATGGAAGGGAAGCGCAACGAGGCGGTGGGCCACGTGCCGGATCAGTTCGCCGACGAGATCTCGCTTTGCGGCCCCGTCGACCGCATCAAGGAGCGGCTCGACGCCTGGCGCGAGTCGCCGGTGACCTCGCTGCTGATGACGCCCAGCGACGTGGGCACGCTACGAACCATGGCGGAGCTGGTGCTCGGATGATCCTCGACCTCTTCAAACTGGACGGACGCGTCGCCATCGTAACCGGCGCCGGCAAGGGCATCGGACGCGGCATTGCCAAGGCATACGCCGAGGCGGGCGCCGACGTGGCCGTGGCCGCGCGCACGGAGTCGGACCTGGAATCCCTGGCCGAGGAGATCCGCAGCCTGGGCCGGCGCGCCCTCCCCATCCCCACCGACGTGCTGGAGACCGACCAGCTGGACGCGCTGGTGGAGCGCACCGCGAAGGAGCTGGGGCGCATCGACGTGGTGGTGAACAACGCCGGCGGTACGGCGCCCACGCCGCTGCTGCAGCAGAGCGACGAAGCCTTCGAGGCCGCGTTCCGCTTCAACGTGGGCACGGCACGGCACCTCTCCAAGCAGGCCATCCCGCACATGCTGGACGGCGACGGCGGCGCCATCGTCAACATCTCGTCTGGGCTCGGACACCTGGTGGACTCGGGCTTCACCGCCTACGGAACGGCGAAGGCCGCGCTCTCCCACCTGACGCGCCTGATGGCGTGCGAGTTCGCACCGCGCGTGCGCGTCAACGCCCTGGCCGTGGGCGCGACGCTGACGGATGCGCTCGGGCTCTTCGTAAAGGGCGAGCTCAAGGAGCAGATGGAGGCCATGACGCCCATGGGACGCCTGGGCTCCACCGAGGACATCGCGGCGGCCGCGCTCTACCTGGCCTCGCCCGCCGCCGGCTGGGTGACCGGCAAGGTCTTCGAAGTCGACGGCGGCACCGTCGACTCCAACTGGCCCCTCAAGATCCCCGGCTACTGAGTCAACTAACGGGACTGTCCCTTCAGTTGCTCGATCAGCCTCCGCCGGCGGTGGCGGTCGCGCCTTCGTCGATCCAGGGATACTCGTCCAGCGCCAGGGTGCGGCACAGGCCGCTGCCGACGCGGGCGTACTCGTCGGCGTCGATGTAGTCCCCCCAGGTCAGGCTGGCCAGTACGCCGCAGCGGTGCTTGGGCTCCTCCAGGCGCGGATCCTCTAGTACCGCGGCCACCACCTTGGCGATGGTCCAGACTTCGGACTCCATGCGCAGGCCGCCGCCGTCCTCCGTGTCCAGCACCATGTAGCGAGGCTCGTTGCCGCTGCCGCCGACCCACGGCGTCCACTCGAGCAGGTCGCCGCCGCGGCCGGTCCCGGGCGCGCCGGTGTACGCGAAGTTGGCCCAGTAGGACATCATCTGCTCGGCCAGGGCCTCGCGCCCGCCGCTGTTCCAGGGCACGAACAGCCGGTTCGACTCCGGGCCCAGGTCCCAGTGGCCGAACACGAAGGGGATTTCCAGGCCGTGACCCGCGCCCACGGTGGTCGCGCCGTCGGCCAGGAAGGGGATCCCGGGCTCCTCGTCCCAGTCCCAGCGGTAGGCGAACACGCTGGGCCCCTGCTTCGCCAGCATGGCCTCCGCCGGCGCTCCGCCGGCGCATCCACGGAGCGGGCCTTCCAAGCCCGCGCGCGCGCGTCGGACTCCGCATCGTAGCGGTCCTGGTCCTTGGGCACCGGCAGGACGCCCAGGCGGAAGTCCACGTAGTGCGGGTTGAACGCCATGAAGAGCTTCTCTTCATCGCGGTTCGTCCCGAACACGATGGGCACCTGGTTGTAGGCGCCCCGTGCGATGCGACCGGCCATCTCCTGGCGCGGCAGCACGAATCCGTCGCGGATCACGGCGGGCACGTCGAGCATCCCGTCGCTGTAGCCCTCGCCCTTCTTGATGTAGGCGTCGAGGATCTCCAGGTGGGTCTTGGCGCGCAGGTAGCTCTCGATCTCCGGGTCGTCCCGAGTCTCCAGCCAGGCGCGCGCGGCAGCGCGGTCCGCCACGGTTCCGTCCTCGACCAGCATCTTCACCAGGATCTCGTTGGAGCTGTGAAGGTCGCCGCCGCGCGGCTCGTCGCCGAAGTTCTCGGCCTCCCACGTGGCCGACGAGCCCAGCCCGCCGCTCTGCACGATGGCGCGGTGGAAGAGCCCGTTGGCCCGGGCCGAGAGCACCAGGGACATCACGTTGGTGCCGCCGGCCGACTCGCCGAAGATCGTCACGTTGCCGGGATCGCCGCCGAAGCCGGCGATGTTCTCACGCACCCATTCCAGCGCACGGATCATGTCCAGCGTGCCGTAGTTGCCGGAGCGGTCCGCCGCCGTGGTGCCCTCGCCGCGCATGGAGGCGTGACGGAACCAGCCGAAGGGCCCCAGCCGGTAATTGATCGCGACCACGATCACGTCGTGTGTGGCGGCCAGGTTGCCGCCGTCGTAGAAGCCGGCGTTGCCGATGGTGTTGCCGCCTCCGTGGATCCAGAACATCACGGGCAGGCTCGCCTCGCCGGTGGGTACGGCGCCCGGCTCGAAGCGCGGCGCAAACACGTCCAGATAGAGGCAGTCCTCCTGGCCGCTCGGCTTGCCGGTGTCGTCGCGCGTTCCGCCGCTGAAGACGCTGGCCAGCTGGGTGCAGGACGGCCCGGTGGCCAGGGCCCCGCGGGTGTCGGCCCAGGGCGGCAGCGGCCGCGGCGCGCGCCAGCGCAGCTCTCCCACCGGCGGCTCGGCGTAGGGGATGCCGCGCCAGGCGTGATTGCCGTACTGGCCCGCGAAGCCCACCACCTGCCCGGCGCGCAGGTCGCGGGCGCTGCTGGGATCGGCGGCCGGCGCAGCCGGGTCGCCGCCGCAGGCCGCGAGTGCCAGACCGAGAATCATGGCGAACGAAGAGAATGCGACACGAGTGGTCACTGGGGGGCCCTCCTGAGGAAGGCGAGAGGATAGGGAACACCGCGTCTCGCGCGAAACCCGCCCCAGGAGTGGTACCCGCTGCAGGACTGCCCCCCAGTGCAGTTATGCAGGAACGTCCCTCTGTGCAGGCCCTCTGTGCAGGCGGTTAGAAGGGGCGGGGCAGGATAGGCACGCGGGCGGCGTGCTCGGCCCAGCCGGGGCGTCGCTCGGCCATGCGCTGCTCGATCAGCGGGAGCGACGCAAAGCGGAACATGGCGGTCATGGCCAGCGGGCCGACGATCGTCCACCACCAGCCGGGCGCGGCGGCCAGGCCGAAGAGCCACAGGCCCCACCAGAAGCCCATCTCGCCCAGGTAGTTCGGGTGGCGTGAAAGCGACCACACGCCCGTGTCGAGGATGTCCCCGGGCTGGCGCGCCGGGTCGTCGCGGAAGCGGTGGAGCTGGTGATCGGCCAGAGCTTCCAGTCCGATGGCAGCGGCGGTGACCAACAGTGCCACGGCGTCGAGCCAGCCGAGGGGCCGCACGCCCACGGACAGGGCCGGCCACAGGCACAGGCAGCCCAGGAAGACCTGCACGGTCGGGAAGAGATGAATGCCCAGGAAGCTGGCCGGCCAGTAGAACGCACCCGTCTGCTCGCGGATGCGCGCGTAGCGCCAGTCCTCGTGGTCGAGCCCGGTCCAGCCCCGCGCCCAGTTGAAGGTGAGCCGGGCGCCCCACGCCGCCACCAGCGCCAGCACCACGGCCTGGCGCAGCTCGGGCGCGCCGGGATCAGCCAGCGAGGCCCAGTAGAGGCCGATGACGATGGGCGCCACGCTCCAGTAGGCGTCGTAGAAGCTCGAGTTGCGCAGCGCGAAGCTGAAGGCGAAGACGGCGCAGGTGGCGGCCAGGTCGGCCACGGCCGCGACGTAGATGGGATGCGCACCGCGCACGACCAACCCGGCCAGCACCGCCACGGCCAGCGCCATGACGTAGCAGAGGACGATCAGCGTTCCGGGGCGCGGAGCCATGCTCGAGGCTTAGCACCTGGCCGGCGGCCGGCCTACTGGGGACGGGACGGGGAATCGAGGGCCAGAGATCCGGCCTGCCAGCGCACCACGCGGTCGGCACTGTCGACACGATCCCACGCGAAGTCGGAAAGCAGCTCTGCGGGCGTGGCCGGGCTCGCATCCGGGCGCAGCCCCGCGGCGTGGGCCAGGAAGCCGCAGCTGCAGCGCGACCTGGGGCGCCGTGGTCAGGGCCAGGTCGCGGCCGCGCACCACGCGGTTCACACCCTCGGCCGCGTCGTCCACCACCGAGGCCAGCCGATACGCCACCGCGCCGTCGCGGCGCACCACGACGGGATCGCCGAACGCCGCCCACGGATCCAGAGACAGATCCACGCCGCTCTCGTCACGAAGCTCCAGCAGGCCGGGCTCCATGCGCAGCCGCAGCGGCTCGCCGCAGCCGCGCCAGGCTCCCGCCGGCAGCGTGCGCTCGCGGCAGGTTCCCGGGTAGCGGAAGCCGCCGTCCGGGGCGGGCTCTCCCGCGGCGCGCACCGCCTTGCGGCTGCACCCGCACGGATACAGCAGACCCGCCGAAGCCAATCGCTCCAGCGCCGCCTCGTGCCGCGCTCGCGCCTCGCTCTGCAGGACCACCGCATCCCAGTCGAGGCCGAGCCAGGCCAGGTCGTCGACGAACGCGCGGGCGTACTCCGGCCGGCAGCGCTCCGGGTCCAGGTCCTCCAGCCGCAGCAGCACGCGCGCGCCCTGGGAGCGCGCGTCCAGCCAGCACAGCAGGCCGGCCAACAGGGTTCCGGGATGCGCCGGCCCGGTTGTGGACGGCGCGAAACGGCTTGCGACTCGGGTCACGCGCTGGGAGCCTCCCCGGAACCGAGGCCTACGGCTCGCCCGGCCGCTCGACGATGCGCTCCGCGAGCGTTCCGTCGGGCGCCCAGCGGTAGCGCTCCACCTGCACCACGTCGCCGCGCTTGTACTCCTTGAAGATCACGACGCGCTCGCTCTCGTCGTAGACGACCTCGTGGTAGCGGTAGCGCTGGTAGACCTCTTCGTAGTTGCGCTCTGCGCCGATGTCGCGAACGAGGCCCTGGGTCACGGTCTCATCGGAGTCGTAGGAGTGGCCCGGGCGGATGCGCTCAGGCCGCGCCCCGGCCGGCCCCGAAAGCGCCGGCAGCCCCGCGATCAGCGCCGCGGCGCACGCTCTCCCCCCTGCTTCCGGCATGGGCGCATTCTACGCGACGCCTTGCGCAAGCCCACGGCCTTGCGGGTCCCTTTTTCGACGCTACTGTCGATATCGACACTGCTGACGAGAACGGAGAGCCCATGCCGAAGCAGGTCGATGCCGCCGTCCAGCGCCGGGAGATCCGCAGCGCGGCGCGGCGGGTATTCGCGCGCCGGGGTGTGCCGGGCACGGGCCTGGGTCACGTGGCGCGGGCCGCGGGCATGGGGCGTTCGAGCCTCTACCACTACTACGCGGACAAGGACGCCCTGCTCCAAGACCTGGTGGCCGAAACCCTGGAGGGCGAGCGCGAGCTGTTCCACACCTGCCTGCGCGGCGAGGGCAGCGTGCTCGAGCGGGTGCAGCAGCTCACCGACGGCTGCGTGGCGCTCTTCGAGGACTGGGCCTCGCTGGGGCGGCTCTTCATCGATCTGCGCCTGCGCGACGCGGCGCGCTTCCGGCGCTTCTTCCGCGAGATCCGCGCCGAGTTCGCCGACGTGCTGCGCGAAGGCCAGCGGCGCGGCGAGGTGACCGCCGAGCTCGACCCCGTGCTGGCGAGCGCGACGCTGATCGGGGCCATCGACGGGCTGCTGATCCAGCACTTCCTGGACAGCAAGGCGCTCGACCCCGACGCGTTGCGCGCGGAGCTGCGACGCATCGTGCGCGCGGTGCTGACGTCATGAGTTCGCTGGCGCTGATGCGCTGGCTCGAGGCCACGCCCGAGCGCTACGACGCGGGCATGCGCGTGGTGACCCTGGGCCGGGTCACGGCCCTGCACGAGGCCGTGGCCGCGGCCGCCGCAGCGGCGCCCGGAGCGGAAGTGCTGGAGATCGGCTGCGGCACCGGTGCGGTAACCGAGCGGCTCGTGAAACGCGGCGCGCGCGTAACCGCGCTCGACCAGAGCCCGGACATGCTGGAGCAGGCGCGCAAGCGGCTGGCCGCAACGGAGGAAGCAGACGTTCGCTGGCTCGAGCGCACGGCCGCGGAGATCGACACACTGCCCGTCGGCGCCTTCGACGCGGTGGTGCTCTCGCTGAGCTTGTCGGAGATGTCGGGCGACGAGCGGCGTTTCGTGCTGGCCCGGGCGCGCGAGCGGCTGCGCCCCGGCGGGCGCGTAGTGGCGGCCGACGAGGTGCGCAGCAATGGGGCCGTACAGCGAACCGCGCAGGTGCTGATGCGCGCGCCCCAGGGGCTGGCCGGCTGGCTGCTGGCCGGAACCGTCTCCCACGTGGTGGCCGACCTGCGCGGCGAGCTGCAGGCGGCCGGGCTCGTCGTTCAGCACGAGCAGCGCTGGCTGCTGGGAACCCTGGCGCTCTTCGTAGCCGGCGCCGCGGAGGCGGAAGCGTGCTCGACTTCCTGAAGGACCTGCTGCAGACCGCATTCCGCATGGCGCCCTGGCCCACCGAACCGGGCCTGCGCCGCATCGGCTCCCCGGGGCGCCAGAGCCCGGTGTTGCTGACCGCCAACTACGACCTCACCGTGCGGCGCCTGGTGCGCGC
>CAMYOO010000085.1 GCA_947260035.1 uncultured delta proteobacterium
TCGACGAGGTGGCCGAGGTCATGGGCGCCTTCGGGCGCGAGTTCACCGACCTGGGCCTGCCGTCGGCGCCGCCGGAGCTGATCCGGGTGCTCGATGACCCATACCGGCCCCAGCCGCGGTTGGACCGCGACTTGAACGACGGCATGACCACTGCGGTAGGGCGACTGCGGCCGGACAACGCCCTGGAGCGCGGGATCAAGTTCTGCCTGCTCTCCCACAACACCAAGATGGGGGCGGCCAAGGGCGCCGTGCTGCTGGCGGAGCATCTGGTCCAGCAAGGCTTCGCGTAGGGAAAAACCTACGCATCTGCGGCTGCTTCACCCCAGAGAAAAATTGCGTTCTGGCGCTTGAGTTTCCATACTGAACTGCCGATACGCCCCCCGGTACAATTCAGTACGGACCGCACAAGACGGTCCGTGGACGGGATCCAAGGGGGAGGAATCCAACCATGCGAATCACCAAGACGCTCGGCCTGCTGGCTGGCGCAGCTGCGCTCTTCGCGCTGGGCTGCGCGACATCGAGCCAGGAAGTGACCAAGGCCGGCGACTTCCGGGAGGGCGGGGTCGGGCGACCGATCGCGACGAAGCCCGCGCCGGGGCTCGACACCGTGTACTTCGACTACGACCGTGCCGAGATCCGCAACGACGCCCGTGGCAAGTTGCAGGACAACGCCAGCGTGATCGAGGACAAGAAGTGGGAGCGCGTGGTCCTCGAGGGGCACTGCGACGAGCGCGGCGCCGAGGAGTACAACCTCGCGCTGGGCGAACGCCGCGCCGTGGCGGTGAAGCAGTACCTGATGAACCTCGGGGTTCCGGCGAGCAACGTCACGACGGTGAGCTACGGGGAGTCGCGTCCGGCCAAGCCGGGGCACGACGAGACCTCGTGGCAGTACAACCGGCGGGTGGAGTTCGGGCTTCCGCGCTAACGCGGGTCTTTGAGGCTGCCGCCGGGGGCATTCCCTCCGGCGATGTCCTCGCTCGAAGGGTTCCGCCACCTCGCGCCACCCGTGCGCCTCGCTGCGGCGTACGCCTGCGGGAATGCCCCCGGCGGCAGCGCGTACATCGTGGCTTGAATCGACTAATCGTTGCGGATGTCCTCGAGTCGTCGTTTTTGAGATCCGTTCGCGTCGAAGTTTGAGGCGTCGAGCCAGGCTTCCAGCGCGCTGCGGACTGCGGGCCATTCCTTGTCGAGGATGGAGAGCCAGGTGGTGTCGCGGTTGCGGTCCTTCATCACTACGGCCTGGAGGAAGGTTCCCTCGGAGCGGAAGCCCAGGCGCTTCGCGGCTGCGATCGAGGGTGCGTTGAGGCTGTCGCACTTCCACTCGTAGCGGCGGTAGCCCAGCTCGTCGAAGACCCGCCGCATCATCAGGTACATGGCCTCGGTGGAGGCCACCGTGCGCTGCAGCGCCGGTGCGTAGCTGAGATGGCCGACCTCGATGCAGCCCATGTCGGGGTCGATGCGCAGGTAGCTCGCCACGCCGATCGGCTGGCCGCCGGGAAGCGCCTCGATGGCGTAGAAGACCTCGTTCTCGCTCGACTGCGCCCACTCGACGAAGCCGGCGTAGTCCTCCGCGGAGGCGAAGGGCCCGTAAGGCAGGTAGGTCCAGTTGCGCCCCTCGGTGTCTGCGGCGTAGGCCCGGTGCAGAGCGTCGGCGTGGGCCGCAGCAGCCAGCGCCACCACGCGGCAGTGCCGCCCCTCCATGGGCGTGCGCGGCGGCCGGGGGCGCGCCGTCCAGCCGGGGACCGGCTCGCCGATGGGCTGGCCCAGGTGATTCGTGAGCTGAGTCATGCGCGCTCCGCCGTCTTCGGGGGTGGAGGCCGATCATCCGCCATCGTCCGGGCCGGGGCCAGGCCCCGAATCGCTGTGTTACCGTCGGAGGCCACCCCTAAACTCCGAGGTATCGCGATGGCACTGCACGGCGGGAAGCTGGCCGCCAAGGCCCTGAAAGAAGCCGGTGTCGAGGTCGTATTCACCCTGTCCGGCGGCCACATCATGCCGCTCTACGACGGCTGCATCGACGAGGGCATCAAGATCGTCGACGTGCGCCACGAGCAGGCCGCGGTCCACGCCGCCGACGCGTGGGCGCGCTGCAATCCGGGCTCCATCGGTGTCGCCGCCATCACCGCCGGCCCGGGCGTGACCGACGGCGTCACCGGCATCGCCAACGCCTGGCGCGCCAACTCGCCCATCCTGATCTTCGGCGGCCAGGGGCCGTTCGAGAACCTGCGCCGCGGCTCGCTCCAGGAGATGGATCACCTGGGCGTGGTGCGTCCCATCACCAAGTACTGCGACGCCATCTACCAGACCAAGCGAATTCCCGAGTACATCGAGCTGGCCATCCGCCACGCCGTGTCCGGCATTCCCGGGCCCGCCTACCTTGAGATCCCCATGGACGTGTTCATGGGCTCCGCCGAGGAGGCCGAGTCGCCGGTGCCGCGCATTCGCACGGAGCCGCCGCGCATCTCCCCGGATCG
The DNA here is from genome assembly GCA_947260035.1 of uncultured delta proteobacterium. Lineage (GTDB taxonomy): Bacteria > Myxococcota_A > UBA9160 > UBA9160 > JAFDET01 > JAFDET01. The sequence goes on from CAMYOO010000085.1 coordinate 2,475, forward strand.
CGACGAGGTGCGCAACGCCATCGACATCCTGCAGGCGGCCGAGCGCCCCATGCTGATGGCGGGCACCAGCGTCAAGTGGTCCAAGGCCGCGCCGGAGATGAACCGCTTCATCTCCGAGACCCACATCCCCACGTTCACCAACGGGATGGGGCGCGGCACGGTTCCGCCGGACTCGCCCGAGTTCCTGAACCGTTCGCGGCGCGATGCGCTCCAGCAGATCGACTGCATCATCCTGGCCGGCACGCTGCTCGACTTCCGCATGCGCTTCGGGCAGACGATTCCGGCGGACGCCAAGATCATTCAGCTGGACATGGACGCCACGCTGATCGGCCAGAACCGCCAGACCGACGTGCCGCTGGTGGGCAACCTGGCGTGCAGCTTCGAGCTGCTGCTGGAGGAGATGAAGAACCGCGGCGCCCAGCTCGACTTCTCGCCGTGGCGCGATCGCCTGCGCGAGGTGGAGACCGCGGCCGAGGCCAAGGTCCAGGCCGCGTTGAACAGCGACGAGACACCGGTGGACCCGCAGCGCATGTGCCGCGAGCTGCGCGACTGGCTGGAGACCCAGAACAACCCCATCGTGATCGGCGACGGCGGCGACATCGTCGCCACGGCCTCCAAGATCCTCCCGGTCAAGGGCGAGGGCGCGTGGATGGACCCCGGTCCGTTGGGCACCCTGGGCGTGGGCATGCCCTTCGCGCTGGCGGCGAAGCTGGCGCACCCCGACCGCCCGGTGGTGATCGTCTACGGCGACGGCTCGTTCGGCTTCAACGGAATGGAGTTCGATACCGCCGTGCGCTTCGGCCTGCCCATCATCGGCATCGTGGGCAACGACGCCGCGTGGGGGCAGATGATGCGGCCCCAGGGTGCGGTCTATGGCTGGGACCGCCTGGAGGGCGTGCTCCTCCACCCCACCCGCTACGACAAGGTGGTGGAGGCGCTAGGCGGCCACGGCGAGAACTGCAACAGCCCCGACGAGATCCGCCCCGCCCTGGAGCGCGCCGCCGCCTCCGGCAAGCCCGCGTTGATCAACGTGAACATCCGGCAAGACCGCGAGTACAAGGGCGGCATCTATGTCTGAGGTCCGCAGGTCGCGCAGTGAGGCGTAGCCGAGCGGAGTCAGGCGGATGGATCGCGAGTACAAGGGCGGCATCTATGTCTGAGGTCCGCAGGTCGCGCAGTGAGGCGCAGCCGAGCGGAGTCAGGTAGATGGATAGAGAGTACAAGGGCGGGATCTACGTCTGAGTCGGCATCGTTAGAGCTGGTCAGCGCCTCACCCGCCGAGCTGGGCCTCGACGGGCCCGCGCTGGCGCGTCTGGTGGATGCGCACGGCCCCTTGGCCGTGGTGGACCTGGAAACCACCGGTCTTCCCAACGACCCGGCCTCCGAAGTCATCGAGTTCGGCGCGGTCCTGCTGGATCCGGGCGTGGAGCGCGTGACCACGGCGCGCAGCTTCCTGCGCGCGTCGGCGCCGCTGCCTCGGCTGATCCGCCGGCTTACCGGGCTCAGCGACGATGACCTGCGCGATGCCCCTGCGGCGTCGGATCTGGCGGGAGAGGTGGGAGAGCTGCTGGGCGGCCGTGTGTTGGTCGCCCACAACGCGTCCTTCGAACGCCACTTCCTCTCGCGACAGCTGGTGCCACGGCTGGGTGACGCCACCTACCTGGACACCCAGGACGTCCTGGCGCTGACCCATCCGGATGCGTCGGACCTGCGCCTGGAGACGTTCACGCGCGGGCTGCTGGGCACCGACGAGCGCCATCGCGCGCTGGACGACGCGCTGGACACCGTGCGCGTGATGTCGCGCGTAGGGGCCGGCGCCGACGCCGACGAGGCTCGCTACGCCACGGCGCGCAACGCCCTGGAGACCTGGGCGCCCGAGTCGCCGTGGCTGGCACTGTTAGGCAAGGGCGCAGGGCTTCCCACCATCCACGCGCGTTCCGCCTTCGTGGAGATCGGCGAGAGCGACGAGCCGGCGGTCCCCTTCGAAGAGGACGCCATCGCCGCCGTCCTGGCCGACGAGGCGCGCTGCGCGCGTTACCTGCCCGGCTACCGGGCGCGAGCCGCCCAGATCGAGCTGGCGCGCAGCTTCGTTCGTGCGCTGCGCGACGGCGGAGTGCTGCTGCTCGAAGGCGGCACGGGCGTCGGCAAGTCGCTGGCGTATCTCTCGGCTGCGATCCCCTTCGCCTGCGAGCGAGCCGAGCGGGGCGAGCGCGGGCCGGTGGTGGTCTCGACGCGCACCAAGCTGCTCCAGGATCAGCTCCTGGAGAAGGACATCCCCGCGGCGGCGCGGATCCTGGGCCGTCCGGAGCTGCACGCCCTGTCCATCAAGGGCCGCGCCAACTACGTATGCCAGCGTCGCCTGGAGATGGTGCTGGCCGAGGGGCGCGAGCCGCGGCTCTTCCCCGAGGATCGCCTGGCCTACGCGGAGCTCTTTGCCTGCGCGCGCACGCGTCCCTTCGGCGAGATCGGCGCCCTGCCCCCGGTGTTGCTGCGCCGCTTTCACGCGCTGCACGGCTTGCGGCGCCGAGCGGTATCGCCGCGCGCGCAGCACTGCTCGCGCGAGCAGTGCGCGCAGAACCCGGAGTGTCCCTTCGGCCGGCGTCGCGCAGCGCTGGGGGAGGCCCAGCTGGCGGTGGCGAACCACGACCTGCTGCTGCGCTGGCCGCCGGACTACCCCGCCTTCGAGCACGCCATCGTGGACGAGGTGCACGAGCTGGCCGACGTGGCCGACGAGGTCTACGCGCTGGAGGTGCGCCCCGAGGACGTGCTCGACCGGGTGGATGAAGTGTTCGGCCCGCCCGACGACAAGTCCGGGCCCGCGTTGCTGTCCGGGAAGCGTCGGCGCAGCGCGGCCAAGGACGCCGTGGCCTGGCGGCGCGCGTTGGCCCAGGATCTGAGCGGTCTGGGAAAAGCGCTCGCCACCCGCGCCAGCGAGTACGGTGAGATCCAGCTGCCCGATCCGCCCGGCCCGGAGTTCGACGAGGCGACGGAGCAGGCCGAGACGGCCTGGCTGCGCCTGGAGAGCGTGGCCGACGCCGTGGCGGGCTTCGCCGACGAGGAGGGCGAGGAGCGCGAAACGGGCCTGGCTCGTGCCACCGAGGAGCTGCGCGACGCAGCGCGCGGACTGCGCATGGCCTTCACCGGAACCGGCGGCGAGGCCGTGGCGGCCTTCGAGCGGGTGTCGGCGCCCTATGACCGCTGGCGTCTGGCCGTGCGTCCCGTCTCGCCGGCCGACCCTTTTCACGAGCGCTTCCTCGACGGGCTGGTCACGTTCGCCGGCGTTTCCGCCAGTCTGTTCGTGGCCGGTGACGCCTTTCCGGCGACGGGCGTCTTGGAGCTGGAGGAGCGTGTCGGCCCGGTGGAGCGGGTGTCGGTTCCCAGCCCCTTCCCCTACGCGGAGCACATGCGCGCCGTAGCCCTGGAGAGCCGCGGCGATCTGGTGGAGGAGACCGCGGCCGTGCTGGGCGATCTGGCGCTCCACCTGTCCGGGCGCACCCTGGGCCTCTTCACCAGCCTGGCGCGTATGAACCAGGTGGCTGAGATCCTGACCGAGCGGCTGCGCCCCCACGGCATCGAGGTGCTCGCGCCGCGCGGCGGAGCCGACGACCCCAACGCGCTGGTGGAGCGCTTTCGCCGCGGCGGCGGGGCGGTGCTGCTGGGCGCCCGCACGTTCTGGCAGGGGCTGGACATCCCCGGCCCCGACCTGCAGGCCCTGGTGATCGAGAAGCTTCCCTTCCAGGTGCCCACCCAGCTGCGCAAGCGGCGCGAGGCGCGCATGAAGGCGGCAGGCATCGACGCCTTCGGGCGCGATACGCTCGGCACCATGCTGCTCTACCTGAAGCAGATGGCGGGCCGGCTGATCCGCAGCGAAGACGACCGTGGGCTGGTGGTGGTCGTCGAGGGGCGCACCGACAAGCGGTACTTCAAGCGCCTGGACGACGCGCTGCCCCCGGGCGTGTCGTTCCGGGTTTCGCGTCGCGAAGACCTGGTGTCGATCCTGGCCGAGGTGGGGATCGGGGAGAACGGGATCGATGGCTGACGTTTCGGGACGCAGCGTAGTGGTGACGGGAGCGGGCACCGGGATTGGGCGTGACATCGTTCTGCGCTTGGCCGCCGACGGCGCTCGGGTCGCGCTGATCGGCCGCACGCGAGACACGCTGGAAGCCGTGGCCGGTGAAACCAAGGGCGAGACCCTGGTGCTGCCCACCGACATCTGCGACGCGGCGGCCGTGGAGAGCTCCTTCGCCGCGGCCGCCGAGCGCTTCGGTCCGTTGCACGCCCTGGTTGCCAACGCCGGCGCGGGCGGCATCAACGAGCCCGGCCCCGACGACCGCTGGGATGAGATCGTGCGCACCAACATGGACGGCAGCTACTTCTGCGTGCGCGCCTTCGAGCGCCATCTGGCCGAGGGGCCCGAGCCGCGTCACTGCATCCTGATGTCCTCCTGCCTGGCGCGCTTCGGCGTGCCCGGTCACACGGCCTACTGCGCCAGCAAAGCCGGCCTGTTGGGACTGACACGGGCCCTGGCGTTGGAGTGGGCGGAGCGCGGCGTGCTGGTGAACGCGATCTGCCCCGGCTGGGTGGAGACCGACATGGCGCTCGCCGGCTGGCAGAACATCGCCGATGCGACGGGCCAGACCCTGGAGCAAGCGCGCCGCGAGGCGTTGGATCTGGTGCCCAGCGGGCGCGCAGCCCAGCCCGAGGAGATCGCCGCCTTGGTGGCTTTCCTGCTGGGTCCGGGCGGCCACTCGTTCACCGGCCAGGCGCTGGATCCCAACGGCGGCTCGTGGATGGGATGAGGTGAGGGCGCGGCTCGCCACGCTGGTGCTCGTCCTGGTCGCAGCTGCGGCGCCCGGCCGCGCCGCCGACTTGCCGCGCTTCGAGCCCGCGCCCTGCCCGATGAAGGGCGCCGCCGACGTGGCGCCCGACGTGATGAGCTGCGGCTTCCTGATCGTTCCGGAAAGCCGCGAGCGCCCGGACGGGCGCACGCTTCGCCTGGCGGTGGCGCGTATCCACAGCCGAGCCGAGGAGCCCGCGCCCGATCCGGTGCTCTACCTCCATGGAGGCCCCGGCGGAAGCGCCACCGAGCACTGGCACGGCTGGCTGGACGACATGCTGCTCGACAAGCGCGACCTGTTGCTCCTGGACCAGCGCGGCGTGGGTCACTCGGAGCCGGTATTGTGTCCCGACCTGGGCCTGGAGGACTTCCGGATCCTGGCCCGCGATCTCAGCGCCGAGGAGAGCTTGCAGGCCCGCGCCGACGCGGCTCTGGCCTGCCGCGATCAGCTGGCTCGCGACGGCTTCGACCTGGCCGCCTGGAACAGCGACGCCAGCGCCGCCGATGTGGCGGACCTGCGCCGTGCGTTGGGTTTCGAGAGCTGGAACCTGTTCGGCATCTCGTACGGAACCAAGCTCTCCCTCACCGTCCTGCGTGACCACCCCGAGGGTGTGCGCAGCGTGATCCTCGACTCGGTCTACCCGCCGGGTATTCCCGGCAATGTCCGCTTCCCCGAGCTGGAGCGCGCCTTCAGCGTCCTGGTCGAGGGCTGCGCCGGCCACCCGGGCTGCGCCGAGGCGTTCCCCGACCTGGCGGCTTCGGTGGATCAGGCGCTCGACGCACTGGAGCGCGAGCCGCTGGTCATTCCCGTCGACGACACCGAAACGATCCACGACGGCCGCTTCGTCATCAACGATTACGACCTGGCGATGAGCATCCATCAAGGCCTCTACGATCGCCGCATCATCCCATTGCTGCCGCTGCTGGTCCGGCTCGGAGGGGAGGGGGATGCCGAGTCATTGACGGCCCTGGTCGACGCCTTCGTGGGGCGTGCCCGCGGCATCAACCGGGCCGTCTACCACACCGTCGAGTGCTACGAGCGCGGGCCGTTCATGCTTTCCGACGAGCCTTCGCAGCGTTACCCCGGTCTGCAGCGGCGCATGGTGTTCTTCCACCTGGACGAGGAGCTCTGTCCCCAGTGGTGGGACGTGACGGCCGGGCCCGAAGAGGCGCGCGCAGTGCACAGCGACGTGCCGACCCTGGTGATGGCGGGCGAGTACGACCCGATCACGCCGCCGAAGTGGGGGCGCCTGGCCGCGCAGACGCTCTCGAACAGCCACTACCTCCTGTTCCCCGGCGTGGGGCACGCGGCGTCTCGCAGCGGCGACTGCCCGGAGTCGATCCTGAGCGCCTTCCTGGACGATCCGCTCCGCGAGCCCGCGGCCGGCTGCATCGAAGATATGCCGCGTCCGGACTTCGTGGTGGACCTGGAGCGTCGGCCCGGCGTGTATCGCATGGCCAAGGCGTTGCTGGTGGAGCCGCGCGCCGGCGTGCGCCTGGCTCTGGGGGCCATCGTCGTGGCCCTGGCCGTGGGCGCGCTGGGCTGGCCCGTGGGCGGCCTGGTGCGGCGCCGCCGCGCTCGGCCGGCGCGAATGCCGGCCGAGCAGCGCACGTGACAGGTGCTCGGCATGGCGGCCGGGGTGGGCCTTTTCTTCGTGGCGGGCCTCTTCGGCATGCTCTTCCTGGCGGCGCGTACGAACCCGTATCTGGTGGGCTTCGGCATTCCGCCCCCGGCCGCGGCGCTCTTCTGGCTGCCGTCCCTGGCGGGTATCCTGGCGCTCCTGGGCGGTCTGGCCCTGCTGCCGGCCTGGCGGGAAATGGGCGCTTGGGCCCGTGTTGCGCACCTCGTGGTGCTGGCCGGCTGTGCCGGATTTCTCTTGTTCTGCGCGGGCTTCGGGTTCTTCTAGGGCACGCGCCGAAGCGCCCTTGACGAAAAACTGACTCTGGGTCACCAACTACGAGGCTGGACTCAGGGGGGTCGGTTGAGTCTGTACATCCACGCGCTCGGTCACGCGCACCCGGTGACCGAGATCAGCAACGCCTTTCTCGAGTCGCTCGACATCGGAACCACGGATGCGTGGATCCTCGATCGGGTCGGGATCCGCTGCCGCCGCAGCGTGCTCCCGCTGGACTACATCCGCGAGACGCGCAATCGGGACCCCCGCGCCGCCGCGGAGGCTGCGCTGGAAACCCAGGCCGTGCTGACCGCGCGGGCCGCGCGCATGGCCCTGGCCCGCGCCGGCCTCCAGCCCGCAGACGTGGGGCTGGTGGTGTGCGGCGGCTCGGCCCCGGACACCAGCGCGCCGGCCGAGGCCTGCAACGCGGCGCGCGAGCTGGGCATCGCGGCGCCGGCCCTGGACGTCGCGTCCGCCTGCACCAGCCTCTTCGCTCAGCTTCGCCTGCTGGACGGCATGCGCGACGACGCCCTGCCCGACTTCGTGCTGGCGCTGGCGGTCGACACCCTGACCCGCACCGTGGACTACGCCGACCGCTCGACGGCGGTGCTCTGGGGGGACGGCGCCGCCGCCGCCGTGCTCTCCACCCGCGAGCCCGGTCGTGCCCTGGTCGTGGAGCCGGTCCTGACCTCGGATCCCGCCGGCTCCGACAAGGTGGTGGTGCCGCGCGCAGGGCACTTCAGCCAGCAGGGTCACGCGGTGCAGATGTTCGCCATCAAGAAGACCGCCGAGGGTGTCGTGCGCCTGCGTGACGGTGTGGCGGACCCGAGCCGCACGTTCCACTTGGTCGGTCACCAGGCCAACCTGCGCATGCTCGAGGTGGTGTGTCGCCAGTGCGAGATCCCGCCGGAGCGGCACCACAGCAATGTGGAGTGGTATGGAAACACGGGTGCTGCCAGCGCCGCATCGGTTCTCTCCATGGAATGGGAGAAGTGGGGCGCGGCGGACGACGTGGCCGTGGTGGGCGTCGGCGCCGGCCTCACCTGGGGCAGCTTCCTGGCGCGGTTCGCCCCGTGATGGAGCTCCGCGCGATCCGGAGGCTGGCGGTCCTGAACCGCGGCGAGGCGGCCCTGCGCTGCATCCGCGCCGTCAAGGCGTTGCGTATTCGCGAGGGCTCGGCGCTTCAGGTGTTGGCCATCCACACGCCGGTGGATCGCCACGCGCCCTTCGTGCGTCACGCCGACGGCGCCGTGGAGCTTCCCGTGCCCGCGGGTCCGGTGGCCGCCTACCTGGATCACGACCTGGTGCTCGACGCCCTGCGTCGGCTGCAGGCCGACGCCGTGTGGCCGGGCTGGGGCTTCCTGTCCGAGGACCCGGCCTTCGTCGAGCGCCTGGCGGAGGGGGGCTTCGTCTTCCTGGGGCCTTCGGCCGACGTGATGCGCTCCCTGGGCGACAAGATCGCCGCCAAGCGGCTGGCCGAGAACCTGGGCTGCCCGGTTTCCGCGTGGAGCGGAGAGGCCGTTGCCAGCGTCGAACAGGCTCGCACGGCGGCCGAGGAGATCGGCTTCCCGGTCCTGCTGAAGGCGGCCGCCGGGGGCGGCGGCCGCGGGATTCGCAGCGTGGACGAGCCCGCGGGCATCGACGAGGCCTTCCGCAGCGCGCAAGCCGAAGCCACAGCCGCATTCGGCGACGAGCGCATCTTCGTGGAGCGCAAGGTTCAGGGCAGCCGTCACGTAGAGGTGCAGATTGCCGCCGACCGCCACGGGCAGGTGCTGTCGCTGGGCTGCCGCGATTGCTCGGTGCAGCGTCGCCACCAGAAGGTGATCGAGGAGACGCCGCCGCCCAGTCTGTCCGATGCGTTGCTCGACGATCTGGAAGCGTCCGCCGTCGGGATTGCCGCCAAGGTGGGCTACTGCGGCGTGGCCACCGTCGAGTTCCTGGTCGAGGGCGACGACTACTTTTTTCTCGAAGTGAACCCGCGCCTCCAGGTGGAGCACGGGCTCACCGAGGTGGTGACCGGCGCCGATCTGGTGGAGCTGCAGATCCGCATCGCCCGCGGCGAACGGCTCCCGGAGCGGGGCTGGCCGCGAAGCGGCGTCGCCATCGAGGCGCGGGTCTGCGCCGAAGATCCCGACGCAGGATTCCTGCCCGCACCGGGGCGCGTGGCCCGCTTCGATCCGGCCCTGGGGCCGGGCGTGCGCGTCGATGCCGGGGTGGTGGCGGGCAGCGTGGTTCCCGCCGAGTTCGACTCGCTTCTGGCCAAGGTGATCGCTCGGGGCGACGACCGGGAAGAGGCGTGCGCGCGATTGGCGTCGGCCCTGGCCGACCTGGAGCTGGTGATCGAAGGCGGCGCCACCAACCAGGGCTTCCTGCTGCGCCTGCTGGAGGACCCCGACTTCCGCGCCGGTGGC
>CAMYOO010000086.1:0-13439 GCA_947260035.1 uncultured delta proteobacterium
CCAGCTGCTGGAACCCTTCAAGGCCTGGGACGACGCGGCGGCGCTGGAGCGCATGCCGCTGCTCTTCAAGGCGAAGGGCAAGTGCACCACCGACCACATTTCCCCGGCCGGTCCCTGGCTGCGCTACCGCGGCCACTTGGACCGGATCAGCGACAACCTGCTGAACGGCGGCGTCAACGCCTTCAGCGGCGACACCGGCGAGGCCCTCGACCAGCTCAGCGGCGAGCGCGGCGCGGTGCCCGCGGTGGCGCGTCACTACAAGGCCGAGGGCCGCAACTGGGTCATCGTGGGCGACGACAACTACGGCGAGGGCTCGAGCCGCGAGCACGCCGCCATGACGCCGCGCTTCCTGGGCGCAGCCGCCGTAATCGCGCGGAGCTTTGCGCGCATCCACGAGACCAACCTGAAGAAGCAGGGTGTGCTGGCCCTGTGCTTCGAAGACCCGGCCCTCTACGAGAAGGTGCGCGAGACCGACACCGTCTCCGTCGTAGGCCTGGACAAGCTGGCGCCCGACGTACCGCTCGAAGTGGTCTTCCACCACGACGACGGCTCCGAAGACCGCGGCCGCGTCACCCACACCTTGAACGAAGACCAGATCGCCTGGTTCCGCGCCGGCTCCGCGCTCAACGTCCTCCGCAACGCCTAGCCTCCCTGCATTGGGGGACGTTCCTGCACAACTGCACGCAGTACCACTCCTGCGTTCAGGGACGTTCCTGCGTAACTGCACCGAGTGCCATACTTGAGTTCCTGCGGGGAGCAACTCGCAGACTCATTGACACCAGATTGGCCCTGCTGGCAACATCCACTGACGTGAGGATGCGTCGCAGGAGTGCGCGAGTGGGCTTCTTGGCCCTGCTTCTGGCGGCCGGGACGGCGGGGAGCGCTGGGGCGGGCACGCTGGCCTTCACCGGGACGCTGAGCCTCCAGATCGATCCGCGGGCCGTGGAGACGGCCGTGATCCCCGGCTCCGGCGTGGCTTCTGTGAACGACGGTGGGAGCTTTCACCTGCTTTCGTTCGGTCTGGTGGGTGGGGCCTTCGGCCCGTCTACGGGGGCCCTGGCGGACATCTACGGGAGCGCCGGGCCGGTGCGGCTCACTGGGGTCGGCAATCTCAGCGGGTCCTTCTCCGGGCTCTCGGGAGGTTCGTCGGCGGCCGGGGTGATGGGGCTGTCGGGGCTGGCCAAGCTCTGCCTGATCCTCGATCCGGGCTGCACCTACCTATTCATCCCGTGCCGCTTTCGCCGACTCCGGCGCTAGGTGCTGGCCTTGGCATCGGAGGAACGAACTTCGCCACAGGCTGGAGCATCTTCGTCACGCAGCAGCACATGGGGTGGGCGGTCAGCGCGGCGCCAATAACGTTGCACAGGTACTCGACGACCGTTGCAACGGAGGCGCCTTCCGCGGGCTTCGTGCATGGCCCGGCGTCTCAGACCCAGTGCCGCGCAACCCTCCGGAGTCGTGCAGCTCGTAACCGTAACCAAGGTATTCACGAGCCTGACCAACGCGTTTCCAGAGCTGCCGATCTTCGCAACGCTGAACCTCCACTTCGTCCCCGAGCCCAGCACGCTGCTGCTCAGCGCAACGGGGCTCGCCGGACTTGCCGTGGTGTCGCGGATGCGTCGCTCCCGCCCGTAGCCCGCGGGGGGTAGGACTGACCCTCCGTGCAGTTCTGCAGGAACGTCCCCCAATGCCGGGTCAGGGGCCGAAGCGGGTTCTCAGCCAGTTGCGGCCTCGGGGGTGGAGGAGGGGGGCTGTGGCGGCGATCAGCAGGACGGCGCCGGCGGCGAGGATGCGCCAGTCGCCTTCCAGGATGGCGCTGCCGAAGTAGGCGTAGATGGCGGCGCGCACCACGGAGCCGGCCGCGAGCGCCAGCAGGAAGATGGGGATGGCCATGGCGGTGAGGCCGGCGCCGGCGTGGAAGGCGGTGATGGGGCCCACCGGGTAGGCGGTGCCCACCAGCACCACCGTGGCCCCGGCGCCGGAGCCCGCGGCCGAGAACGCCCAGCGCATGTTCTCGGGCACGTTGGACAGCACCGCCTCGCGGCCCACCCAGCGGGCCAGGCCGAAGGCCAGGCCGCCCGAGACGATCAGGCCCAGCCGGCCGCCACCAGCATGATCTGGGAGGGAACCAGCAGGAAGGAGCGGAAGCCGGTCAGCAGCACGAAGAAGACCGGCCCCCACCAGCCGAAGCCGTTGACGGTCTCGCGTACCGACTCGGCGCTCCACTCGATGCCCAGGGCGCCGCGGGCCAGCCAGGCGAACCCGAAGAGGGCGCCGGTGACGCCCAGGATGATCAGGCTCTGGCGGGTCTCCTTGTCCACGCCGGCGAGCGTAGCGTGGCGGCGAGTCCGCGTTCGGCCGTCGCTCCAGCGAACGGATTCGCATTCTTTTCCCATGGAGATACAGGGTCTTGGAGACGCTTGCGATCCTGGTCCAATCCTGTCAGAATAAAGGTCCGACCTCGTACCTCCGACCAAAGCCGATGAGGTTTCGCCCCATGGCCAGCGATCTCCAGCCCCTGGCTCCCCAGCGCCGCGCCGACGAAGTCTTCGAGCGGCTGCGCTCGCGCATCCTGTGCGGCGCCTTCCAGCCCGGCGAGCAGCTCCCGACCGAACGAGAACTGGCAGAGACCCTGGGCGTGAACCGCTCTTCTGTGCGCGAGGCGGTGAAGCATCTGGAGTTCCTGGAGCTGGTCGAGGTGGTTCACGGCCAGGGCACGTTCGTCCGCGAGCTGGGCGAGTCCTCTGCCCTGCAGCTGGTGGAGACGCTGCTGCGCGACCCGCGCACGGTGACCCGCGACCTGATGACCCAGATCCTGGTGTTCCGGCGCCAGACCACCCTGTACGTGGTGGAGCTGGCCGCTCGCAATCACACGGCCGAGCACCTGGAGCGCGGTCGCGAACTGATGCAGCACGAGGCCGACAAGGGCTCGGCGCCCCAGGCGGCCCTGGATATCGACATCGCCATGAACGCCCTGCTGGGCGAGGCGTCCGGGAACCTGCTCTACCAGATCGTGACCAACCTGTTCACCAAGCTGGTGCGCCGACTCGGCCCCATCTACTACAACGAGGAGCGCGACCACGCGCGTTCCTACGAGACCCACCGCCGGCTGCTCGCGGCGCTGGAGCGGTCCGACGCTGATGCGGCCTGCGCCATCGTCGGCGAGATGCTCGACTACAGCGAGGCCAAGATCCTGGAGGCCATGGGTCGCCTGGAGGCCGAGGGCGCCATCGGCCCCGCCGCGGGAGAAGCGCGATGAGTGCGTGGGGCCTCGACGAACGCCGCCGCGCCCTGGAGCGCGCGTCCCGCGAAGGCGTGGACGTGCTCGTGGTGGGAGGCGGCATCACCGGCGCCGGCGTGCTGCGCGACGCCGCCTCGCGCGGGCTGAGCGCGCTGCTGGTGGAGCGCCTGGACTTCGCCTGCGGCACCTCGAGCCGCTCGTCCAAGATGATCCACGGCGGGCTGCGCTACCTGGCCCACGGCCAGTTCGGGGTAACGCGTCAGGCCGTGCAGGAGCGCGACCTGCTGGCCCGGCTGAACCCCAACCTGGTGCGCCCGCTGGAGTTCCTGTTCCCGGCCTGGCGCGACGGCAAGACGCCATACTGGCAGGTGCGCGCCGCGCTGAGCGTCTACGCAGCGCTGGCCAACTTCCGGCGTTCGTCGCGCTTCAACATGCTGGGCACGGATGAGGTGGCGGAGTTCTGCCCGGGCCTGCGCCAGGACGGCCTGCGCGGCGCCGGCGTCTACCAGGACGGCACGGTGGACGACGCGCGCCTGGTGCTCGAGGTGCTGAAGAGCGCGCGACGTCTGGGCGCCGAGGCCGTCAACCGCGCCGAGGTCGTGGGCTTCGAGCGCAACGGCGATCGCCGCATCCGCGCGGTGCAGGTGCACGACGAGCTGGCGGGCGCCACGATGCGCATTCCGGCCCACGCCGTGGTGAACGCCGCCGGTCCGGGTGTGGAGCGCGTGCGTGGTCTGGACCGGCCCACGAAGACGCAGTCGCTGCGGCCCGCCAAGGGGGTGCACCTGGTGATTCCGCGGCATCGGATTCCGTCGCGGGGCGCGGTGGCCTTCGAGGGGTTGGATGGCCGGCATCTCTTCCTGTTTCCCTGGGACGACGTCACGCTGATCGGCACCACCGACACCTGGACCAGTGAGATCGACGAGCCCATCGTCACCATCGACGAAGCGCACTACCTGCTGGGCGCTGCCAATCGCGCCTTTCCCCACGCGGCCCTCACCACCAACGATCTGCGCTGCGTGTATGCGGGCGTTCGGCCCCTGGTGGGATCGGCCGACGACGGGGACACGGCGCCCAGCTCCGTGTCGCGCGACCACCACGTGTGGGACGACCCGTGCGGCCTGATCTCCGCAGCGGGCGGCAAGCTCACCACCCATCGCGCCACCGGCGAAGAGATCATGGACCGCGTGCTGCACCACCTGCCCGACGAGCGCCGCAAGGCCGCCGGGCCCAGCCGCACCGCAGAGCTTCCCCTGCGTGAGGATGCTTTCGAGCGCGCTGAGCTGGAGGAGCTGCTGGTCGCGCGTTACGAGCTGGACAGCACGCGGGCGGCGCGCCTGGTGCGCACCTGGGGTGCCGACGCCGAGCGGCTGCTGGAGGAGGCGCCCGTCGAGGAGCGGCGGCCCATCGGACGCTCGCGCTTCAGCTTCGCCGAGATCGGCTGGTCGTTGCGCAACGAGTGCGTCAGCAGCCTTTGCGACCTGCTGGAGCGGCGCCTGCGCCTGGTGCTGCTGGCCGAGGGCCAGGGACTCCGGGAGCTGGAGGAGATCGCAGACAGCGCCGCGGCTGCGGCCGGCTGGGATGCCGAGCGTCGCCGGGCGGAGTGTGAGGCGTACCGCGAGGCGGTCTGCACGCGCTACCAGATCCATCCGGCGCCGGCGCGCGTCAAGCCGGCCGAGGCCCGTTCCGCCGCCGCCTGACCCACTGCGCGCGCGTGCAGTACGCTTGCGCGCATGCCGGCCCGAACGCTCGTCATCGTCAATCCCGCCAGCCGGGACGGAGCGCTGGGCCGCCGCTGGCCCGACGTGGAGCGCCGCCTGCGCGATGGGCTGGGCCGAGAGTTCGACGTGGAGCAGACCCGCGGTCCGCGCGATGCCATCCGGATCGCGCGCGAGGCGGCGCGCGCCGGTGCGGACTGCGTGATTGGAGTGGGAGGCGACGGCACGGCCCACGAGGTGGTGAGCGGTGTGCTCGAGGCTGGCCTGGGCGAGTCGACCCAGGTGGGCCTGCTGCCCTTCGGCACCGGCGGCGACCTGTCGCGTAGCCTGGGGATTCCGCGCGACGTCGAGCAGGCCGTGGCGCGGCTGGCGTCGGGCAAGGTGCGGCGCATCGACGCCGGGCGCGCGGAGTTCACCGGGGTCGACGGCCGGCCCGCCACCACCTGGTTCGTCAACATCGCCAGCTTCGGGCTCTCGGGGCTGGTCACGCAGAAGGTGAACAACGCGCCCAAGGCGCTGGGCGGGCGCGGCTCGTTCCTGGTGGGAACGCTGCGCGGGCTGGCGGCCTTCCGCGCACGGGACGTGACCGTGCGCGTCGACGGCGCCCTGCTCCACGAGGGCCCGCTGGTCTTCGCCACGGCGGCCAACGGCTGCTGGTTCGGTGGCGGCATGCACGTGGCGCCCCAGGCGCTGCCCGACGACGGGCTGTTGGACGTGGTGGTGGTGCGCGACGCGCCGCGCACGCGCCTGTTGAGGCAGATCCCCAGCATCTACAAGGGCAACCATCTGGATCAACCCGAGATCAGCGTCGCCCGCGGCGCGCGCATCGAGGCCGATGCGGAGCCCGGCCGGGTCTGGATCGAGTTGGACGGTGAGCCGCTGGGAACCCTGCCCGCCACTTTCGAGGTGCTGCCCGGCGCCCTGGCCTGGATCGGCGCCGAGGCCTGATCCGCTTGGGCGTCTGCCATGCGATTCGCCAGGCATGCGCCGCCGTGGCTGCCGAGTCGACGTATATTCGTGTAGACGAAGGGGAGTTGGGTCGGCTGGCGGATCGGCTGGCGGCGGGCTCGCTGCAGCCGGGTGGCGATGATCCGGCGCGGCGCCTCCAGGGATCCGATCAGACCACGCTGGCGTACATCCTGACGCTCGACAGCGTGAACTTCGGCTCCGGCTGGTTTCCCCGCTTACGCAAGCGGCCAGGCATGTCGGGCTACTTCACCGTAGCCACCGCGCTGGAGGAACGCTTCGCCGCCGAGGGCGCGTGGAGCGCAGAGGATTTGTGCGCGCTCGATGCGCGTGTGCTCGCGCGCGTGCTGGGTCAGGACCCGGGCGACGCCGACGTCGCCGAGTTGATGGCGCTCTATGCCCGCGCGCTGAACGACCTGGGGCGTTTCCTGCTGGACGGCTACGCCGGGCGCTTCGCCGGCCCGGTGGAGCAGGCCGACGGCTGCGCCGAGGCGCTGGTGGAGATCCTGGCGCGCATGCCCTTCTTCGAAGACGTGTGCGAGTGGCGGGGACGGCGCGTGCCCTTCTACAAGCGCGCGCAGATCACCGCCTCCGATCTGGCGTTGGCCTTCGAAGGCAAGGGGTGGGGTGCGTTTCGCGATCTGGAGCGGCTGACCCTCTTCGCCGACAACCTGGTGCCTCACGTGCTGCGCTGCGAAGGCGCGCTGGTCTACGACGCGGCGCTGGCGGCGCGCATCGACGAAGAAGCGCTGCTCGAGGCAGGCTCCCAGCCGGAGGTGGAGATCCGTGCCTGCGGCGTGCACGCGGTAGAGCGTCTGGTGGCGCTGCTGGGCGAGCGCGGCGTGGCGACGACGGCGCATCACCTGGATCACGTGCTCTGGGATCGCGGACAGGAGCCGAGCTACAAGGCGCGGCCGAGGCACCGCGCGCGCTGCGTCTTCTACTGAGCGCTCACTCCGCCGGGCACGGCGCACCGCCCAGGCCGACGATGGCGTCGGCGAGGGCTCGCACGTCGGCCTCACTCAGGTAGGGTGCGCGCAGCGCGTCCCGCGCCCGGCGGCGGACCTGCCGGCACTCCAGCGCGGGCGGCAGCGCCACCACCAGTCGCGCGATCTTCTCGCCGATCCGCAGCAGCGCCGGTCGCAGCTCTCCGTCCAGGTCGTGGACCGCACCGGCCAGCGAGCTCGGCGCCGCGGGTGTGGCGCGCTGCACGGCCTTGGCCGCCTCGATCTGTGCGCGGTAGAGCGCGCGGACCGCGGCCTGGTCGGGCGCCGCCTCGCCCGTTGCGGCGGCCGCGTCGCGCACGGCCGCAACGGCGGCGTCGAGCACGCGCGTCTCGCGCTCGGGCACCTCGATGGGAAGACCTCGGGCGCGCTTCACCTGGGCCACCAGGGGCATCAGCGCCAGCCGCTCGTCCAGCGCGGCCAGCAGTGCCGCGAGCGGCTCCGCGGTGGCCGGGGTCGCTTCGAGCCCGTGCTGCATGCGCCAGCGGCCGAGACTGCCGTCGGCCTCTCGCGCCAGCAGCCAGCGGTCCAGGCGTGTCGCCTCCTCGCCCGCGTCGGCTGGTAGCAGCCAGGCCTTGCGGTCACAGGTGAAGGGGCCCAGCAGCCGCAGCTCCGTACCGCGTTGCCAGTGGGGCGCCTCGAGCGTGTCGGTGATGGCCGCGTCGGCCCGCCCTTCGATGAGGGCTTTGCGCACCGCATCGTTGGGGCTCAGGGCCTGGATGCGCGCCCGGGGCAGATGGGCGCGCGCCACCCGCTCCAGATGGCCGCCCCGGTTCACCACCACACGCAGCGCCGGCCGGTCCAGGTCGGCCGGTGACTGCGCCGTGGAGCTTGCCGAGACCAGCGCCACCGCCCCGGTCTGCGCCACCGGTACCGAGAAGCGTCCGGCCAGGGAGCGCTCGGGCCTCACGGTGACGCCGCTGGCGGCCGCGTCGAAACGGCCCTGCGACAGGTCGACCAGCAGCTCGGGCCAGTGGAAGGGCACGCTCTCCAGCCGTCGGCCGGTCTGGGCCGCGTAGGCCCGGGCCACGGTCTGTGAGAAGCCCTCCAGGCCCGCCTCGGTACGCAGGCTGAAGGGTGCGTAGTCGCCGCTGGCCCCCACCCGCAGGGCGGGCTCTCCGCCCGCCCGGGCGGGCGGCGCCAGCAGCCCCAGAATCGCCAGAAACGTCGCAACGGCGCGGAGTTGCGCACCAATTCGGGATTGGAGCGACCCATTCTGCCTGCTATACTGCGCGGCTTGCCGGCCCCCAGGTGCGGGGCCGGTTTTCCGTACAGCGGGGGTCCCAGACATGCTCACACTCGACGAGCTCGAACCCGGCTTGGCGGTCACGCACAAGAACACGGGCCTACGCTACGCCATCGGCGACGTCGCGGACGACGAAGTCCTGCTGACGCCCGTGGACAGCGACCTCCAGGATCTGCTGGTTCCCATCGACCTCTTCCGCACCGAGTTCGTGACTGCCGAGCGCTACAGCGCCCGCGGCCGCTCCCGCGGCCGCCGCCGCGGCAGCAGCAGCGCCCCGGCGACTCCCACGGGCCCCAAGGTTCGCGGGCGCATCAAGAAGATGGTGCGAGATCGCGGCTTCGGTTTCATCCGCGGCGACGACGGCAAGGAAGTCTTCTTCCACCGCTCGGGCCTGGGCGGCGCCGACTATGACATCCTCAACGAGGGCGACATCGTGGACTACCACGTCTCCGAGAGCCCCCGCGGCCCCCGCGCCGAAAACGTCCGCCAAACCGTCCCCGAAACCGCCGCCTGACCACCGCAGGGGCTTGCGGCTCTACGATCTGTACCGGTGGACGATCGGCAGCCTCCGCCCCGAGCCGAACGCCTTGGAGGAGACGCGCAGCACCAGCGGCGCCTGGCGGCGCTTGTACTCGTTGCGGTACAGGCGCTCCACGATGCGGCGCACGGTGTCGGCATCGACCCCCGGCGGCGGGGTGATGCGCGAGGCGCCGAGGCTGCCTTCGATGGCCTGCTCCAGCACCGCGTCCAGCACTTCGTAGGGCGGCAGGTCGTCCGTATCCAGCTGGTCGGGCGCCAGCTCCGCCGACGGCGGCTTGTCCAGGGCGTTCTGTGGGATGCGCTCGCCCGCGCGATTGGCGTGACGCGCCAGGGCGTAGACGTCGCGCTTGTACACGTCGCCCAGCACCGCCACGCCGCCGACGGTGTCGCCGTAGAGCGTGCAGTAGCCCAGGGACAGCTCGCTCTTGTTGCCGGTGGCCAGGACCAGACGGCCCTCGGCGTTGGACACGGCCATCAGCGTGGCGCCGCGAATGCGCGACTGGATGTTCTGCTGGGTGATCCCGTAGTCGTCCTGCTCGCCGAAGAGCTGGCCGAAGAGTCCGCGGTAGGCCTCGTACACCGGGCCGATGTCCACGCGGCGCTGCTCGATGCCCAGGTTGCGGGCCAGCGCCTCGGCGTCGGCCACGCTGTGCTCCGACGAAAAGGGGCCCGGCATCAGCACGCCCAGCACCCGGTCGGGTCCCAGGGCCTCCACCGCCAGATGGGCCGTCACCGCGGAGTCGATGCCTCCCGAGAGTCCGATCACGGCGCCCGGCGGCAGCCCCTGCTTGCGGAAGTAGTCGCGGATACCCAGCACCAGCGCGGCCTCCAGCTGGGCCGTCGGCTCGGGGTCCGTTACGGCGTCGGGCTCCAGGCCCAGGCCCGGTGTCTCCAGGTCCACCACCTCCAGGGCCGGCTCGAAGTGCGGCAGCGCGGCCAACACCCGACCCCGGGCGTCCACCGCAAACGACGCGCCGTCGAACACCAGCTCGTCGTTGCCGCCGACCTGGTTGCAGAACAGGATGGGTACGCCGTGGCGCTGCGCCAGGGCCGCGATCATGCGCCGCCGCTGGGCGGCCTTGCCCACGTGGAACGGTGATGCGGACAGGTTCAGCACGGCGCCGGCGCCCGCCGCCGCCAGCTCGCCCACGGGATCGACGCCGTAGGGGATCTCGGAGCTCCAGGCGTCCTCGCAGATGGTCAGGCCCAGGGCAGGGCTCTGCTCGGATACGGCGGCCGGCAGCCGCGCCTCGGCGGCCTGGAAGTAGCGGTTCTCGTCGAAGACGTCGTAGGCCGGCAGCAGGCTCTTGGCGCGTTCGGCCACCCGACGTCCGCCGGCCAGCAGCACCGCACAGTTGCGCCAGGGCTTGTGCCCCCCGTTCTCCGCCGGCAGCACCGCTCCCACGGCGATGGCGATGCGTTGCGATGCGGCGGCCAGGGCGTCCAGCTCGCGCAGCTGGTCGCGCACGAAGCCCTCGCGCTCCAGCAGGTCCATGGGCGGGTAGCCGGTGAGGCAGAGCTCCGGCGCCAGGACCAGCTCGGCCCCGGCTGCCGCCGCCTTGGCTGCCGCTTCTTCGATGAGCCGCCGGTTTCCGGGCAGATCGCCGACGGTGGGGTTCACCTGGGCCAGGGCGACGCGCATGGAGCGAGGATCGGGGTCCCCCCCGAAGGCGTCAAGCCGCGCCGTTGCCGGGCAGGTAGGCCAGGGAGACGTCGGCGCTGAGGGCCGGCTTTTCCGAGCCCTCCACCTCGATGACCATGCGGAAGACCGCGGAGACCCCTCCTGTGGGCCCCTCGCGCGCGCGCAGGATCTCGCAGCGCATGCGCACGCGCGCGCCCGACGGCACCGGCGCCGAGAGCTTCATGCGCTGGATTCCGGTGTTGAGCACCGTGGGGTTTCCCTCCACGCGCAGGATCTGGTTCAGCAGCGCCGGAGCCAGAGAGAGCGTGAGGTAGCCGTGGGCCACGGGGCCGCCGAAGATCGATTCGCGCTGCGCGCGTTCCGGGTCGACGTGGATCCACTGGTGATCGTCGGTTGCGTCGGCGAAGAGGCCGATCCGCTCCTGGGTGACCTCGATCCAGTCCGAGGGTCCGATGGGCTTGCCGATGAAGTCCTTGACCGCGCGGATCGAGGGGATGACGGTGGGGGTGACCACGGGGCGAGGCTAGCCAGCGCTCTCGGCGCGTTCCACCCCGACCACCTCGAACCAGCGTTCGGTTTCGGTGACCCGGCGCACCACGGCGTCGCGGGCGAAACGCACCGGGAAGCGGCCGCCCCGGCGCGTGACCAGGTACTCCGTGTCTCCTTCCTCTACGTCCGCCACATCGCTCACCGTCTCCACCCCGGACTCGGTCCATGCCGTGAAGTTCACGCGGCTGCGCGGGCGCACCTCGAGCTGCAGCCGGCTGCCCAGGGCTCGCGTCAGCAGGGCGCTGGCCTCGTCCACGCGTCCGGCCAGGGCGTGGGGATCGCGCGGCGCGGCGATGCGCGCTGCGCGCAGGATGCGCAGGACCTTGCCGATGCCCGCCACGGCCGGGACCGTGAGCTCCGGACCCAGGTCGGCGAAATCGTCGATGCGGTTGGTCTCGATGCGCGCCGCGGTGGTCAGGAACCCCAGCTCGACGCCCACGCCATCTTCGCCGTACACGGGCTCGACCCGGTCGAACACGGCGCGAACCAGGCGGGGGGGCATCGGCCGAGTATAGCTGTGGGCCGCGGCGGCGGATGGGGTTGACGGAGTTCCCCCGGCCCGGGTGTTCCCCTCTATACTGGGCGGCGTCGGAGAAGGAGGGTCCCATGAACACTCGAAACGTCGTCCTGACGTCGCTGGCCGTGGCCATCGCGTTGGGGTTCTTCTTTACCGGGCCGCTGCTCTACAAGAGCTTCATCGGTCTCGATCCCAGCGGCTTTCCCCTGGGCGTGCCGCTTCAGGCCCTGGCGGACGCCGTGGCCGGGCCGTTCAAGAACGCCGTATCCGGGCTGGTGGCCGGGATCGGTGGCCTGCTGTGCTTCTCCATCGTGGCCTTCTTCTGGGCGCGCGGCGCCGCGCGACGCAAGGTGGCCGCTACCGACCCCTCGCGCCGCAGCTTCCTGACCGGCGCAGCGTCGGGCGTGGGTGCCGGCGTGGGCGCGTTGGCCCTGGGCGGCGCCGCAGGCTTCCTGCGCGCCGGCTTCGGCGTGGGCCAGGGCGGCAAGGGCTGGGCCAACCTGACCGGGGCCGCCCTGCGGCCCGAGATCCCCATGACCCACCCCGAGTGGAGCGAGGCCTGGAAGGGCGCACAGGTGCAGAGCTACCGGCGCCTGGGCCGCACGGACGCGGTGGTCTCGGACATCTGCGTGGGCGCCGGCCCGGTCTCCGGAGAGAAGGGCGAACGCATCGTGGCCGAGGCCCTGGAGCGCGGCGTGACCTATATCGATACCGCGCCGGACTACTCGGCCAACGGCTCCGAGAACGCCATCGGCAAGGTGATCCGCGGGCGCCGCGACGGTCTGTTCCTCGCCACCAAGTTCTGCACGCCGGTCGGACACCTGCCCGCCGGCACGCCGGTGTCGGTCTACATCGAAGCCGTCGAGTCGAGCCTGGGCCGCCTGGGCACCGATCACGTGGACCTGGTCCACATCCACTCGTGCGACGAAGTGGATCGGCTCATGGACCCCAACGTGCACGAGGCCTTCGACCGCCTGAAGGAGCAGGGCAAGGCGCGCTTCCTGGGCTTCTCGAGCCACACGCCGCGGCTGGAAGAAGTGGCCAACCAGGCCATCGACTCGGGTCGCTTCGACGTGATGATGCTGGCCTACCACTACGGCGCCTGGCAGGACCTGGGCGGAATCATCGCCCGCGCGCGTCGCGAGCAGGACATGGGCGTGGTGGCCATGAAGACGCTCAAGGGCGCGAAGCACCGCGGCCTGGAGAACTTCGAGCCCTACGCCGACGCCTACAGCCAGGCGGCCTTCAAGTGGGTGTTGTCCAACGAGGATGTCTCGTGCCTGGTGATCTCGTTTCGCGAGATGCAGCACGTGGACGAGTACCTGCACGCGTCCGGGCAGACGTTCAGCGAGCGCGATCTCGCGGCGCTGCGTGAGTACGACCACCGCATTGCCGGGACGTACTGCGCGCCCCACTGCGGAGAGTGCCTTTCGTCGTGCCCCGAGCAGCTTCCCATCAACGACGTGCTCCGCTACCGCATGTACTCGGAGGACTACGGCTTCGAGAAGGAAGGCCTTTCCCGCTACGCCGCCCTGGGCAAGAACGCGTCGGTGTGCGCCGGGTGCAGCGCGCCCTGCACCGGAACCTGCCCGGGGGGCATCCCGATTCAGCAGCGCATGAGCGGCGCCCACGAGATCCTCAGCCTTACGTAGACGGAGTCCCCATGCGTTGCAGTTCCGCCTTCGCGCTCCTTCTGGTGCTTCTCCTGGCGGCGCCTGCCGCCGCCGGCCCCTGGGACGTGCCGCCGGAAGGCTCGTGCCAGCCGGCCGACGGGCTGCGCGGTTGGCCGCCGGGCCAGGACGCGCCGCCCATCCCGTTTGCGCCCGGCGACACCATCAGTCACGAGCGCGCCGAGATCCTGCGCAACTACATCCCGCGGGAGATCTGGGAGAATCGAGACAAGTTCTTCTACGAGGGCATGCGCCTGGAGATCGGGCCCTGCTTCCGGGACTACTCCGCGCCCGGCTTCTACCAGGACGCGACCGCGCAGTTCGCGGGCAAGGCGAAGCTCGATGC
>CAMYOO010000086.1:13465-16781 GCA_947260035.1 uncultured delta proteobacterium
GAGTTCCGTTACCAGGGCGCGGGCTTCGGCGGGAAGTTCCGGATCATGGACATGGTGGGCCGCACCCATCGCGGCGAGCCCTTCGAGGGCGAGATCTTCAAGTGGCAGATGAACTTCCGGAACGACCAGGCCAAGAAGGACTACAAGGCCAAGGGCGCCAAGAGCTACCAGTGGGCCGCGGGCGGGCTCTTCTTCATGCCCTTCGCGGCGCGCGAGTTCTCCTGGCGCCAGTTTCGTGACGTGGCGATGCTGACCGAGGTGCGGCGCACCGACGACCTGCACGCCTACCTGCCGGAGTGGCGACGAGTGCGGCGCCTGCCCGCGACGGACACCGAGGGGCTGTACCTGCCGTCGTTCGGCGTGGGCGTGGTGCCCGCCACGGAGCTGACCATCGGCGGCGCTGGGGGCGCGGCCGGCATGGGCGCGGGCGGCGGCGGCGCGAGTGGCGGTCTGGGCGGCGGCGCAGCGGCCAGCTCCATCAAGCCCAGCCGCAACGGCTTCGAAGGCCTGGAGATCCGCCCGCTCCTATACCAGTACAAGGTGCTCGGCGTGCAGGACGTGCTCTCCCCGATCAACGCCAACCAGCCCGCGTACCCGGAGAACAAGGAGCGCGGCTTCGGCTCCTGGGGCCTGTCGTTCGCCAGCGACCGCTGGGACCTGCGCCGCGCGCTGGTGCTCGAGGCCACGGCCAAGCACGTGGGCTCGGGCACCGATGCGGCCAAGCAGGTCTACTACATCGACCTTCAGACCGGTCAGCCGCTCTACCTCGCGTCCTGGGACAAGCGCGGCGAGATCATCGACGTGGGCATGTACGTGGGGCGCTGGAGCGAAGACCGCGAGAGCTACCCGCCCTGGCCCGACGACGGCGAGCGCGCCATCCGCGTGATCGACCCGGCCGGCGCCGCCATGGCCAACGTCCGCGACGAAGGCGGCTGGCGCCGCGAAAGCTGGAACATCAGCGCCACCCCGCCCAAGGACGCCGAAATGCGCCGCCTGCTCTCCCTGGGCCAGCTGACCAAGCGGCGCTAGCGAGTCCGAACGAAGGGGCTTGTCCGCCTAGGACTGAATCGCTTTCGAGAACGCCTTGAGCAGTGCCTTGCGGATGGTGTCGCGGTCGGCGCCGCCGTAGGCCTTGCGGAAGGCCTTGATGGGGATGATGCCCTTGGCCATGGAGCGGTGGCCGCCGCCCACGCCCAGGCCCTCGACGATGGTGCGCACCACTTCGCCGGCCGCGCGCACGTAGCCGACATTGCGCACGGAGAAGACCAGGTCGGAGTTCACGGTGCCGGCGGCGATGGACCACTCGGCGCCGTCGGCCTGGAGGCCCAGGTCGGCCACCTGGGGAATCACGTCCTCGCGCACGCGGCCCAGCACCAGCAGGTGGATGCCGTCCTTGACCGAGGTGTGGGAGAGCGCGCGGCCCAGGCTCTTGAGGCCGTCCAGCGGCAGCGCAGGGCGCTCGATGCGGCGCAACAAGGCCGGGCTGTGCCACTGGTGCAGGTACGCGAACGCGCTGATGTCGAAGCGGCTGGTCTCGCGACCCAATAACTGGGTGTCGCTCTTGATGCCGTAGATGAGTGCGGTGGCCAGCTTGGGGCGGATCTCCAGGCCGGCGGCGCGCACATAGCCGGTGATCATGGTGGCGGTGGCGCCGAACGAGGGGCGGATGTCGCGAATCACGGCGTCGTAGCCGGTCCGCTCCGGGTGATGATCGATCACCACGTCCACCGAGCGCACGCGCGCGGGGATGTCGTCGCCGAAGACGTTCGGCTGCACGTCCACCAGCGCGAGGCCGTCGAACTCGTCCAGGTCCTCGGCGGTCACGGTGCGAATGTCCAGGCCCAGGGCCTTCACCATGGCCAGGTTCTCGGGGCGCTTCACCTCGCCGAACGAGATGAGCGGGCAGGTGGAGCTCTTGCGGCTGAGCAGCGCGCGCAGGGCGTAGCCGCTGGCGATGCCGTCGGGATCCGGATCGGGCTGGAGCAGGATGCCCACCTTGCTGCGACTGGACAGCAGCTCGCGGATGTCCTCCAACCGGCGCAGGTCGCGCAGCAGGTCGAACTCCTCGTCGATGTCGTCGCGAATCAGCGAGCGCAGCCCCGCACGGCGCAGGCAGGGGTGCTCGGGAATGTCGTCGCGGTCGAGACGGTCGCTCAGCACCAGGACCGGCGCGCCCGGCGCGCCCTCGGCGATGGCCGACACGGCCGCCCGCACGAAGGGCCCGTCCTCGGTCACCAGCGAGAAACCGTCCCCTTCCTTGGGATCGAGCTTGGCGATCGATTCGGAGGAGAGGCCGCCTTGGAGCACGCGGAAGCCCGGCGGGCGCGCGCGCGACTCGCCGTCGCGGGGCACCCACGTGAGCTCCTCGTCCTCGCCGGCGCCGATCCGCCCCCACAGGCGGGCGAGCTCCGCGCCGTCGCACAAGATGATGCGCCTGACCAACCGGGGGCCCCCACAAACAAATCGCGGGTCCGTTCCGGATCCCGCGAGAACAGGATTCTAGCCGATCCGCTAAGCCTCACCGGCCCACGACAAGAGGAGATTCCCCCGGGGGAGTCGCTACTGTCCCCGCGGTGCAGAAGGCCTTCATCGGCGATATCCAGGGCTGTTTCGACGAGCTGTCGGCTCTGCTGGAGCGCCTGCGCGATGCGTGCGGTGGCCGGCTGCCCGAGCTCTGGCTGGTGGGCGACCTGGTGAACCGGGGGCCCGACAGCCTGGGCGTGCTGCGCCGGGTGCGGCAGCTCGTGGAGGACGAGGGCGCCCACTGCATCCTGGGCAACCACGAGGTGGGCCTGCTGGAGACCGGGCTGGGACTGCGCCGGGCGAGCCCCCGCGACACCTCTGCCGACGTGCTCGAGGCGCCGGACGTCACCGAGTGGCTCGAGTGGCTGCGCGGTCTCCCGGTGGCGCTGACGGGTCGGATCGGCGGGCGCGACTTCGCCATGGTGCACGCGGCGCTGGGGCCCAGGTGGACCCTGGACGAGCTGGAAGACCGCGCGCGCTCCGTGGAGGCCCGGCTGCGCAGCGGCGGCCTCGACGATCTGCGCGAGTTTCTGGCGACCCCGTGTGAAGACGATCGGGATCGCGACAACTTGGAGCGCCTGACGCACTGTCGCAGCGTCGATTCCAAGGGACGCTGGAGCTCGCGCGCGCCGGAGAGCCGCCGCGACGCGTGGCACCGGCGCTGGCTTCGCCGCAAGCATGACTACGGCGTCGTCTACGGTCACTGGGCCCTTCAGGGACTTCACGTCGCGCCGGGCTTGCGCGGGCTGGACACCGGTTGCGTGCACCACGGTCGCGGCCACGACGGCTATCT
>CAMYOO010000087.1:0-11387 GCA_947260035.1 uncultured delta proteobacterium
ATGCATTCGAATCTAACCGTTGCGCGCCGACTCCAGCATCTCGCCGTCGGCGCGATCGCCGCCGTGGCTCTGCTGGCCGCGGCCGCGCCGGCCACGGCCCAGACTCTTCAACAGGTCGTCAAGGAGCGCGGACTGACCCAGCAGGACGTGCTGGCCGCCGCCAGGACCTACGTGCCCACCGGCAAGCGCGACGAGTTCGTCGCCTTCTCCTCCGGCGGCCAGAGCGGGATGGTGATGGTCTACGGCGTCCCGTCCATGCGCATCCTCAAGTACATCGCCGTCTTCAACCCGGAGCCCTGGCAGGGCTACGGATTCGAGGAGGAGTCCAAGGCGGTGCTGAACCAGGGCCGCATCAACGGCAAGGACATCACCTGGGGCGACACGCACCACCCGGCGCTCTCCGAGACCGCAGGCGACTACGACGGCCAGTACCTGTTCATCAACGACAAGGCCAACCCCCGCATCGCCGTCATCGACCTGCACGACTTCGAGACCAAGCAGATCGTGGTGAGCCCGGTGTTCCAGAGCGAGCACGGCGGCGCCTTCGTCAGCGAGAACACCGAGTACGTGATGGAGGCCGTGCAGTACCCGGCGCCCCTGGGCGGCGAGTACTCCCCGCTGGAGCGCTTCAACGAGGACTACCGCGGCGGCGTCACCTACTGGAAGTTCAACCGCGAGGCGGGCCGGCTCGAGCCGCAGAACTCGTTCTCCATGGAGCTTCCGCCCTACAGCCAGGACCTGTCGGACTTCGGAAAGCTCGCCAGCAGCGGCTGGTCGTTCACCAACTCGTTCTGCTCGGAGCGCTACGTGGGCGGCATCGAGCGGGGCCGCCCCCCGTTCGAGGCCGGCTGCTCGGCCAAGGACACCGACTACCTGCACGTCATCAACTGGAAGAAGGCGGCGCAGGTGGCGGCGGCGGGCAAGGTCAAGATGATCAACGGCCACAAGGTCATCATGATGGACACGGCGATCAAGGAAGGCCTGGTCTACCTGATCCCCGAGCCCAAGAGCCCCCACGGCGTGGACGTCACCCCTGAAGGCAAGTACATCACGATCTCGGGCAAGCTCGACAGCCATACCTACGTGTACAGCTGGGCGAAGATCAAGGCGGCGATCGACGCCAAGAACTTCTCGGGCAAGGACCCCTACGGGATTCCGATCATCGACCTCAAGACCGCCCTGCACACCCAGGTGCCCCTGGGCCTGGGGCCGCTGCACACCCAGTACGACTCCAAGAAGGGCATCGCGTACACGTCGCTGTACGTGGACTCGATGGTGGCGCGCTGGGACTACATCAACGGCAAGCTGCTGGACCGGCTGCCCATCCACTACAACATCGGCCACCTGGTGACGATGCACGGCGACACGGTGAAGCCGCGCGGCAAGTACCTGGTGTCCCTCAACAAGCTGGCCATCGACCGCTTCCAGCCGGTGGGTCCGCTGCATCCGCAGAACCACCAGCTGATCGACATCGGTGGCGACAAGATGTCGCTGCTCTACGACATGCCGCTGCCGCTGGGCGAGCCGCACTACGTGGTGGCCATCGAGGCCGGGCTCCTGAAGCCCGCGGTCCGCTACAAGGTGGGCACCAACACCCGCACGGGTGAGATCTCGCCGTACAAGACCCGGGCCGGCGAGGAGCGCATCGAGCGAAGCGGCAAGAACGTCGCGGTGTTCGGCACCCTGATCCGCTCGCACATCACCCCGGAGATCATCGAGGTGAACGAGGGCGACGAGGTGACCATCCACCTGACCAACCTGGAGCGGGCCGAGGACCAGACCCACGGCTTCACGGTCAGCAAGTACAACGTGAACGGCTCCTGGGAGCCCGGCAAGACGGCGACGGTGAAGTTCACCGCCGACGTGCCCGGCGTCTTCCCGTACTACTGCACCGAGTTCTGCTCGGCTCTCCACCTGGAGATGCAGGGCTACGTCCTGGTCAAGCCGAAGGGCTACAAGGCCAAGGTCGGCGAGCTGATGGCCAAGGAGCAGTACACCAAGGCCGATTACGAGAAGC
Source organism: uncultured delta proteobacterium (assembly GCA_947260035.1). Lineage (GTDB taxonomy): Bacteria > Myxococcota_A > UBA9160 > UBA9160 > JAFDET01 > JAFDET01. The sequence continues at coordinate 2,018 of CAMYOO010000087.1, forward strand.
AGGTGAAGGCGTGCGTCGAGACCCAGGCGGTCATCGGCGGAGTCGTGGAGTACATCACGGGCCGCGACTACAAGGCTCATCCGACCGCGGCGGGGCTCTTCGCCGACGCTGCGGAGCAGCTGGGTTACGCCGACGGCGCCAAGAAGAAGGCCGAGGAGGAGGCCGCCGCCGGCAACTACCACAGCGCCACGCTGTGGGCGGGCCAGTGGTGGCAGTACCAGGTCAAGGCCGCGGACCTCGGGCTGCGGGCCAAGACCAACCTGGAGCAGGCCAAGGCCGGCCCCGCCAAGTGACCGCCCGTGCGGGGAGGGGTCCCAACGGGATCCCTCCCCGCACGAGAGCTATAATGGGTTGGGGAGAGAAGCGATGAGAATGAGTAGCTCCACGTACGTCTCCAGGCTGGGGGTGGGCGTAGCGGCGCTCTTGCTGGCAGTCGGCGCCGCGCGGGCTCAGGCCGACGATCTGGACGGGGCCACGCTCTACGCCACCAAGACCTGCATCGCCTGCCACGGGGCCGACGCCAAGAGCCCGATTCTGCCCGAATACCCCAAGCTGGCCGGGCAGAACGAAGCCTACATTCTGCAGCAGATGAAGGACATCAAGAGCGGGGCCCGCACCAACGGAAACACCGCCGCCATGGCCGGGGTGATGCATCTCGTCAACGAGGCTGAGATCGAGGTCCTGTCGAAGTATATTGCGGGCCTGACGCCCTGAACGGGAGACCGAGAATGCTGAGTTCCACCAAGCCGTACATCGCCATCGCCGTCGGCGCGCTGATCGCCGGAGCCGCCTGGGCCCAGCCGCCGGCGCCCAAGAAGGCCGGCATCGAGCAGGAAGGCTACGTCTGGAACGCCGCCGAGGGCGAGAAGATCGAAGCCCTCGAACTGACGGGTGACATGGAGAACGGCGAGGAGGCCTATGAGGTCTGCTCCGCCTGCCACCTGCCCAACGGCGCCGGCCGTCCGGACGGCACCTTCCCCCAGCTGGCCGGCCAGCACACCACGGTGATCATCAAGCAGATCGCGGACATCCGCGAGGGCCTGCGCGACAACCCGATCATGTACCCCTTCGCCAAGACCCTCATCGATCCCCAGGAGCTGGCCGACGTCTCGGTCTACATCCAGACGCTGCCGATCCCCCAGGACAACGGCCGCGGGCCCGGCACGAACCTCGAACTGGGCAAGAAGCTCTACGACGAGAACTGCGTCGAGTGCCACGGCAACTTCGGCGAGGGCGACGCGGTGAAGTTCTACCCGGTGCTGGCGGGGCAGCACTACAAGTACATGCTTCGCCAGGTCACCGAGATCCGGGACGGCAAGCGGCGCAACTCCAACCCGGAAATGGTGAAGGTGGTAAAGAAGTACACCGACGAAGACCTGGACGCGGTGGTGGACTACATGTCGCGCCTGGAGTGGCCCGAGCGCACGGTCAAGAAGTAGAGGAGCGGGAGCTTGAGCAGTCCGGAGCAGCAGAAGCGAGCGCAGGTATTCCGGTTCCTGACCGTCGTGGGACTGGTTCTCACCAGCGCGTCGTTCTTCGCGCCCATGTGGTGGGTGTCGCTCAAGGCTCCCAACTACCCGGAGGCCACATTTCCCCAGGGCGTGAAGATCCTCATGCACTGGAATGGCGTCCAGAACGGCTGCCAGCTGACGGTGCGCGAGGACGTGGCCGAGGACGAGCCGCTGGACTGCGTCCACGAGATGAACACCATCAACCACTACATCGGGATGCACCCGATCGAGCACGGCGCGGCCTTCGAGTTCTCGATCGCGCCCTACCTGTTCGGACTCTCGGCGGTCATGCTGGTGGCGGCGCTGTTCTACGCCGGCCCGTTCTGGTGGTTCCTGTTCCTGCCGGGAATCCTGCTGCCGGTGGGCTTCCTGGTCGACTTCGCCGCCTGGCTCTGGTGGTTCGGCCACAACCTGAACGACTGGGCGGCCTTCACGGTGAAGCCCTTCATGCCCACGGTGCTGGGCGAGGGCAAGGTGGCCCAGTTCAGCACCTACGCGTACCCCGACTACGGGTTCGCGCTGGTGATCGTGGGATCCCTGGCTCTCGCCCTCGCCCTCCTGGTCCGCCGCAAGCAGCTCCAAGAGACCTAGCCGTGCGGGGGCGGAGGGCGGTCGCGGCGACGCTCGCGGCGGCCGGATGCGTGCTCGCGCTGTCCGGCTCCGGCGAAGCGGCCGCGCCGCAGCGCGGGCTGCAGGCCCTGGTGGACGCTACGGCCCCCGGCGACGTGGTACGGCCGCCTGCCGGCACGTACGCCGGTCCGCTGGTGATCCGCACACCCATCGTCCTGGACGGCGGCGGCGACGTCACCATCGACGGGGGCGGCCAGGGAACGCTGATCCGGTTGGAGACCGACGGCGCCGAGGTGCGCGGGCTCCGCCTGATCGGTTCGGGCGAGAACCACGACGGCTTGGACGCCGGCGTCCAGGTGCGCGGCAACGGCAACCGCATCCTCGACAACGTCATCGAAGACAGCCTGTTCGGAGTCGACCTCCAGCAATCCAACGGGAACCTCGTCCAGGGCAACCGCATCGGCTCCAAGGACCTGCCAATGGGCGTGCGCGGCGACGGGATCCGGCTCTGGTACAGCCGCGACAACGAGATCCTGGACAACGAGATCCACGACGTGCGGGATGTGGTGGTCTGGTACTCGGGCGCCAACACGATCGCGCGCAACACCGTCAGCGGCGGACGCTACGCCCTGCACTTCATGTACTCCGAAGCCAACCTGGTGGAGGGCAACCGCTACCGCGACAACATGGTGGGCGTCTTTCTGATGTACAGCGATGGGGTCGAGCTGCGGCGCAACCACATCAGCGGGGCGCAGGGCGCCACAGGGATGGGCATCGGCTTCAAGGAGTCGAGCAACGTCACCGTGGAGGACAACGTCCTGCTCTACTGCGCCAAGGGCATCTACCTGGACGTCTCGCCCTACCAACCCGACACGACGAACCGGTTCACCGGAAACCGCATCGCCTACAACGGCGTCGGCGTGACCTTTCACAACGACTGGCACAGCAACATCTTCCGCGACAACGATTTCGACGGGAACTTCACCCAGGTGGCGGTGCGCGGCGGCGGCAGCGCGGCCCGCAACACCTGGGAAGGCAACCGCTGGGACGACTACCGGGGCTTCGATCGAGACGCCGACGGACGCGGAGACACCCCCTACGAGCTGTACTCCTACGCCGACCGGATCTGGCAGGAGCGTCCCGAGGCCGCCTTCTTCCGCGGATCGCCGCTCTTCGAGACCATCGACTTCCTGGACCGGCTGGCGCCGTTCTCGGAGCCTACACTCATACTGCGGGACGAGACGCCCCGCTTCCAACCGCCGCAGGAACTCGCGCCATGGCCGATGATGTAGCGGAGAAGCCCAAGCGGCCGCCCAAGAAGAAGCGGCGGCGCCTGAGCCGCCACCAGGAGCAGCGCCGCCGCCTGCTGCGTGCCGGGCTGGCCACGGCCGGGCTGCTGCTGCTGCAGCCCCTGGCCTTCGTGCCCCTGGTGCGCCGCTGGCAGCAGCTGCTGCGACCGCCGGGCGCCCTGGACGAGAAGGCGTTCCTGGCCGCCTGCATCAAGTGCGGACAGTGCGTGCAGGTCTGTCCGGTCCAGGCCATCGTGCTGGCGGACATGAACGAAGGCCTGGGCACGGGCGTGCCCTTCATCGACGCGCGCAACCAGGCCTGCGACTTCTCGTGCGATGCCCTGTCCTGCATCCTGGCGTGTCCCACCGGCGCCCTGAGCCACGACCTGGCGGCCAAGGAAGAGGTGGAAGCCGGATTTGCCCGCCTGGCTCGCCCCGAGCGGTGCCTGGCGCGGCAGGGCAAGGGCTTCCGCGGCCCCGTGCGCGATCCGGGCTTTCGGGGCCGTCTCCGTTACGAGGAGGTAGATCGCTGGAAGCCGATCCTGGTGCGCGATCACCCCTACGACCGCGACCCCTGCGACCTGTGCGTGCTGGAGTGCCCGATCGGCGAGACCGCAATCCAGCTGGTGCCGTTCCCGATCGAGGATGGGGGCCAGGCCTGGACGCCGCGGGTGCTGGACGGCTGCGTCGGCTGCGGCGTGTGCGAGATGATCTGTCCGCCGGAGCCGGCGGCGATCGTCATCGAGCCCCGCGCCAAGCCCGGGCCGCGGCTCGACGCCGTGGAGTCCTGATGAGCTTCCTTTCCGGCGTCGCCGAGATGTTTGGACGCGCGCCGCGCAAGCCGACGGAGATCAGCGACGCCGCGGAGATCCTCCACGGCCGCAAGCGCCGCGCCCACGTGACGCAGCTGCTGGAGGAGGCCCGCGCCCATCCCCCCGGCTTCACCTGGCGGAACCGACGCTGGGCGGTCCTGATCGGCGTGAATCTGCTCTTCACGCTCTCGTTCTGGCTCGACATCCAAATCGTCGAGGGCTCGCTGACCGCATCGCGCTTCCTGGGCTTCCACCTGGCGGACATCTACTCGAGCTTCCTGGTGATGCTGGCCCAACGGCACGTGGCCGTGAACCTGGTGATCGGCATGCTGACGGTCCTGGTGTTGTGGGGCGTCATCGGCGGGCGCGCCTTCTGCTCGTGGGTGTGCCCCTACCACTTCGTGGCCGAGCTGGCCGAGAAGCTCCACGTGCGCCTGGCGGAGCGCGGGATCGTGCAGGACCACGTGCTGCACCGCGGTGTGCGCACGGTTCTGTGGGTCGGCTTCGCCGTGCTGGCCCTGATCACGGGGCACACCCTCTTCCTGACCTTGAACCCGATCGGCATCCTGAGCCGAGCCGTCGTGTACGGCCCCAGCCTGGCGCTGCTCTGGGTGCTGCTGCTGCTGGTCTTCGAGATCGTCTACTCGCGGCGCGGCTGGTGCCGCTACGTCTGCCCCATCGGCCTGACCTACGGCGTGATCGGCGCCGGCGCGCCGGTGCGGGTGGTCTACAGCCTGGAGCGCTGCGCCCACGAGGGCGATTGCCGCAAGATCTGCGAAGTTCCCCACGTCCTCGAGCTGACCATCAAGGGACGCGCCGAGGATGCCAAGGTGGATATCGGCCCGGACTGCACGCGCTGCGGCATGTGCGTCGACGTCTGCCCCACGGACTCGCTCAACTACGAGATCAAGGGACTGAGGAATCTGCTGTGAGTGCGCTGGCCAGCTCCGGGATCCGTCTGCAGGGTCTCTCCAAGGCGTTCCGGGGCAACCGGGTGCTGGACGCGGTGAACCTGGAGATCGATCCCGGCGAGCGCGTCGCCCTGGTGGGCGCCAACGGCGCCGGCAAGACCACCCTGATCCGCTGCCTGCTGGGCGAGTACGCCTACGACGGCGACGTGGCGGTGGGCGGCCTGGCGCCGCGCGCAGAGCGTACGCGCGTGCTGCGTCGCCTGGGCTTCGTTCCCCAGCTGCCGCCGCCCCTGAAGATGCCGGTGGCGCAGCTTCTGGACTTCGCGTCGTCGGTCTGCGCGAGCCCCCGGGAGCGCATGTCCCAGGTCTCTTCGCGGCTCGGCCTGGACCCCGGGCCGCTGGCGCGGCAGCCCTTCGAAAAGCTGTCCGGCGGCCAGAAGCAGAAGCTGCTGATCGCGGTGGCGCTGGGCCGCGACGCCGACGTGCTGATCCTGGACGAGCCTGCGGCGAACCTGGACCCGGAGGCCCGCGCCGTGTTCTTCGAGCTGCTGGCCGAGCGCGCCGCCCGCTCCACCATGCTGATCTCGAGCCACCGCCTGGACGAGGTAGCTTCGCTGGTGCACCGCGTCGTCGAGCTGGACCAGGGGCGCGTGGCCCTGGACGACCGCATCGCCGACGCGAACTCGCTGGGCTCGCGGCTGACGTGCCGGCTCCAGATCTCCCGCGTCGACGCAGCCGTAGCTCGTGCCCTGGGCGCGTGGGGCCTGCACGAGACCGACGGCGGACGTGTCTTCGAGGGAAGCGTGCCCGGCCCCGACCGACTGCGCTTCCTGGGCACTGTGTCCCGCTACGCAGGCCTCGTCACGTCCCTGGAGCTGCACGAAGCCGAGCGGAGCGACGCGTGAGACGGAGTCTGCGTGCTGCACGCATCGCAACCGCGCTGCTCCTGCTGGCGGCCTGCGGCGTCGAGCCGGACAGCGGGCCGGGCAAGGTGAGCTGGGACCGCGACACCTGCGAGCGCTGCCAGATGGCCATCTCCGAGCGCTCCTTCGCAACCCAGCTGCGCACCGCCGACGGCCACCTGCACCGCTTCGACGACGTGGGCTGCGCGCTGATCTGGGAGCGCGATCAGGACGCGGACGTCACGGAGGTATGGGTGCAGGAGCTGGCGGGCGATGCCTGGCTCGACGGGCGCGACGCGCGCTTCGTCAAGGTGCGGAACTCACCCATGGGCTACGGGTACGGGGCGCGGAGCAGCGCGCCCGAGGGACTCGACCTGACGAAGCTGCGCGAGCAGATCCTGGCGCTGGAAGATGAGCGACGACGCCCTGCCCCGTAGCGGCACCGCGCTGGCGCCCGAAGGCGCGGGGCCGCCGCCGTCGCACCTGCTGCGCGACTTCTGGCTGGTCGCGAAGCTGGACATGGTGGAGTCGCTGCGGGCGCGCTGGTTCGCCGTCTACTCGCTGGTCTTCGGCGGCACCGTGGCGCTGCTCTTCGCGTTCGGCGTGACCGAGTCGCGCATCCTGGGCTTCATGGGGCTCTCGCGGCTGCTGGTCACCTACATCCAGATCTGCATGGCGGTGCTGCCGATCTTCGTGCTCATCACCACGGTGCGCTCCGTGGCCGGCGACCGGGAGGCCGGCGTCTTCGAGTACCTGCTGGCGCTTCCGGTCTCCTTGGGCGGCTGGTTCTGGGGCCGCATGGCGGGCCGCTTCGTGGTGGTGTTCGCGCCGGTCTTCGTGGCCATGGCGGCGGGCGCCGGTTGGGGCGTGCTCCAGGAGATCCCGGTTCCCTGGGACCTCTTCGCCCTTTACACCGCCTTCCTGGGAGCGCTGGCCTGGTGCTTCCTGGGCATGGGCATGCTGATCTCCAGCCTGGCGCGCTCCGTGGACGTGGCCCAGGGCGCCGCCTTCGTGGTGTGGCTGGTGCTGGTGCTGTTCCTGGACCTGATCCTGCTGGGGGTCATGGTGCAGCAGCACGTCCCGCCCGAGACGGCGGTGGGCATCGCCCTGGTGAACCCGCTCCAGGTGTTCCGCACCGCGGCCATGATGCTCTTCGACCCGGACCTGGTGCTGCTTGGCCCGTCGGCGTTCGTGATCCTGGACGCCTTCGGGCGGGATGGCTACCTGGCCTGGGCGCTCGTCTACCCGGTGGCCATCGGCAGCCTCTGCGCCGCCCTCGGCTTCCGCTCGTTCCGGCGCGGCGACCTGCCCTGAGGCGGGCCCGGCTCAGATCGAGGCGCCGTGGGCTCGGCAGGCGCGCGCAATGGCGTCGGCCAGGGCCGACATCTCGCGGGTCTCGAACTCCGGCATGGCGGCGGGCACGTTGCTGTCGGCGATCTCCTGGACCGTGCGCGTGACGACCTTCAGCGGCTCCACCAGCGAGCGGCGGATCATCAGGTAGACCACCGCCGAGAACAGGGCGGAGCCCAGCACCACGGCCAGCACCAGGTCGATGATCAGGCGCACCGATTCGCGCTTCATGGGCGACAGGTCGAAGTGCATGGTCGCCAGGTAGACCTGCCCGGCGGCGTCCTCGATCGGCGCCGCGGTGTAGGTCAGGTCGGTCCCAGCCAGCTTGCTGGTGCCGCGACCGGTGGTGGTGGCGGGATCCAGCTCGCCCGCCTGCTGCTTGCGCAGGCGGATCTCGAAGTCGGCGATTCCCTGGAAGCGGTTGGCCAGATCGGTGACGTCCTCGCCACGGGCCACGGCGGCGCTGAGCGCGGTGTGAGCGACGCTGGCGACCCGGTGAGCCTGCACCTCCGCGTGGCGGATGTCGCGGGCGTAGAGCCGGTACGGGACCAGGGCGAGCACGCCGAAGATCGCGACGGCTGCGATTCCGGCGAGGATCTTGATCATGTGGGATTCGACGCTGGGCGGACGGGCCATGGCGGCCTCCCTGTTGGCTGCGGGCGAATTCCACAGGGTACGCCCATGACCGTGGGGATAGCCAGAGCAGCGGCGAGAACCGACCGATCCGGGGCGAATCGCCTCACACACGCACTGGCGGGGGCGGCGGGGGCAGATCTGACCTTCCAGGTCGATATCAAGGGCGAGATCTATACCGACGACGGGCCGGTCGTAAAGGTGGCGTGCAAGGGGAAGGGCGGCACGACCGCCACCTTCCTGGATGCGGACGTGGACGTCGACGTCGAGTCGCTGCTGGCATTCACCTTCCCCGCGTCCTGCGGCCTGAACTCGGCGGCGGGCGTCTTCGGGGACGGCGAGCGCTTCAACGGCCAGGTGGTGGACGACGAAGCGGCCGCCGTGATCGTGACGAAGAAGAGCGTCGAGGTGAGCCAGCGCGTCTACGCCACCTCGAAGATCACGAACGGAAACGGCGAGGGTTCCATGACCCTCGAGTACGCCGCGACCTTCGTGAAGGACAAGGCCAACGGCGAACTCGATCCGCCGCTGCAGAAGGTGAGCGGCACGATAATCCTGGTGCTGGATGGGGTGGATCAGTTCTTCGTCGGCACGTTCAAGACCGGGTCGTGGGTGCCCTGACCCGCCAGCCATGCGGCGGCGTTGAGCCCGGCGTGGAAGGCCATGCAGGCGGCCAGCGGCGCCCCGGCGCAGCGCGCCGCACCGAGCCCGAGCCCCACCAGCGCCGTGGCGGCAATGTGCCACGGCTCGGCGTGGGGCAGTGCGAACAGCGCGCTGGTGGCAGCGACGGCGGCGGGGGCTCCCAGGCGCACGCGCAGCGCGTCGAGCAGCCGCTCCCGGTAGAGAAGTTCCTCGAAGATCGGCGCCAGCAGCAGGGCCGCCAGCCACACCGCGGGTCCGGCCGTAGCGGACAGCCCACCCGTCCGCGGCGGAAGCCCCAGCGCATTGCCGACGAGCCATGTGGCGGCGATCCAGCCCGGATAGCTGACGCATCCCGCCGTCCACGCCACGACGAGAACCCGGGGCCTCGGCGCCAGCGGAGCGGCGTCGCGCGGGCGTGTGACCAGCAGCAGGGCGGTAGCCGCGGCGTGGACGCAGAGCAGCGCCGCGCCCGCACCGACGCGCGCGGCCAGCTCCGGGGCCACGAGCAGCAGCGTCCAGACTCCGACCAGCGCGAAGAGCGCGTCCATGCCGCGCTGCTTCAGCAAGCGGGATGCCGACGGCACGCCGCGTGCAGCGGTGCTCCGCAATGGCCGCTGTGTTGCAGCCTCTCGTCTGGTGGGCCGCTTTCTGGCTGGCGTGGCTCGGTTTCGCGCTGCGGGACGCCGAGCCTGGGAATCGCGTCCGCTTCGCGATCGGACTCGTCCTGGGAGCCTGCGCCTGCCGCGCCGC
>CAMYOO010000087.1:11442-21751 GCA_947260035.1 uncultured delta proteobacterium
CTCCCGGCGCTGGCCGTGGCGCGAAGCGGCTGCCTGCTGGCCGGCTGCTGCGACGGGCCGGACCATCCCCTGGCCCTCTACGAGATCAGCGGCTGGATGGCCCTGGCCGCTGTCGCCCGCCGCGTTCCGGCCGCCCTGGTGACGCCGATCGTGCTGATGGGATTCGGCGGCCTGCGGCTGGCACTGGAGCCGCTGCGCGACGCACCGCCCCTGGGCGAGCCGTGGCTCACGCCCGGGGCCCTGGCTGCCGGGTGGATGCTGCTGGGCGCCGCTACGGGATGTTGGGCGGCGGCGTCTCGGCGTCGGGCTGGGTGTACCACCAGGCCCAGGCCACGAAGAGCGCCTGGAAGGGAAGTCGCACCCAGTTGAGCCCGCCGGCGCCGGTGCCCGGGCCGTCGATGCCCACGTTGTTCATCGCCACGTAGACGTTGGCCGGGAAGACGGCGATCAGCAGCGCGATGATCCCCCAGGCAGCCAGTACGCGCGTGCGCGGCTCCAGCAGGAAGACGGCCAGCAGGATCTCCGCCAGGCCGGAGAGCACGTTCAGCCATTCCGGGTCCGGCAAGCCGGGCGGCATGATGGCCACGTAGAACTGTGGGTTCAGCAGGTGATTGAAGCCCGCAGCCGCGTAGGCCAGGGCCATGACCCACATCAGGGTGCGTTTCGTGGCGCTCATGCGTCCCCCTTGTCCACGCAGCGGAAGGTCAGACTGGCCGACGGCGTGTCGTCGTCCGGCCGGCTCGGCGTGCTGACCAGCGAGTCCACCTCGAGGACCAGCCCCTGCTCGCCGCAGAAGCGCTCGGCGCGCTCCTGCACCTCCTGGCGGCGGGCTGCTTCGTCGGCCGAACCCTTGCCGCCCTTCGCGGAGGAGACCCAGAGGCCCTCTCCAATACGGACGACCTGGGCGGAGCGGCCGCCGCACGCCAGCGACAGCCCTGCAAGGCACATCGCAAAGGCCAGGAGCGGTGCGCACCGGGCGGAGGGCATCCCCCGTTCTAGCGGCCCCGGGTCAGGTCCGTCAATGATCCTTCGGCCATGGGGTCCGCAGCGTCTGCGGTCGGATTCGGCCGGGGCTTGCTCCTGCCGGCGACGAAATCGCAGGCGGTGGGGTCCAGCAGGTCGGCACAGGCGCTGCGGGCGACTTCGTTGCCGGACTCGTCGAAGAGCTTGGCCAGGCAATTGTCCATGCACTTGCGATGACCGTGGGCCTGGCTGCGGTGGAACTCCGTGCAGAGCCGCTCGCACTCGCGGTGGCGACGACCCTCGACGCGCCGGGCGCGCTGCTTCTCCATCTCGGCCTCGTCCTGGGGCTGTACCGCGGCGATGAGTGCGCGCTCATCGGGCTTCACATTCACGGTGTTCATCGAGACGAACGCGAAGGCGACCACCCCGGCGCCGGCCAGGGCGCCTCCGCGCGTCATGCGGCGCAGGCGCACGCCGGGCGACGCCATCCATGAGATGCGTGGCGCCGCGTACACCAACCGCCCGCGCGCTGCCCCAGGCGCGGGGAGGGTCTCGTTCTGAAGGTCCCGGCGGCGCGACGCCCGGGACTCGCGGATCAGGTCGCAGCTTCCACAGGCCGGACAGGTGCGCCGCCGCTGGAGATGGCGCCAGAAGCAGTAGAGCAGCCCCGGCGCCAGGAAGACCAGCCACAGGGCCAGTTCCAGACGGTCTGAGCCGGCAACCCGGCTGTCGGGCGCAGCGGTCTCGCCACAGCGCGTACACAGCATCCGCCGCGTGCCTGCCCTACCCATCTCATCGTTGATCGGCAGGAAGGACCCCGGACTTTTGGCCACTTGCTAGCTTTCCGGACCCTGGGGGGAGGAGCCCGATGGTGGAGCCGAGCGACGCATTCCAGCCTTTCGAAGCCAAGATGCGGGCCGAGGGCCTGCCGCCGGTGGCGATCGAGACCTTCCGCCACTACTACGAGGCGCTGAGGGCAGGCAGCACGGGCCTGCTCTCCCGGGACGCGATCGGGCCCGTGGACGACGTGCCGCAGGCGGGTGCCCTGGCGGCCCACCGCGAGTCGGGCGCCCGGGCGTTGGGGCGCTGCGCCGTCATCAAGCTGAACGGCGGCCTGGGCACCAGCATGGGCATGACCCGGGCCAAGTCGCTGCTTCCGGTGAAGGACGGCCTGACCTTCCTGGACCTGATCGCGGAGCAGATCCTCTACCTGCGCCGCCGGCACGGCTGCCGGCTACCCCTGGTGCTGATGAACAGCTTCCGGACCCGGGACGACTCACTGGCGCTGCTGGCGCGCCACAGCGAGCTGGCCTCGGACGTGCCGCCGGACTTCCTGCAGCACAAGGTGCCCAAGATCCTCGCGGACGGGCTGGCGCCGGCCGAGTGGCCCGCGAACCCGGAGCACGAGTGGTGCCCGCCGGGCCACGGCGACATCTACACCGCGCTGGTGACGTCGGGCATGCTGAAGGCGCTGCTGGACGCCGACTACCGCTTCGCCTTCGTGTCCAACGCCGACAACCTGGGCGCGATTCCCGACGTCGACGTGCTGGGCTACATCGCCGACGAGAACGTCCCCTTCCTGATGGAGGTCTGTCCGCGCACCGAAGCCCACCGCAAGGGCGGACACCTGGCCCGGCGCAACGACGGCGCGCTGGTGCTGCGCGAGGTGGCCCAGTGTCCCGAGGACGAGCTGGACGAGTTCCAGGACGTCTCGCGCTTCCGCTTCTTCAACACCAACAACCTGTGGCTGGACCTGGCGGCCCTGGACAGCGCCCTGCGCAAACGCGACGGCGTGCTTGGGCTGCCGATGATCCGCAACGACAAGACGCTGGACCCCGGCGACGCAAGCAGCCCCAAGGTGATTCAGCTCGAGACGGCCATGGGCGCGGCCATCGAAGTCTTCGACGGTGCGCGCGCGGTCTGCGTGCCGGAGTCGCGCTTCGCGCCGGTCAAGACCACCAACGACCTGCTGGCCCTGTGGTCCGATGCTTTCCGGGTGGCCGAGGACGCCCGGGTGGTCTCCGCCCGGGCGCCGGAGCTGGGAACCCTGGTGGTCGATCTCGATACGGCGTTCTACAAGCGCATCGACCAGCTCCAGGAGCGCTTCCCGGCAGGAGCGCCCTCGCTGGCCCGCTGCCGGCGCCTCCGCGTGCACGGGGACGTGCACTTCGGGGCGAACGTGGTGGCCGAAGGCGAGGTCGAGGTCCGCGCCGACGACGGCCCCCGCACCATCCCCGACGGGGAAGTGCTGCGCGGCCCTTGAACCCCGCCGCCCCAGATGGTTTCCTGCACCCAGTGCCACTCCTGCATTCAGGGACGTTCCTGCATGAATGCACGGGGGGACACTCCTCGAGGAGAGAAAAGGGATGGGCATCGACATCCAGCTTCTGCAAGAGCTCTGCGGCCGGACCCTTCAGCAGACCGACCTGACCGGGCTCGGCGCGCGCGACGAAGGCAAGGTGCGCGACAGCTACGTGTCGGAAGACCAGCGCACCATCGTCGTGACCGACCGGGTGAGCGCATTCGACATCGTGGTGGGCACGCTGCCGCTCAAGGGCCAGGTGCTGAACCAGGTGGCGGCCTTCTGGTTCGAGCGCACGCGGGACGTGGCGCCCAACCACTTGATCGACGTTCCCGACCCGTGCGTCTCGCGCGTGCGCGAGTGCCGCCCCCTGCCGGTGGAGTTCGTGTACCGCGGCTACCTGACGGGCTCGACCTCCACCTCGATCTGGACCGCGTACGAGCGCGGCGATCGCGAGTACTGCGGACACGTCCTGCCCGAGGGAATGAGCCGCCACGAGCCGCTGCCCGAGCCCCTGCTCACGCCCACCACCAAGGCCGCCAAGGGTGACCACGACGAGGCGGCCTCGCGCGCCCAGCTGATCGAGCGCGGCGCCATCGAAGAAGCGACCTTCGACGCTGCAGCAGAGCTGTGCGGCCGGCTCTTCGCCGAGGGTCAGCGCTTCGCCGCAACCCGCGGCCTGATCCTGGTGGACACCAAGTACGAGATCGGCCTGGACGATGCCGGCGAGCTGATGGTGATCGACGAGATCCATACCCCGGACTCGTCCCGCTACTGGTACCGGGAGGCCTACGAGCGCGCCATGCGCGAGGGGCGCGACCCGGAGGCGCTGGACAAGGAGTACGTGCGCCGCTGGCTGCGCGAGCAGGGCTACGCCGGGGACGGCCCGTCGCCGACCCTGCCCGACGACGTACGCTGCGAGGCGGCACGCCGCTATATCGAAGCCTACGAGCAGGTGACGGGCCTGGCCTTCGCTCCCGACATCGAAGACCCGCTCCCGCGCATCCGCCGCAACCTGGGCCTGGAAGACGCCTGAAGTCGGCCCGCTTTCGCCGGGGGAGCTGCGCCCCGCAGCGGCCCTGCTGGCCCGCGCCTTTCGCGACAACCCGCTGAACCGAGTCGTGCTGGGCAAACGCGGGCCTCGTGCCCGGGTGCGGGCCAACCGGGCCGCCGTGCGCACCACCCTGGCGGCCGGCGCGAGCCACGGCCTGGTCCTGGGGGTGCGCGATCCGGGCCTGGTGGGCGCACTGGTCTCCGTGCCGCCCGGCGCCTGGCCCCTGCCTCCCCCGGGACTGGCGCTTCGCCTGTGGGCCATCGCCGTGCAGCGCCCCCAGGCAGCTCGGCGCTGGGCGGAGGCCTTCGACACCCTGGCCGCCCACCACCCGATCCTGCCCCACTGGTACCTGGGCACCCTGGGCGTGGACCCGGACTGCCAGCGGCGCGGCCTGGGCCGCGTACTCCTGGAAGGTTGGCTGCAGCGCGTAGACGCGGATCGGCGCGGGGCCTGGCTCGAGACCGATCGCCCCGAGAACATCGCTTTCTACGAGCGCGCCGGCTTCGAATTGGCAGACGAGGTCCCCGTCTTCGACGTGCCGGTCTGGCTCATGTCCCGCCCGCCGCTGCCCGCGTAGCCGGACCCGCGCCGGGCTCAAGCGCTTCCGACGCGACGCCGATCCGCCGGGAAGATGATCGCCTCACCGAGCATGCTGGGAGGATTCATCCAGGGAACCCTGGAAGCCATCGACCGCCATGACGCGGAGCTGGGCCGCCGAGTGCGTTCCGGGCTGCGCCCGGAGAGCCGCCAGGCCATCGCCGGCGCCAGCCGCATCGCCTTCCTGGATCTCGAGCTGGACGTGGAGGTGACCGAGGTCCTCTACCGCGAGGCCGGGCCGGATCGAGCCCGGGAAATCCTGCGCGCCAACCTGGCCGAGACCTTCACCTCGCCCATCCTTCGTTCCTTCGTCGCGATGGCCCTGCGGCTGCGCGGAAACGAGCCCGGACGCCTGCTGCAGTGGAGTTCCAAGGTCTGGAGCCAGATCTACCGCAACTTCGGAAGCATCTCCTTCGTGCCCGTCGGCGACAGCAAGGGCCGCTTCGAGCTGAGCGAGCTGCCGCTCGCGATCGCCGAGCACTCCGTCTACCTGGACGGCATCGCCGCCGCCATGTCGGCCGTCTTCGACCTCCTGGAGATCGACGGCCGGGTCGCCCTCAAGGCAGTGGATCCCGCCGCTGGGCGTGCCATCATCTCGGCGGTCTGGGAGATCGCATAGAGCCCGACCCGGAGGTGGTGATGTTCGGAAGGCGACCCGACGGCACGCTGGTGCGCGACGCCGCGCCGCTGCGGCGCTTCATGCCCTTCATCTCGCCGCGGCGCAACGATTCCCTGGTGCTCTTCGACCAGGAGGTGGCGGTCGAAGAAGCGCTGCGCTTCGTGGAGCAGCACAACGCCACGCGCCCCGACGACGCGCCCATGACCGTCTTCCACCTGATACTGCGCAGCATCGCCGTGGCGTTCCACGAACGTCCTCGCCTCAACCGCTTCGTGGCCGGCGGCCGTCTCTGGCAGCGCAACGGCATCTGGCTGACGTTCAGCGCCAAGAAGCGCTTCAGCGACGAGGGCGAGCTGACCACCATCAAGCGCCGCGTCGATCCGCACGCGTCCCTGGACGACTGGGTCGACCATCTGCTGGGGGGCATCCGCGACGGCAAGAGCGAAAAGAAGACCACCTCCGACAAGGAGGTGGACCTGCTGCTGCGCCTGCCCCCGCCGATCGTGCGCGCGCTGATGGGCCTGGCACACCTGGCCGACGCCTTCGGCCTGCTGCCCGCCTCGATGATCGAATCCGACCCCATGTACTCGTCAGCGTTCGTGGCGAACCTGGGCTCGGTGGGGCTCGACGCCGGCTACCACCATCTGTGGGAGCACGGCACCTGCCCCATCTTCTGCGTCATCGGCCGCATCCACGAGGGCCCCGACGGACGCCTCCGTGCACACCTCAAGTGGAGCTACGACGAGCGCACCGAGGACGGCCTCTACTGCGCCGGCGCCCTGGATCGGATCCGCGAGCTGATCGAGAGCCCGCAGAAGCTGGCCTAGCCGAGCCGGCTAGGGGACCAGCACCACCTTGCCGGTGACCTTGCGCGCGCCCATGTCGTTCAGGGCCTGGCCCACCTCCTCCAGCCGATAGCGACCCGAGATGTGGGGCTTGATGCGGCCCGACACGCACCACGACAAGAGTTCCTCGGTGTTGGCGCGGTTCTTCTCCGGCTCTCGCCCGGTGAACGAGCCCCAGAACACGCCCACCACCTGGCACCCCTTGAGCAGCACCAGGTTGAGCGGGATCTTCGGGATGCCGGCGGTGAAGCCGATCACCAGGTAGCGCCCCTCCCAGGCGGTGGCGCGCAGGGCCGCTTCGGCGAAGTCGCCGCCCACCGGGTCGTAGACCACGTTCGCCCCCTGGCCCCCGGTCAGCTCCTTGGTGCGCTCCTTCAGATCCTCACGGCTGTAGTTGATCAGCTCGTCGGCGCCCTTCTCCTTGCAGACCGCCAGCTTCTCGTCGCTGGAGGCGGCGCCTTGCCCAGCTCCACCGCCGAGAGCCCCACACCGCCGGCGGCCCCGAGCACCAGCAGGGTCTCGCCCGGCTGCACCGCGGCGCGGTCCTTGAGCGCGTAGTGCGAGGTGCCATACGTCATCAGCAGCGAGGCGGCGTCCTCGAAGGGCATCTCTTCGGGAATCGGCACGGCGCCGCCGACCCCGGTCTTCACCTGCTCGGCGAAGCCGCCCCAGCCGGTGGTGGCCAGCACCCGGTCACCCGGCGCCACGTCGCTGACGCCTTCGCCCACCTCGCCCGGGCGATCCGCGAAGGCGCGGGCCACGTCGACCACTCGCGCGCCCTGCTCCCGCAGCCGCTCGACCAGCGGCGCGTGGCGGGCGCGGCCGGTGCGGCGCATGTCGCGCATGTCGCGCCGCGGCGGCAGCAGCACGAACACCGGCACGGAGCCCCGCCGCAGCGCCTGCTCGCGGAAGCGCTCGCAGACCGCGAGCAGCACGGCGAACGCCTGGGAGTCCTCGTTGTACTGCCCACCGGCGATCGGGCGCCCGGGCCCGCCGCGCTCCATCAGCACGTGCCAACCGACGCCGAGCATCCGCAGGCTGAAGGGCCAGGCCGGCAGAGACGTGGCGAAGCGTCGCTGGTAGAAGTAGTCGCCCTGGCCGAGACGCGGAATCCAGTGCGCCTCGTCGGCCAGCAGCGCCGCGTAGTCCTCGATCGAGGCGAGCGGATTCTCGAGCAGCCGCAGCTGGCCGCCTTCGTGGACGAAGCGCGGCTTGCCCATCGGCATCCCGTCGTGACGCACCAGGAAGGGGCGGAAGCGGTTCACGGCCCGTTCGATGTTGGTCGTCATCACGCCGAGCGTCACGATCGGCAGCTCGAAGCGCTCGGCCTCGGCCTCGTAGCGGAGCAGCGCCTGACCGGGCCCGTAGGCCGGCACCCCGAAATTCAGCACCTCGAGCCCTGGAGACAGCGCGGCCAGCTGCTCGCCCCAGGTATCGGCGAAGGCGACCTCGTCACCGTGGGTGAAGGAATCCCCGAACGCCCCGATGCGCACACGCCCCTGCGGAACGCGGAAGGGATGCTCGCGGTCGGCGCGGAAGCCCTGGGCGTTGGCGCGGTAGTCGCCGCCGCCGCCGCCGGGAAGCAGCGACCAGCCGAGCCGGGGATCGTGGCGGAGGTAGCTCAGCTCACCGGCCAGCAGCTGCTCGATCCTCTGCCGCTGGCCCTCGCTGAGCCGGAACTGCGTGGGCGGCATCCGGTCGAGCGCCAGCAACGAAGCCAGCGCCACGCCGGCGGCGACCTCGCAGGAGACGAACAGGAGCGCGAACAGCGCGAGCTGCCGGCGGCGCGGGTATCGCTCCGCCTTCACGTTCTCGACGGGCCTCAGCCCATGGACGGCAAGACGTCGATCGGGCACTCGCCGCGGGCGAGCTTCTGGGCGCGCTCCAGCAGCTGGGCCTCCATCTGCTCGCGGCCGATCATGATCACGAAGTCGCCCTTGCGGATCCCTTCCACGGCGAAGCGGGCCAGCTCGTCGAGATCCTGCACGGGCAGCTCGATGCCCGCCTGCTTCATGCCGTTCATGAACTGGTCGAAGGTGATCTCGGTGCCTTCGGGGAAGGGCGTGTCCCGGGCCAGGTCGGCGGGCCGGTTGCGGCGGGTGGTCCAGATGCCGGTGTTCAGCATGCCGCCCGAGGGATAGAAGATCGCGGCCCGGAGCTTGTCCCCCTGGGCCTTGAGCTGCGCGCCCAGGCACTCGGTCAGGATCGAGACCGCCGCCTTGCTCGACGCGTACACCGACTGCTCGGCCAGCGGTGAGATGCCGCCGTCGCCCGAAGAGGTGTTCATGACGAAGCCCTCCTCGCCCGCGGCGAGCATGCGCGGCACGAAGGCCTGGATGCCGTGCACGACGCCGCGGATGTTGACGCCGTGGACCCAGGCCCAGTCCGTGGGCTCGGTCTCCCAGATGTTGAGGTTCGCGACGCTCACGCCGGCGTTGTTGCACAGCAGGTGGCAGGCGCCGTGGGTGTCGTAGACCTGGTCCGCCAGGGCCCTCACCGACTCGATGCTCGAGACGTCGGTGACGACGCCCGTGACCTCGCCGCCCCCGGCGCCGAGGTCTTCGACCGCCCGCTTCAGCGCCGACTCCTCGACGTCCGCGATCACCAGCTTCATGCCCTCGGCGAGAAAGGCCCTGGACAGCGAGAGGCCGATGCCGCTGGCACCGCCGCTCACCACCGCCACCCGATTCCGTAGCTCCTGCATGCGTCTTCTCCTCGGTCTCGTCGGAATGAGAGGCCCGAGCCTCCACCATCTCCCCGGTCGCGTCAATCCGTCGGGGGCGGGGCCTCGACCCGTCGGGAGACGGGCCGCGACGCGCGGTTTGACCTGACGCGCCGGGATCGGGAGAATCGGCTGCATGCCCGACGCCAACGCCATCCGCCAGCTCTACGAACGCTATCCAGAGCTCGTCACCAAGGGAGACGTCGACACCATCGTCGCGCTCTACGCCGACGACGCCAGCATCGAGGACCCGATCGGCTCCGAGCCACATCGCGGCCGGGACGCCATCCGGGCCTTCTACCAGGCCTCCGCCGGCACCGTCGTGATGAAGCGGACCGGGCCGGTGCGCGTGGCCGGGAGCGAAGCGGCCACGCCCCTGGTCGTCCTGATCGGGCCCGAGGGCCAGCAGCAGGCGCTCGACATCATCAGCGTGATGAGCTTCGACGACGCGGGGCAGGTCACGAGCATGCGCGCCTTCTGGAGCATGGACGCCATGCGTCCCGCCACGGCGGAGGACCTGGCGCTCTAGCCCCAGCCCGCTCGACACCACGGAGCCACCGCCAGCCGCGTCCCGGGGCTCGCTGCCCCAGGAGCGAGCTGCGCAGGAGCTGCGTCTCCCGCCCCGGCGCAGGGGTCGAGCTACACTCGAGATCCCTAGACGAGCCAGCGGAGGACACGCCTTGGACCCCCTCTCCCTGCCGGGCCGGACCCGGCTGCGCTTCCTGTCACGCTGCGCCGTGCCGCGGGATCTGGACAACGTGACTTCCTTCGGGCCCGAGGACGGCGTCGCCGGGGCCGGCGTAGAGCGGGGCGCAGTGGAGGAGCTGTGGAAGGCCGCACGCGCGTTCTACCGCACGGGCATCACGCCGATGCTCCAGCTCTGCGTCCGGCGCCGCGGGCGCATCGTGCTGAATCGCTCCCTGGGGCACGCGCGCGGCAACGCGCCCGAAGACGAACGGGGTACGCGCAGGGTGCCGGCGACGACCGAGACGCCGAGCAACGTCTTCTCCGCGGCGAAGCTCGTCACCGCCATGGTGATCCACAAGCTCGACGAGCAGCGCGTGGTGAACCTGGAGGATCGCGTCGCTGAGTACATCCCCGAGTTCGGCCAGCACCGCAAACAGTGGATCACGCTGCGCCACCTGCTCTCGCATCGCGCCGGCATCCCCAACATCCCGCCGGAGGCCCTGGACCTCGACCTGCTGGA
>CAMYOO010000088.1 GCA_947260035.1 uncultured delta proteobacterium
CGCTACGACCGGGACACCTTCGGCAAGGTGCTGATGGCGTACCCCCACTTCCAGTTCCGGGTGGAGGCTCTCGACACGGGCGCTCTGCGCATCGCCGCAAGTCCGGTTCCCGTATTCCCGACGCGAGACTTCGAGCCCGTCGGGGAAGGGCTCTTCCAGGCCGACGACGGGAGCTTCGCCACCTTCCGGGAGCACGGCGGACGCATCACCCATCTGCTCTTCAACCCGAGCGGCGTGCTGCCCATGGCCTTCGAACGGATCCCCCCATGGCGAAGCGCCGGCGTCCAGCTGGGGCTGATCGGGCTCATGGCGTTGACCTGGCCCTTCCTCGCGCTGGGTCTCGCCGTCGCACTCTGGCGGCGACGTCCGTTCGACGCCGACTTGCGACCGGCCGCGTTCTTCGCGCTGGCTGCGGCGCTGGCCAACAGCGGTTTCCTGATGCTTCCTGCAACCACGGGGCTGGCGTTCTTCGGAGAGGATCTGGGCCTTCCGGCCTTCCTGTCGGCGCCCGGCACGCCGCCCTTCTTCTTCGGACCCAGCGCGTCGATGCTCGCGGTCCTGTCCCTGCCGCTGGTTGCACTGGGCCTGGAAGCCGTGGTCGCCTTTGGCGCGGCGCGGGCCTGGCTCGAGCGCCGCGGCAGCTTCGGCGCACGCGCGGCGCTCACGGCATTCGTCCTGCTCGGCGCCGGGTTCGCCGCCCTGCTGAGCGAGTGGAACCTGCTCGGCTTCCACCTCTAGGGCGGCGCGGGAACGGTGCGCTGAAGGAACTGCAGGAGCGAGTCCGCCCGCGCGGCGGAGGTGCGGCCCTCGGGTGTGCGCGGACCGTAGAGCGCCGCGGCCGTGTCGAACAGGCGCACCGCCTCGGGTCCGCGCTGCGCCCGCCACAGCAACCCTGCGGTGAAGGAGCACACATCGCCCAGGTGGGGATCGAGCTGGGCGACACTGCGCAGGCGTTGGGCGCGGGCCCGAGGCGTGGAGACGTCGTCGAGCACCTCCTGGATGCCCGCGCGCCGCAGGGCGAGGTTGGCGCCGATGACCGCGAGGTATGCGTCGATGGTGGCGTCGATATCGACGAAGGGCAGTACGTTTCGCTCCAGCCCACCCGGCCCGAAGCGCCGCTTGCGAGTCTGCTTCAGGATGGCCGCATTGGGCGCGCGGAGCACCCACTCCCCGCCGGTCGGGTTCATGAGCGAGTCCACGCGCTCCGAGAGGTGCACGGCGCCGTACAGATGCAGGACCTCGTGGGCCAGCACGCGGCTGAGGATCTCGCCTTCTTTCAGGCGCGCGATCAGACGCCGCCCCAGGAACTGCGCCTCCCCCAGCTTGCGCGAACGACCCCGCGCCGGTGCGTACCGCTCGGTCAGCAGGACCAGCATTCCGCGCGGCGGGTCGGGCTGCCCGCGCCGCTGAAATGCGGCGGTCAGCTCGGCCATCCCGGCGCCCACGTCCTCCGCATCGAAGCCCTGGATCGATGCGGGCACCAGCGCCGTGCCAAGGATCGGAGCCAGGGCCTCGCTCACAGCGTGCAGCGACAGGCGCAGGCGAAAGCGCCAGCCCGCATGGGCGCGCACGCTCTCGTCGGCGAACAGGTGCACGGGAACTTGGGCCGTGCGGCGCGCACCCTCACCGAGCCGCGCCAGCTCCACAAAGGCAGCCTGGGCCGAGGCCGGATCCAGGTCGGCGGTGAAGAGCGCCCAGCGCCAGTGCTCCCGCGCGGCCTCGGGGCGTCCCGCATCGCGCTCGGCGCGCCCCGCGCGCAGGCGCGCCCACGGGTCGTAGGGATGAGCCTCGGCCAGGGCCACCGGCTCTGCCGCCACCGCGGCGCCGCGCGCTGCGCGGCCGGTGCGCCGGAAGAGCTGCTCGTGGACGTCGGGGCGCTGCGGATCGATGCTGAGCGCACGCCGCAGCATCTCGGCGGCCAACGCGTCGTCGGGCTCCGCCTCGGCCGCCCGCAGCAGCGAAGCCACGCTCTCGGGCTCGACCGGCGCCGTGGACGGTGCCGGCGAGGCGCAGGCCGCGAGGAACAAGGCCAGCGCCGCCGAGAGCCGGCGGATCAGCTGGGCAGTCCGTTGAAGGCCGCAGCCACCAGCTCCGCTTGCTGCTCGCGGTGCAGGCGTCCCGAGCCCGTGGCCGGGCTCGCGCTCTCGCGCCGACCGGCGTAGGCCAGCTTCTGGCCGGCACCCAACAGATCCTGGATGCGTTCGCGCACGAAGGTCCACGGCCCCATGTTGACCGGCTCTTCCTGGCACCAGACCACGCGGTCGGCGGACGCGTAGCGTCCGAGCAGCTCGCCGAGCCTGGCTCCCGGCCACGGGTAGAGCTGCTCCACCCGCACCAGTGCCACACCGCCCGAGTCGCCCTGGCCGTAGCGGCGCTCGCGCTCCGCCAGCAGGTCATAGTAGACCTTGCCCGAGCACAGGATCACGCGCTCGACCGCATTTGCGTCCGCCGACGTGAGCGAATCATCGATGATGCGCTGGAAGCAACCTTCGGCCAGCTCCCGCGGCTTCGACACGGCGCGCTTGTGCCGCAACAGGCTCTTGGGCGTGAAGACCACCAGCGGCGCGCGGTAATCGCGATGCATCTGACGCCGCAGCAGGTGGAAGTACTGCGCGGGCGTCGTGCAGTTGGCCACTTGCAGGCTGTCCTCGGCGCACAGCTGCAGGAAGCGCTCGATGCGCGCGCTGGAGTGCTCGGGCCCCTGCCCCTCGTAGCCGTGGGGCAGCAGCATCACCAGACCGCTCATGCGCTGCCACTTGACGTGTGCACAGGCGATGAACTGGTCGATGATCACCTGGGCGCCATTTCCGAAGTCTCCGAACTGCGCCTCCCAGAGGGTGAGCGTGGTCGGGTCCGCCAGGCTGTAGCCGTACTCGAAGCCCAACACGGCTTGCTCCGAGAGAATGCTGTCGTAGACCTCGAAGCGCGCCTGGTTGTCCGCCAGATGATCCAGGGGGGCGTACTCCGCGCCGGTCTTCTGATCCACGAAGGCGGCATGACGCTGGCTGAAGGTGCCGCGCGTGGAGTCCTGCCCCGAGAGCCGGACCGGATTGCCTTCCAGGAGCACCGAGCCGAAGGCCAGCGACTCGCCGGTCGCCCAGTCCACGTCGCCGTCCTCGGCCACCACCTTGCGGCGCTTCTCGACGAACGCAGCCAGCTTGGGGTGCAGGTTGAAGTCCTGCGGCAGCGTGGCAATGCCCTCGGCCAACCGGGCCAGGGTGTCGCTGCCCACGCCCGTCTCGGGATCTTCGTCGGGTGCCGTGCGCTGGAACCCGGTCCAGGGACCGTGCGGGTCGTAGGGCTCGTCCGGCCCCGGCGGGTTGGTCTCGATCACGTCCAGGGCCTCGTCGAGCCTGGCGCGCAGGTCCTCTTCCAGCTCGCTCGCGCGCGACTCCTGCAGCACCCCCGCCTCGATCAGCTGCTGGTTATAGAGCTTCCGGGTCGAGGACCGCTTGCGGATCTTCTGGTACAGCAGCGGCTGCGTGTAGCTCGGGTCGTCGCCCTCGTTGTGGCCGTGGCGCCGGTAGCAGACCAGATCGATCACCACGTCCGCCCGGAAGCGCTGCCGGTAGGCCATGGCCAGGTACACGCAGTGGATCACCGCCTCCGGGTCGTCGGCGTTCACGTGGAAGATGGGCACCTGGATCATCTTGGCGACGTCGGTGCAGTAGAGGGTGGAGCGCGCCTCGTAGGGGTTGGTGGTGAAGCCGATCTGATTGTTCACCACCACGTGGACCGTGCCGCCGGTGGAGTAGCCCGCCACCTGCGAGAGGTTCAGCGTCTCGGCCACCAGACCCTGGCCGGCGAACGCCGCGTCGCCGTGGATCAGCAGGGGCACCACCGTGTGGCCCTCGGCGTCGGCCGAACGCACCTGCTTGGCCCGCACGCGCCCTTCGACCACGGGGTTCACGGCCTCCAGGTGGGACGGGTTCGCCGTCAGGGTCAGGTGGACCCGGTTGCCGGATTGCGTGTCGCGGTCGCTCGAGTAGCCCTTGTGGTACTTGACGTCGCCCGAGCCGAACGGCTGCTCGATGTCCTCGATGTCCTCGAACTCGGAGAACATGGACTCGAGCGACTTCCCCATGATGTTGGAAAGCACGTTGAGCCGACCGCGATGGGCCATGCCGATCACGAACTCGCGCATTCCCATGCGGCCGCCCTCTTCCACCACCGTATCGAGCAGCGGAATCAGGGTCTCGGCGCCCTCGAGCGAGAAGCGCTTCTGGCCCAGGAAGCGGGTGTGGAGGAAGTTCTCGAAGAGCTCCGCGGCATAGAGCTTCTCGAGAATGCGCAGCCGCGACTCGTTGGAGAGGTCGGGCGTGTTCTCGTTCTGCTCCATCAGATCCTGGAGAAACGTCCGGCAGCCGGCGTCCTGAACGTGCGTGAACTCGACACCGACGCTGCGGCAGTAGGTCCTGCGCAGGCGCCCGAGGATGGCGTCCAAGGTCTGCACCGGTCCGCCGGGCAGGTCCCCTGCGACGCAGGGCTTGTCGAGATCGTCGTTTCCGAATCCGTACTGGGCGGGATCCAGCTCGGGAAAGTAGTTGTCGCGTCCGCCCAGCGGATCGGTATCGGCGACGCGGTGGCCGCGGGCGCGGAAGGCATGGATCATGCGCAGCGAACGCGCGTGGCGCTCAGCCTCGGGAGCACCCAGCTCAGCCAGGCTTTCGGGGCCCTTGGCGGCGGGCGGCGCAGCCGGAGCCGCGGCGCCTGCGCTGGGCGCCGGCCGGGCGGTGGCCGTCCCGCCGAAACGCGGCGCCCACTCCGGGTGCACCGCGTCGGGGTCGACTTCGTAGCGATGGTGGATCTCGTCCACCAGCGCAGCATTGATGCCGAACTCGGCGAAGTCGTCCGACCCGGACGGCGGTTTCGCCCCACGAGCCATGCGTTCCGACTCCCCTCGCGCCGCAGCGCCGGCGTGGCGCCTCAGCACGTCTTCGGCCGCCGGCGCGACGACCTTCAGCTTCTCGACCTGTTTTGGACGCGCCGGGAGCGTCCCGGTCACAACAGACGATGACCCGGGCGCGCCAGAGTTTGCCGAAATCACGCGAGCCAATGCGCCTCTCAGGTTCTCTCGCTACGCCCGGGTCACCTGGGATTCTAACCCCATCCGAGGGGCCGTGAAGTCCCCGCCGGGGGCACCTCGGCTACCCTAGGCCCCCCCAGGAGAGGAGGAGGCGATGGAGGTCGAAGGACGAGCCGCACTGATCACCGGTGGAGGCACCGGCGTGGGCCGGGCCACAGCGCTGGACCTGGCCCGGCGGGGCTGCTCCGTGGCGGTGAACTACAGCCGATCCGCCGACGACGCCGAGCAGACGGCGGCCGACGCCCGCGCCCTGGGCGTGCGGGCGGTGGCCCTGCAGGCCGACGTGGCCGACGACGCACAGTGCCGGAGCCTGGTGGAGGCGGCCGTGGCCGAGCTGGGCCGGCTGGACGCGCTGGTGCAGAGCGCCGGCGTGACGGTCTTCGTGCCCCATGCGGACCTGGAGAAGGTCCAGACCCAGGACTGGGAGCACCTGATGGCCGTCAACGTGGTGGGCGCCTTCCAGTGCGCCCGGGCCGCCCGCGGCCCCCTGGAGGAGGCCGGCGACGGCGAGATCGTCAACGTCTCCAGCGTGGCCGGCATCGCGGGGGTCGGCAGCTCGATCCCGTACTGCGCGTCCAAGGCCGCGCTCAACAACCTGACCCTGACCCTGGCTCGGGCCCTGGCCCCGAAGGTGCGAGTGAACGCCGTGGCCCCCGGCTTCATCACCGGGCGCTGGCTCGCCGGCGGGCTGGGCGACGCCTACGACGCGATCAAGGGCGCCATGGAGGCCCGCGCCCCGCTGGGCCGGGTCTGCGACCCCGAGGACGTGGCCGCGGCGATCCTGTCCCTGATCACCGGTTCGGACCTGGTCACCGGCCAGATCGTTGCCGTGGACGGGGGCATGCTGATCGCCGGCTGAGGGATCCGGAGGCGCGCACCTGAGGTTGCCCGCGAAGCTGCGCACGTATGAGGCTCCAAGCTCCCAACCGGCCGAATTTCCTTCACCTTTTCGGGCCGAGGGCCGATAGACAGGTCGCGGATCTGCAACCTGGAGGGATCCATCATGGCCCGTCGCATCCGAGGCGTCGCCGCGGCCCTGGCCGCTGCCGCCCTGCTACTGGGGACGGCTGTGCCGGCCCACGCTGGCTCCAAGCTCGACAACATCGACCGTAATTCGGTGAACCCCGTCTTCGACCTGGTGGTGATGCGGCCGATCGGCCTTGCCACCACGGTGGCCGGAGCCGCGGTCTTCCTGCCGGCCGGTCTGGTGACCGCGCTCTTCCATCGCGACAGCGTCAAGCCGATGTTCAACACCCTGGTACGCGGACCCTACGAGTTCACGTTCGAGGACCCGATCGGCTCCCACGCCGGCGACGAGCGCAACTACTAGCCCCAACCCAAAGGGACAACCTACGGGACTGTCCCAAAGGTTTACGGCGAGCCGCAGCCCACCCCGGGCGGCGGCACCGCTGCATCCGCAGAACTGACGGGGAACTGACGGGACTGTCCCCTAGGTTCCGCGGCATGTAGCCCCACCAATCGACGCACACGCATCCCGCCTGTGGCCCGCAAGCCCGAGGCGCCCAGGCCGGCCCAGCGCTCCCTGCTGCATCGAGGGCGCGCAGTGAGCCGCAGGCGAGCGTAGAGCGGGCCCCCGCGAGGGAGGGCGCGCAGTGAGCCGCAGGCGAGCGAAGGGCATCGTCCTGCTCCGAAAGGGAAAGGCCCGAGCCGCGCGTTGCGGACCGGGCCTCCCTGGGAAGGGGATCTGTGTTGTCACACAGGTAGTGGCCACTCCCCACCCTGATGTGTCACGGATCGGAGCAAATAAATGGCGAGAATTTTCGGATTCCTTCCCCGAGGGGAAAGGCCCGGGGGCTCAGGTCAGAAATCGGGCTCGAAGGTGATCACCAGGGTCCCGTCCTTGTAGCGGTGGGACCCGATCGAGACCTTGCGGTGATTGCGGAGCCTCAGGTCGGTAGCCAGGGCCCCCTCCACCTCGACAGCCAGCAGCAGCCGGCTTCCGGCCCGGTTGAGCGGCCGGACCCGGACCCAGCGACCGTTGGGCAGCCGCAGCTGGCCGATCTCGTTCATCGACAAGCGCAGGCTCTCGGTCTGCAGGACCCGCAGGCTCTGGTAGCGGAAGTCCTTGTGAAGCTGCTTGTGGAGATCCTCAGCCGAGGGATCGATCGGGCCGGGCGCCTGGGAGGCGTGGGTGACCATCAGGTTCAGGCGGATCCACTCCACTTCCTGGGCGGCAGCCGGAGCCGCCAACAAGCCCACCAGGGCGAACGCGGCGAGGCTACGTCGAGACACGCAGGGCGCTCCTCGAGACCTCTTCGGCGGCGGGCGACAGCATCCAGATGATCGTATCGCCCTGCCCCTCCAACACCATGACCGGGGCGCCCTCGGCGTCGAGCCACTGCACCACGTCGCCACTGCCGGCCTGCGGCTCGAGTAACAGGCCGACCACCAGCGCCATCACGGCCACGGCCACCGTGGCGCTGGCCACCAGCGGGCGCAACAGCCAGAGGCCCCGGGGCTCCGACTCGCGGGCCGCATCCAGGGACGGCAGCCGTGCGGCGATGTCGGGCCACAGGTCGGGCCCGCGCTCATCGTCGCCCAGGGCCTCGCGCACCCAGCTTCCGACGAGCCGCACCTGCTCCACCTCGCGGCGCGCCCCCTCCGAGCGCTCCACGGCCCGGGCGGCCCGCCGCGCGCTCAGCCCGCGCAGCTCGCCGTCGGCCCAGGCGTGCAGCCGCTCTCCCCGACGATCGCGACGGCTCACGCCATGCCCTCCTCTTCCAGGATCTTGGCCACCTTCTTGCGGGCGTAGTGCAGCCGGCTCATCACGGTCCCCTTCGAGATGGAGAGCGCCTCGGCGATCTCCTGGTAGCTGAGGCCTTCCACCTCGCGCAGGATCAAGGTCTCCCGTTGGCCCGCCGGCAACGTGTCGATGGCCTCCGCCACGCGCCGCCGGATCTCCGCCCGCTCCAAGGCCCCCTCGGGCCCGCCCCCGGCCGCCTCCAGGGTTCCGACCCCCGCTTGCTCGGCTTCGTGGGCGCGCTCCTCGGTCCACTCCACTTCGCGGCCGGAGCGATCGCGGCGGCGCATGTCGAGACACAGATTTAACACAAGCCGGTAGAGCCACGTGTAGAAGCTGGAGCGCCCCTCGAAGCGGTCGAGAGAGCGATACACCTTCAGGAAGCCCTCCTGGACGGCATCGCGAGCCGCTTCCTCGTCCCGCAGGACTCGAAGCGCCAGGTGATGAACCCGACTCTGATAGCGCTCTACCAACACCTGGAAGGCCTCGTGGTCCCCGCGGCGAGCCCGCTCGATGGCTTCGGCGTCGCTCGGCGCTTCCCGGCTCTTGGACGGCACTTCCTCGGATCCTATTCGCTGCCTGGGCCGGGGCGCCCTAGTGGGCTTCCCGCCAGGTGGCGCCGACCCCGACATCCACGTCCAGGGGCACGCGCAGGGTGTAGACGCCCTGCATGATCTCCCGCACCCGCTCCCGGATCGGGTCCAGCTGGCCGGTGGGTACCTCGAAGACCAGCTCGTCGTGTACCTGGACGATCATCCGGACCTCGGGCGCCTCGGCGGCCAGCGCCTCGTGCACCTCCACCATGGTCTTCTTGATGAGATCGGCTGCAGTGCCCTGGATCACGGTGTTCACCGCCATGCGCTCGGCGGCCTGGCGCAGCACCCGGTTGCGGGAGCCCAGATCCGGGAGCCAGCGGCGGCGCCCCAGCAGGGTGCGCACGAAGCCCTCTTCCCGCGCCCGCTGGATGGTCTCGTCCAGGAATCGGCGCACCCCGCGGTAGCGCTCGAAGTAGGTGTCGATGGTGGCCTGGGCGTCGGCGCTGGCGATGCCCAGCTGGTTGGCGATGCCGAAGGCGGTGGATCCGTAGATGATCCCGAAGTTGATGGCCTTGGCCCGGGCGCGCTGCTCGGCCGTGACCGCGTCGGGATCGATCCCGGCCACCTCCGCGGCCGTGCGCCGGTGCACGTCTTCGCCCTTCTCGAAGGCCTCGATCAGGCTCTCGTCACCGGAGTAGTGCGCCAGGATGCGCAGCTCCACCTGGGAATAGTCCGCCGAGAGCAGCGTCATGCCTTCGGCGGGAATGAAGGCCTCGCGGATGCGGATGCCCTCCTCGGTGCGGATCGGGATGTTCTGCAGGTTGGGATCCGTGCACGAGAGCCGGCCCGTCGCAGCTCCGGTCTGGTGGAACGAGGGGTGGATGCGGCCGGTCTCCGGATTCACCAGCCGCGGAAGCGCGTCGACGTAGGTGCTCTTGAGCTTGGCCAGGCGCCGGTAGGCCAGGATCGCGGCTGGCAGCTCGTGCTGAGCCGAGAGCTGCTCCAGCACCTTCTCGTCGGTGGAGAAGCCGGTCTTGGTCTTCTTGAGCGGCGGCAGCTTGAGCTTCTCGAACAGGATGTGCTGCAGCTGCTTGGGCGAGCTCACCAGGAACTCCTCACCGGCCAGTGCGTAGATCTCCGTTTCGATGCGCGAGAGCTCCTCCTCGTACTGCACGGACAGCTCGCCCAGGAAGCCCTCGTTTACGCGCACGCCGCTTCGCTCCATGCGCGCCAGCACGGCGGCCAGGGGCAGCTCCACGTCCTCGAAGAGCGCCAGCAGACCGTCCTCTTCCAGCCGTTCGCGAAGGATGGGCGCCAGATCGCGCAGGGCGGTCGCCTCGCCGGCGGCCCAGGCGGCCAGCTCGCCCGGCAGCAGCGATTCCACCGGCGTGGCCTTGGCTCCGCGGCCGGCGACCTCCTCGAAGGCGCGCGCGCTGCGGCCCAGGTAGGCGTGCGCCAGGGTGGGGGTGGTGCGCTTCGCCGCCGGGTCCAGCAGGAAGGCGCCCAGGTCCACGTCGAATGACGGAGGTGCGACGTCCACGCCCGCGTCACCCAGCACGCGCTGCACGCGGTTGGTGTCGCGAGCGATCCAGCCCCCGCCGAAGAGCTCGCCCAGGGCGGCGGGCTCTTCGGCGCCGCCCTGCAGCAGCACCAGGCTCGCATCCTCGCCGCGGGCCACACCCACGGCGAAGGGACGAGCCGTCGCAGCCGCGTCCGGGCGGGTGCCCTCCACCAGCACCACGGCGAGGGGCGCGTCGGCCTGCCCGGCGGACGCAAGCTCACGCAGGCTGGCCGCACCCTTCAGGATGGGAACGTCCCGGGCCGGCTCGCTGGGGGCCGGCGCTGCGGCGCCCTCGTCCAGGGACTCGAGCAGCCTGGTGAAGCCCAGGTCGCTGAACAGCGCGTGCAGGCGCGCCGTGTCCGGCGTGCCGGGCCGCAGGTCTTCCAGCCCGCACGGCAGCTCCACGTCGCGCCGCAGGGTGGAGAGCTCCTTGGAGAGCCGCGCGATGTCGGCCTGCTCCTGCAGCGCCTCGCGGGCGCGCTTCGCCTTCACGTCGGCGGCGTGCTCCAGCAGGTTCTCCAGGTCGCCCCACTCGTCGATCAGCTTGGCGGCGCCCTTGCCGCCGATGCCCTTCACGCCCGGGATGTTGTCGCTGGGGTCCCCGACCAGCGCCCGCACGTCCAGCACCTTGTGCGGCGGGACGCCGAGCCTTTCTTCGACCTCGGCGGGCCCGACGCGGCGGTCCTTCATGGTGTCCAGCAGCGCGACGCGCTCGCTGACCAGCTGCATCAAGTCCTTGTCCGTCGAAACGACGGCGATTTCCAGATCGTCCGGCGCCTGCTCCACCAGCGTGGCTATGACGTCGTCGGCCTCCACCCCCGGAACCTCGAGCATGGGGAAGCGGTACGCATCGATCACCTCGCGCACCAGCGGGAACTGCAGCGAGAGGTCCTCGGGCTGCGCGTCGCGCGTGGCCTTGTAGTCGGCGAAGAGCTGGTGCCGGAAGCTCTTGCCCGGCGCGTCGAAGACCACGGCCAGGTAATCGGGCGCCTCTTCGCGCACCACCTTGTTGAGCATGTTCACGAAGCCCAGCACCGCATTGGTCGGCGTACCGCCGGAGCTACGGAGCGGGGGGAGCGCGAAGAAGGCGCGATAGATGCAGTTTGCTGCGTCGATCACGACGAGCCGCATGGGATGCCTACGCTAGCACGCGGGCTTGCCGCGAGGCGGCCGCGCGGCCTTTCGGGAGCCGGGGCGCTGGGTGGGGGGCCCGTGCTCAAACAGTCCTCGCCGGAGGAAGCGCCGAGGACTGTTCGGAATGCGGCGACCGGCTGCGGAACTGCGCGCGGGCCCCCCACCCA
>CAMYOO010000089.1 GCA_947260035.1 uncultured delta proteobacterium
CAAGGGGGGCGAGGGGATCTTCCACGTCCGCAACGACGACCGGAACCTGTTCTCGATCCTCGAGCAGGCCACCCGCTTCGGGGAGCGCTGGACCATGGCCCAGCGCTACCTGCCCGACGTGCGCAAGGGCGACAAGCGCATCCTGCTGGTGAACGGCGAGGTGTTGGGCGCCCTGCTCCGGGTGCCCGCCGACGACGAGATCCGCGCCAACCTCCACGTAGGCGGCCGCGCCGAGGCCGGAATCCTCGACGACGACGACCGCCGCATCGTCGAACGCCTGGCCCCCCGCCTGCGCGAAGACGGCTTCTTCTTCGTCGGCATCGACGTCATCGGCGGCAAGCTGACCGAAATCAACGTCACGAGCCCCACGGGAATACAGGAAGCGGCTCGGCTGAGCGGGGAGCCGTTGGCGTCACGGTTCCTCGAGGCCGTAGAAGCGTTGGTCCATTCTTAGGCGGCCGAGCCCCTTCGCTCGCCTGTGGCTCGCTGCGCGCCCTCGGCCACCGACGGAGGTGGGCCGGGCTCCGTCGGCTCGGGCTTGCGGGCCTCGGACTCGGGGCTCGATCCACCGTCGGAGGGGCTGAGGACCGCCGACGGTGGCTCCGTCGGTGCTCCGTCGGGGGCTCTCTCGGTGCTCCGTCGGTGGCTCCGTCGGTGCTCCGACGGTGGAAATAAGCTCCTCCGTCGGTGAAAAAGCGTTGACACGCCCCGAAACCCGGGGGACCCTTGCGGCGTTTCCGTCGGTGCCGCCCCTCCCTCCTCGACGGAAACTCCTCCTGAAGTCAACAACTGAAGGAGACGACCATGGCAACTGTTGTCCACAAGGTCGGAGTAAAGCGCGAGAAGGGGTGGCTCTACTACCTCGACAAGCGGGGCCACGTCAGCCGAGCCCGGATGGCACGCGGCGGGGGCCGCAAGCCCAAGGGCAAGCCGCAAGTGGTGGCGAAGGCCGGGGTGAAGCGGGAGGAAGGGTTCCTCTACTTCATCGACAAGCTGGGCCACATCGCACGGGTCAAGATGGCTCGCGCCGGTGGGCGCCGGAAGGCTGCCAAGCGCAAGACCACGCGGCGCAAGCCCGCGCGGAAGAAGGCGGCTCGCAAGAAGACGACGCGCAAGAAGACCGCGCGCCGCAAGACTGCGAAGAAGACCGCCCGTCGTAAGACGACGCGGAAGAAGGCCACTCGCAAGAAGGCCACCCGCAAGAAGGCGACGCGGAAGAAGACGGCCCGCAAGAAGACCGCTCGGCGCAAGCCGGCGCGGAAGAAGGCGGCCCGCAAGAAGACCGCGCGCAAGAAGACCGTGCGCCGCAAGACCGCTCGTCGGAAGAAGGCCTAGACCCGGTCGAGGCCGCAGCCGGCGGGCGCCCTGCGCCCGCCGGCTTTGCCCGGCCCGATCCGCTTTCCCTATCCTCGCTCCCCGTGAGCGATCCCGAGGAAAGCACGCCCGGCGGCATCGAAGCCGCCCAGCCGCGACGGCCGGACGACTCGGCCCGTCGCTACACGATTCTCGTCGTCGACGACGAGGCGGCGATCCTCGAGTCCCTGGAGCTCACCCTCGAGGATGACTATCGGGTGCTGTGCGCCGGCACCGGCGCCGAGGGCCTGGAGATCCTCGAGCGCGAGGACGTGGCGCTGATCATCGCCGACCAGGTGATGCCGGTGATGACCGGCGTCGAGTTCCTGGAGCGCGCCATCGAGCGCAACCCCCGGGCGATCCGCATGATGCTCACCGGCTACGCGGACATCGGCTCGCTGGTGCGCGCCATCAACGAGGGCCGCATCTACCGCTACATCCCCAAGCCCTGGGAGCCCGAAGAGCTGCGCCTCAACGTGAAGCGCGCCCTCGAGGCCTACGAGCTGACCCACGAGAACGCGGAGCTGGCCGCGGCGCTGTCCGACGCCAACGAACGCCTGAGCCGCGAGAACCTCTACCTGCGCCGCGAGGTGGAGCGGCGCTACTCCTTCGACCAGCTGCTCGGCGAGGGTCCGGCCATGCAGCGCGTGTTCGAGCTGTTGGAGAAGGTGGCGCAGACCGACGCCACGGTGCTGATCGCCGGCGAGACGGGCACCGGCAAGGATCTGGCCGCGCGCGCGATCCACTACGCTGGGTCGCGGGCCAAGGCACGCTTCCTGGCCCAGAACTGCGGTGCGCTGCCGGAGACGCTGCTGGAGAGCGAGCTCTTCGGCCACAAGCGCGGCGCCTTCACCGGGGCCCACGCGGACAAGAAGGGCCTGTTCGAGGTCTGCGACAGCGGCACCATCTTCCTGGACGAGGTGGGTGAGATGACGCCGGGCATGCAGGTCCGGCTGCTGCGGGTGCTCCAGGACAGCGAGGTCCGCCCCCTGGGCAGCGCAGACACGCGCAAGGTGGACGTCCGCATCATGGCCGCCACCAACCGGGACCTGCGCAAGGAGGTTGCCGAGGGGCGCTTCCGGGAGGACCTCTACTACCGGCTGCGGGTGGTGGAGATCACGCTTCCGCCCCTGCGGGAGCGCCGCGAGGACATCCCGCTGCTGGCCCAGCACTTCCTGGACGTGGCCAACCAGCGCATCGGCCGCGAGCTCAAGGGCTTCACCCAGGCGGCCATGGAGCGGCTCGTGGCCCACAGCTGGGGCGGCAACGTCCGCGAGCTGGAAAACGAGCTGGAGCGGGTGGTGGCCCTGGCCGGCGAGCGCGACACCGTCTCGGCCGACATGCTCTCGGACGAGATCCGCGGGCAGACGGAAGCCGCCGCCGCCATCGGCGCCCCGCCCGTCGACTGGCACCTCAGCCGCTCCGTGGATGCGCTCAAGGCCCACATGATCCTGGCCGCCCTGCGCGAGACCGGCAGCAAGAGCCAGGCGGCCCAGCGGCTGGGCATCCCCCGCCAGTCGCTCCAAAAGATGATGAAGCGGCTCGGGCTCAGCGACGCCGACGTGGAGCCCGAGAACTCGGACTAGGAAGCGCCCTTCCAGCTGCGCAGCCAGGCCCACGCGGTGCCCACGATGGTCTCCAGGTCCGAGTGGTGCGGGCGCCAGCCGAAGCTCTCCTGGAAGCGGCGGGCGTCCGCCACCAGCTGAGGCGGGTCGCCGGGCCGACGCGGGGCCTCGCGGACCGGCACCGGACGTCCGACCACCCGCTCCACGGCGGCCAGGACCTCGCGGTTGGAATGGCCCTGGCCCGTGCCCAGATTCCACACCCCGCTGGCGCCACCGTCCAGCAGGGCGTCCAGCGAGCGCACGTGGGCGTCGGCCAGATCCGTGACGTGGATGTAGTCGCGGATACAGGTTCCGTCGGGCGTGTCGTAGTCCGTCCCGAAGAGCTGCAGCTCGGGCCGCAGGCCGGCCGCGGCCTCCAACGCCAGCGGAATCAAGTGGATCTCCGGATCGTGGCACTCGCCCAGGCCGCCGTCCGGGTCGGCCCCGCAGGCGTTGAAGTAGCGCAGCGCCGACCAAGACAGCCCGTGAGCCCGCTCCACGTCCGCCAGCATGCGCTCCACCATGGCCTTGGAGGCGCCGTAGGGGTTGATGGGCTGCGTGGGGGTCTCCTCGGAGATGGGCACGCGGTCCGGAACGCCGTAGGTGGCGCAGGTGGACGACAGCACGAAGGCCCGCACGCCGTAGCGCACGGCGTTCTCGACCAGCTGCTGGGTCGCACAAACGTTGTTCCGGTAGTAGAGCAGCGGGTCTGNNTCCGGATCGCCCACGTCCCGGCGCACCAGGGGGGCGCCCTCCACGCGCTCCGGCGAGCTGCCCGCGCGCAGGTCGTCGATGACGACTGCGGTGTGCCCCGCCCGGCGCAGAAGGCGCAGGGTGTGGCTGCCGATGTAGCCGGCTCCGCCGGTCACGAGAAGATGAGCCACGTTTCCTCCGCTTTGCGTTTCAGGCGACGCCGCGGTGGTGGTATTGTGACGGCGCAATGGAGATCGTGCACACCGCAGAGTTCGATGCACCGGCCGGCCGCATGCGCGTGGCCTCCAGCGACCGCGGCCTCGTCTACGTAGCGCTGCCGCGCCAGAGCGGCCGGGGCTTCGAAGGCTGGCTTCGGCGCCACGCACCCGACGCCCAGTGCCACGAGGCGTGGGCCCCCAATCGCGACGCCGTGACCCAGATCTGCGAGTTCCTCGAGGGCAAGCGACGCGCGTTCGACCTGGAGCTGGACCTGCGCGCCACCTCCTTCCAGCAGGAGGTCTACGACGCCCTGCTGACCATCCCGTACGGCGAGACGCGCTCCTACGCCGACGTGGCCCGCCAGGTGGGCCGGCCGCGCGCCGTGCGCGCGGTGGGCTCGGCCAACGGCTCCAACCCGCTGCCCCTGGTGGTGCCGTGCCACCGAGTGGTCCAGAGCGGCGGCAAGCTGGGCGGCTACGGCGGCGGCCTCCCCCTCAAGAAGCGCCTCCTGGCCATGGAGCAAGCAGCCCAACCCGCTCCCGGCGACCTCCTCTAGGGAACCCGAGGCAACTAAGGGGACAGTCCCTTTAGTTGCAGATGCTCAGGCGGCGAGGCAGCCGCGGCGGGCGCTGCAACTAAAGGGACTGTCCCCTTAGTTGCCGGCTCGTCAGCTGAGGGCCTGATCGAGGTCGGCGATGAGGTCGGCGGTGTCTTCGATGCCGCAGGAGAAGCGGACCAGGGAGTCGGTGATGCCCCAGGCCTGGCGCTGCTCCGGGGTCTTGTCCCAGAACGACATGCTGACCGGCATCTCCACCAGCGACTCCACACCGCCCAGGCTGGGCGCAATGTGGGGCACGCGCAGCGCATCGACGAAGCGCTCCGTGGTCTCGAAGTCGGCGTCCAGCTCGAAGGTGACGACGCCGCCGAAGCCGCTCATGAGGCGCCGCGCCACATCGTGATCCGGGTGGCTGGACAAGCCCGGGTACCAGATCCGGCGCACCCGGGGATGCGCCTCCAGGAAATCGGCCACCTTCTGGCCGTTCTCGTTGTGGCGCTGCATGCGCACGTCCAGGGTCTTCATGCCGCGCAGCAACAGGTAGGCGGCGTGGGGATCGATCACCGGGCCCAGCACGCCCACAGCCTTGCGCACCGGCTCCAGGGCCTCCTGCGACCCCGCTACGGCCCCAGCCAGCAGATCGTTGTGCCCGCCCAGGTACTTGGTGGCGCTGTGGATGACCAGGTCCGCGCCGTCGTCCAGCACGCGCTGGTTCACCGGAGTCGCAAAGGTGGAGTCGATGATCACCGTCACGTTCCGGGCGTGGCAGACGCGAACCACCTCCGGAACGTCGATCACCCGCAAGTACGGGTTGGTCGGCGATTCGGTGAAGAAGAGGGTCGTGTCGTCGCGCAGGGCGTCGGCCAGCTTCTTGGTGTCCGACGGCTCGATCACCGTGGTCTCGACGCCCAGCTTGGCCAGGTACTCGTCGCAGAACTGGCGCGTGCGCCGGTAGCAGTCGCTGGTGGTGACCATGTGGCCGCCGGCCGGCAGCAGGGCCAGGAAGGTGGTGGTGGCGGCCGCCATGCCCGAGGCAAACAGGACCGCCGCCTCGGCCCCCTCCAGCTCGGCCAGCTTCTGCTCGGTGGCCCGCCAGGTGGGGTTTCCGTAGCGGCCGTACTCCTCTCGGGAGAGCCGCCCCTCCTGGTAGGCGCGCACGTCGGCCCCGCTGGAGAAGCGGAACGTGGCAGTCTGAAAGATCGGTGTGGTGAGCGCGTCCTGCAGATCGCGCTCGCGGCGCTCCCGTTCGCCGGCATGCACGGCGCGCGTGGAGTTACCCGCCTCCGGAGGGCGTTTGCTCATTCGCTCTCTCGTGGGCTGTGGCGCTTAGCAGTTCGGGTGAGGAACCCGGAGGTTCGGGATCCAGGGCCTGCAAGCGCCGGAAATCACCCGGCAACGAAACCCGAGCCAGAAAGCGTACGATCCCCAGGGGGGTGAGTCAACCTGCCCCCAATTGGGCCTGGCGGGGCCTCAGTTGAGCTTCTCGCAGTCCTCGGCGCTCATGTAACCGAGGACCGCCAGGCGCTCGCACTCCGCCTTCGAGACCTCGCGCTCCTGGCCCTCCAGGCCGCCCGCCTCGGCGTACTGCTGGGCGGCAGCGGCGTCGGCCTCGAAGCGCGCCGCCAGCTCCCGCTGGGATTCCGCCTGGTTGCGGGTCTCGCCCGGGTCGGCGGCCACATCGAAGAGCTCGCGGGTGGGCAGGCCACGGGGGTTCCCCTCGTTGGCCTCGATGTACTTCCAGGTCTCGCTGCGCAGTGCCCGCACCACGTTGCCCTCGTGGTCCTCTTCGGCCAGATGCAGGCGGTCCTTCTCCATCCGCTCGGGGAAGGCGGTGCGCAGGTCCACGCCCTGCATGGCCGGCGAGGGCTCGGCGCCCGCCAGGGCAGCCAGGGTCGGCGCCACGTCGATGTGGCGCGCCAGGCCCGTTCCGCGCGCCGGCGCAGCGGTCTCACCTGTCTCACCGGCAGGCCACTTCACCAGCAGCGGCACGTGGATCTGCTCGTCGTAGAGGGTCAGGCCGTGCCACCAGCCGCCGTGCTCGTGGAACTCCTCACCGTGGTCGGCGGTCAGCATGATTGCGGCATCGTCCCAGAGGCCCAGCGCCTTCAAGCGATCGAAGAGCGCGCCCATGTTGCGATCCAGGTACTCGATCTCGCCCTTGTACAGCGCGCGCAGCTCCTCCGCCTGCTCCGGCGGCGGGTGCGCCAGCGACACCCGCGCCACGCCGGTGCCGTCGTAGGGATGGACGAAGTACGGGTCGTGGGGATCCATGTAGTGGAGGAACAGGAAGAAGCGGGAGTCCCGGTGCCGGTCCAGCCAGTCGAAGGCGGTCCGATTCACCACCTCTGAGTCCTGGTAGAAGTCGCCGAAGCGCAGGCCCGGCTTCACCTTGAACCAGACCTTGCGGGCGATCTGGTACAGGATCAGCTTGGACGACGACTCCAGCGCGCCGGCCAGGTAGTCGGGCCCCAGGTAGTGGAACTCGTCGAAGCCCTGGTCGAAGCCGAAGCTGGGGGTCAGGTTGATGTTGGAGACGATGCCACCGGTGGTGTAGCCGGCTCCGCTCACCACCTCGGAGACCAGGTCGGCGTCGTCTCCCAGGACCGCGGGCTTGGACATGGTCTTGTGGGTGCTGGGCAGCAGCGAGGTGAGCAGCGTGGCCGTGGAGGGCTTGGTCCAGCTGGCGTGGGCGAAGCCGTCGTAGAGCGTGCCGCCCTGCTCCAGCAGGGAGCAGATGTTGGGCGTGGCCACGTCGCCGCCGTAGCAGGACAGGTGGTCGGCACGCAGGGTGTCCACCATGATCAGGATCAGGTTGGGGCGCTGGCTCAGCTGGGCCGGGATCGCTGGAGGCGCAGCGCCCTCCCCGTCCGCGCCTGCGGCGCCGCGCGCCGCCAGCGAACCCAGGCCCACCACCAGGCCCAGCACCGTCAGCGCGATCGGCGGCGTGAAGACGAGGCCCGCGCGGCCGCGGAACACGCGCGGCCCCACGAAGAAGACCAGCAAGGCCAGCACGCCGAAGGCCGCCAGGACGCCGCCCAGCACCGGGAGCGGCGGCATCTGCTCCAGGTATACGTCGCGGCGCAGGCGGAACAGCGTGATCACCAGCCCGAAGGGCACCAGCATGGCCAGCATGGCCAGGCTGGGCGTCCAGCCGCGGATCTCCTCCAGGTCCATGGGCAGCACCGCCAGCACCGCGCCGCCCACGGCGCCCAGTGCCCCCAGCAGCGCCGCGTAGGCCAACGGCCCATACCAGAGCACCTGGGCCTCGCCGGCGAAGCCGCCCTGGGCGATCACCCAGCTTTCCACCAGCCCGATCAGGATCCCGGACAGCACGCCTGCGCCCAGGCCCACGCCGGCGCTCGATGCCAGGCGCGACGGGAAGGAGGGCAGCGGCGCCGCCACCACGTCCGCGCGAGCCGCACGCTCTTCGTCGGTTTCCAGCGACACCGCGCTGAGCGCCGCCTCTTCGAAGTCCACCTGCTCGCCGTTCACCCGGCAGTACTCCGGCGTGTAGTCCTTGCCGCGCGCCCACCAGAAGAAGCCGCCCAGCAGGGTGGGGGCCTCGGCCGCCCAGAAGCCCAGGGCCGCCGACACGATGGCCGCCGCCGCGCCGATCTGGTTGCGCAGCAGCATGTACTGGGCCGCCTCGCGGATCCCCTCGCCGGCGATGGTGAACGGGCTGATGACCGTAAGGAAGATCTGGATCGAGGAGGCGAAGGTGACCTGCCAGAAGTCGGCGCCCACGGCGCCGATGGCCAGCGCCGTGAAGAAGTACATGGCCGCCGTCGTGAAGTGCACCACCCACGAGAGGAAGAGCGCCTGCAGCACCAGCAGCTTCTGGTGGCGGTAGGCCGAAGCGGCGTGTGCCAGGCGCATCACGATGCCCTCGAGGCGCGCCTTGCCGGGAATCGGAACCGTGCGCAGACCCCACTCGACGACGCCGGGGAACCACAACACCGCCAGCAGCCCGCCGATCAGGCCCAGGGCCAGGGGCAGCGTGACCGCAGCCACGGTGGCCGCGTTGTCGCCGAAGATCGAGATGCCGAAGGGCAGCGAGACCAGGAAGGTGAGGAAGATGCCCGAGAACCCGATCACCTTCTCCAGCGCCTTGGTGGCGGTCACCTCGACGGTGCGCCCGCTGAAGCGGGAGGCGTCGTAGAGCAGGTAGCCGTCCAGGCCCGCAGTGCTGGGCAGGAAGGTTCCGATGAAGCGGCCGATCAGGAAGGAGCCGAAGATGTGCCGGAAGGGAAGCTCGATGCCCTGGCCGCGCAGCAGCAGGATCCAGCGCCGCATGGAGGCGAGGATGCCGACGATCTTGATGCCGGTGGCGGCCAGAACCCAGGTCCAGAAGGTGGCGGCGTCGATCTGCGCGAGCTGCTCCAGGATCAGCTCCCAGGCCACCACGTGACTGCCGTCCTCCATGGCGACCGGGTGCATGAACAGCAGCCAGAAGGCGCGCACCGTGATCCAGGCCTTCAGCAGGTTGAGGCCACGCCCGCGCCAGGGCTCGCGCGCGGTCCGGGCGATCAGCAGCGCCACCACGGCAACGGCCAGGATCTCCAACAGGATCTTCAACGGGGGAACCTCCACGGCCCGGCAGGGCTCCGGAAAACCCGGGAATTTAACCCGGAAACCGTCCCGGGGCCGCTTGCTCGCGAGCTGCCGGTCGGCGGGTTCCTACTGGGTCGCCGGGTCCGACGCCAGCAGCTCGCGGCGGCGCACCTGGTACTGGCCCTCGGTGATCTCGCCCCGCCGGCGCGCCTCCTCCAGGTCGGCCAGCGCGCGCAGGGTATCGGGCTCGAGCCGGTCCACCGGAAGCGTGGCCTCCGGCGGCGGCTGTTCCCGGTCGGACGCCCCCTCCTCCTCCATCAGGATGGTGCGCCGCCGGACTTCGCCGTCGGGGCCCATCTGGATACGCGCGGGCTGGTCGAAGCGCGCTGACTTCCAGTCCAGGGCGACCGTCTGGGGGCCCAGCAGGGTCACCGCCGGCCCCGGAAGGACCCGGAACTTCGCCTGGACCTTGCCCTCCTTCGGCATGGGCGGCTCGCCGCGACCTCCACCCTCGATCTTCGGCACCTCCCACTCGGCGTGCCCGAAGTGGACCGTGAGCAGGTCGCCCCTCACGTAGGCGATGAACGAGGTGAGGAAGTCGGCGTGAAAGATCCCCAGCCGCTTCTTGCGGCGCATGGCCATGACCACCACTTCCTGGTCGGGGCTGGCCTCGGCCAGAGCCGCCTCCAGGGCGTCGGCGACCTCGTAGATGATCGCGGGATGCACCGCCCCGATGCGCTGGCGGTCCTTGCCCTCCCCGACCTCCACGTCGATGAAGGAGAGCGCGTGAGCCAGGCGCACCGAGGCGACGACGGCCGGATGGCTGAAGCCGCGCGGCACCACCTCGGAGCCCCGCTTGGTGACCCGCACGTAGGAGCGGATCTCGTTGCGGTCGTAGACCGGCGTGCTCACCTGGCGCGTACCCAGGCAGCCGCCGGCCAGCAGCGCCAGAGCGAGCCCGGCGGCAACGCCGGTCGCGCAGCGGAGCCCGGCGGCAACGCCGGTCGCGCAGCGGAGCCTGCGCGGGTCGGGTCTCATTCCAGCTCGCCCCGCAGCTGGCGGGTCATCAGGCGCACGGCGGCCGCCTCCACAGCCAGCTCCTCGTCCAGCACGGCCTGGACCACCTCGGCGATGGGCATCTCCACGCCGCGCTTGCGGGCCAGGGCCACGGCCGCGCGGGTGGTCCGCACACCCTCCGCCACTTCGTTCATCTCGCCCAGGATCTCGGCCAGCTTGCGCCCACGGCCCAGCTCGAGCCCCACGTGCCGGTTGCGGGAGAGATCGCCGGTGCAGGTCAGCACCAGATCGCCCATACCCGAGAGCCCTTGAAAAGTGAGGGAATCCGCCCCCATCGCAACCCCCAGCCGCGTGATCTCGGCCAGCCCGCGCGTCATCAAGGCCGCGCGCGCGTTCATTCCGGCATTCAGGCCGTCGCAGGTGCCCACCGCAATCGCCACCACGTTCTTCAGCGCGCCGCCCAGCTCCACCCCGATCACGTCGGCGCTGGAGTAGCAGCGGAAGAATGGGCTGGACAGGGTGGTCTGAACCGAGATCGCGTAGGCCTCCTCGGCGGCGGCCAGGGTGACCACCGTGGGCTTGCCCTGGGCGACCTCCGAGGCGAACGAGGGACCGGAGAGGCAGACGATGTGGGGGTGGTGGGACGCGTCCAGCACATCCTGCATCACCCGGTGCATGGTGTACCCGGTCTCGGGCTCGATCCCCTTCACCGTCGAGACCAGGATGGTCTCGGGCAGCAGGTGATCGCGCGCCGTGCCGAGCAGATCGCGAACGCCGTGGCTCGGCACCGCCACGATCACCATCTCCCGGTCCCGCAGCGCCTCGGCCAGGTCCGAGGTCGCCCGGATGTTCGGGGGCAGCTCCGCGTCCTTCAGGTGGCGCGGGTTGCGGTGATTCCGATTGATCGCGTCGGCGACCGCCGGCTCCCGGGCCCAGAGCGTGACGTCGCCCACGCGGGCGGCCAGCATGGCCAGGCACGTGCCGAAGCTTCCCGCTCCCAGGACTGCGACCGGAACCGCCATCGAATTGCAGTGTAACCGTCGGTTTCGGGGCCCGCGTTTCTTGACTGGCCCCAACCGCACGGCTACCGTCCGGGCGGTTTTCCGAGGCGGGACGCGAGGTTCCGCCTCTTTGGCGCACTTCTTGGCGCAGGGCGGGGAGCGGTTTCGCTGCGCCCGCCGCAACCGACTGCAGCGAAGACTTGAGCGGAGGGACGGTCTCGATGCTCGCCGAGTACAGCGGCGTCCTGATCACCCTCGTGATCGCACTCCTCATCGCGGGCGGACTGCTGACCGCCCAGGTCTTCGCCGGTCCCAAGCGGCGCTTCGCCGAGAAGCTCGAGCCCTTCGAGTGCGGCGAGCGCCAGATCGTCTCGCCGCGCCAGCGCTTCGCGGTGAAGTTCTACCTGGTGGCGATCCTGTTCGTCGTCTTCGACGTGGAGGCGCTCTTCTTCTACCCCTGGGGCGCGCTGTTCACCGAGCTGGGCTGGCACGGCTACTGGGCCATGGTGGTGTTCACCGTCCCGCTCGTGGTGGGGCTGCTCTACGAGTGGATGAAGGGCGCGCTGGAATGGTGATCTCCGAGGACGCGCGCAGCGCCATCGACGCGGAGATGCGCAAGTACCCCCAGCGGCGCGGCGCGCTGCTGCCGGCCCTGCACATCGTGCAGAAGGAGCTCGGCCACGTGGCGCCGGAGACCGCCCGGGAGCTGGCGGAGATCTTCGAAATCCAGCCCGTGGACGTGATGGAGGTCATCTCCTTCTACAACATGTTCTACGCCGAGCCCCAGGGCCGCCACCACGTGCACGTGTGCACCAACCTTCCCTGCTCGCTGCGGGGCGCGCGCGGCTTGATGCGCAAGCTCGAGGCGCACCTGGGCATCGACGCCGGCGAGACGACCCAGGACGGCCGCATCACCCTGGGCCACGAGGAATGCCTGGGCGCCTGCGCCTACGCACCCATGATGCGGATCGACGAGACCTACCACGAAAATCTCGACCTCGAGGAAGCCAAGCGCATCCTCGACGAGCTGGAGTGAACGGTGGGTCTCCAGGCGCCCTATGTCACCGGCTATCTCACCGAGCAGTTCGCCGACGACGCGTATGCGACGCTCGACGGGTACAAGGCCACGGGCGGCTACCGCGCGGCGGAGAAGGCGCTGCGCGAGATGTCACCCGAGGA
The DNA here is from genome assembly GCA_947260035.1 of uncultured delta proteobacterium. Taxonomy (GTDB): domain Bacteria; phylum Myxococcota_A; class UBA9160; order UBA9160; family JAFDET01; genus JAFDET01. Next base: position 12,174 of record CAMYOO010000089.1, read on the forward strand.
CGTCGTCGAGCTGATGAAGAACGCGGGGCTCCAGGGCCGCGGCGGCGCAGGATTCTCGGCGGGCCTGAAGTGGTCCTTCATGCCCAAGGACACGGACAAGCCCAAGTACCTGGTCTGCAACGCGGACGAGTCCGAGCCGGGCTCGTTCAAGGACCGCATCCTCCTGGAGCGGGGCCCGCACCAGATCCTGGAGGGAATCCTGATCGCGGCCTGGGCCACCGGCTCCGAGAAGACCTTCGTCTACGTGCGCGGCGAGTACGCCGAGCCGGCGGACTGTCTGCAGCGCGCCATCGACGAGTGCTACGCCGCCGGCGTGCTGGGCGACAGCGTGCTGGGCAGCGGCTTCGCCCACCACGTGGTGATCACCCGCGGCGCGGGCGCCTACATCTGCGGCGAGGAAACCGGACTGCTGGAGTCGCTGGAGGGCAAGAAGGGCCAGCCGCGCAAGAAGCCGCCCTTCCCGGCCCAGTACGGCGCCTTCGGGATGCCGTCCACGGTCAACAACGTGGAGACCTTCTCCCACGTACCGCACATCATCGGGAAGGGCGCCGACTGGTTCCGCGGCTTCGGAACCGAGAAGAGCCCCGGAACCACCCTCTTCGGCGTGTCCGGACACGTGGTGCGTCCGGGCCTGTACGAGCTTCCCATGGGCACGCGCCTGGACGAGATCGTCTTCGAGCACGCCGGCGGCGTGCCCGACGGGCGCAAGGTGAAGGGCGTGATTCCGGGCGGAGTGAGCATGCCGATCCTGCCCGCCGGCCAGCTCGACGTGCGCATGGCCAACGAGTTCCTGCGCGAGCGCAAGACCATGCTGGGCACCGGCGGCGTCATGGTGATGGACGAGACCACGTGCATGGTCCGGGCCGCGTGCGTCATCACCTACTTCTTCCGCGACGAGTCGTGCGGGCAGTGCACCCAGTGCCGCGAGGGCACGGGCTGGCTGAACAAGATCTGCCAGCGCATCGAGCGCGGCGCCGGCACGCTGGAGGACCTGGACGTGCTGGCGGACGTGGCCGGGAAGATGGAGGGCCAGACGATCTGCGCCTTCGCCGACGCGGCGGCGTGGCCGGTGCAGGGCCTGCTGCGCCACTTCCGCGAGGACTTCGAAGAGCACGTGCGCCTGGGCAAGTGCCCCTTCCCCGAGAGCTTCGAGCTGTAGCGCGCCATGCCCAGCATCACCGTCGACGGACAGGAGCTTCGGGTCGAGGAGGGTCGCACGATCCTCCAGGCCCTCGACGACGCCGGCCTGCTCATGAACGGCGTGGACGTGCCGCACTACTGCTGGCACCCCAAGCTTGCCATCGACGGCTCCTGCCGCCTGTGCCAGGTGGAGGTGGAGGGGATCCCCAAGCTCCAGATCGCCTGCAACACGCCGGTGCAGGACGGCATGGTGGTGCACACCACCACCGACCGCGTACAAGCAGCCCGCGAAGGCGTGATGGAGCTGCTGCTGGTGAACCACCCGCTGGACTGCCCGATCTGCGACCAGGCGGGCGAGTGCAAGCTCCAGGACTACGCCTTCGAGTACGGCATCTCCGCCTCGCGCACCCGCGAGCCGCGGCGCGCGCTGAAGAAGTCCGTGGACCTGGGCCCGACCATCACGTTCGACCAGGAGCGCTGCATTCTGTGCCGCCGCTGCGTGCGCTTCTGCCGCGAGATTCCCGGAACCGGCGAGCTGGGCGTCTTCAACCGCGGCGACCACTCGGTGATCGAGACCTTCCCCGGCGCGGAGCTGGACAACCCCTACTCCATGAACGTGGCGGACATCTGCCCGGTCGGGGCGCTGACCACCAAGGACTTCCGCTTCAAGATCCGGGTCTGGTTCCTGGAGGACGTGCCGGGCGTGTGCACCGGCTGCTCCAACGGCTGCAATGTCTACCTGGGCGTCGCCAACAACAAGGTCTACCGCTACGTCCCGCGCCGCAACGACGAGGTCAACGACACCTGGCTCTGCGACGCCGGGCGCATGTCCTACAAGCGCATCGGCGCCGACGACCGGCTGCACCGCCCCCTGGTGCGCGGAGACGACGGCGTGCTGCGCGGAGCCTCCCTGGAGAGCGCGCTGGCCGTCGCTGCGGAGCGTCTGCGCCGGCTGGTGGACGCCAAGGGCGCCGGCGTGGTGGCGGTGGTGGCCTCGGCCCACGCCACGAACCAGGACCTGGCCATGCTGCGCCGCCTGGTGGACGCCGTCGGCATCGACACGGTGGGTGTCGCGGTGGTCGTGGGCGAGGGTGACGCGCTGCTGATCAAACCCGAGAAGGCCGCCAACGCGGCGGGCGCGCGCGCCCGCGGCTTCGACGACCTGGGGCCGGTGCTGGAGCGCCTGCGCGGCGGCGGCGTCGAAGCCCTGCTCTGCCTGGGCCACGACCTGCTCCACGAATCGCTGCTCGGAGGCACGGGCCCGCTGGAGGGCCTGGACAGCGTGGTGGTCCTGGACACGCACCGTTCGGAGCTGGAGCGCGTGGCGAACGTGGTGCTGCCGGCCCGTCACGCGGCGGAGAAGCACGGCACGCTGACCAACCACGCGGGCCTCGAGCAGCGACTGCAGCCCGCGGTGGAGCCCGCATTCCAGGCCTGGTCCGAGGGCGAGCTTCTGGCCCGGCTGGGCGCCGCGCTGGAGCTCGAGGGATTCGACGGAACCTTTGATCCGTTGACCGGAAGCTTCGACCCGCTGGCCGAGGGAGACGCCTAGGTGCCCTGGGAAGCGCTCATCAAGGTGCTCTTCATCCTGATCGTCG
>CAMYOO010000090.1:0-9785 GCA_947260035.1 uncultured delta proteobacterium
CGGCTAGACTTCCTTCAGCGCCTCGACGATGCCCAGGACGGTCTGCTTGGCGTCGCCGAAGACCATCATGGTGTTGTCGAGGTAGAAGAGCGGGTTGTCGATGCCCGCGAAGCCCGGGTTCATGCTGCGCTTGATGACCATGACCTGGCGGGCGTGGTCCACGTTGAGGATGGGCATCCCGTAGATGGGGCTGTCCTCGGCGCTGCGTGCGTCCGGATTCACCACGTCGTTGGCGCCCAGCACCAGGGCGACGTCGGTCTCGGGAAACTCGGCGTTGATGTGGTCCATCTCCACGAGCTTGTCGTAGGGGACGTTGGCCTCGGCGAGCAGCACGTTCATGTGCCCGGGCATGCGGCCCGCCACCGGGTGGATGGCGAAGCGGGTCTTCACGCCGCGCTCCTCCAGCGCGTCCATCAGCTCGCGCACCGCGTGCTGGGCCTGGGCCACGGCCATGCCGTAGCCGGGCACCACGATCGCCGAGCTGGCCGAGGAGAACACGATGGCCGCATCGTCGGGGGTGTACGCCTTGACCGTGGGCCGTTCGCCGCCGGCGGCCGCCGCGATGGCGGTCTGATCCACCGCTCCGAAGGCGCCGAACAGCACATTCGTGAGCGGGCGATTCATGGCATCGCACATGATCTTGGTCAGGATGAGCCCCGATGCACCCACCAGGGAGCCGCTGATCACCAGGCCGCTGTTGCCCAGCACGAAGCCCGTGGCGCAGGCGGCCAGGCCCGAGTACGAGTTGAGCAGCGAGATCACCACGGGCATGTCCGCGCCGCCGATGGGGATCACCAGGGTCACACCCAGGATCAGGCCGACAGCGAGCAGCGCCCCGAAGGCCGGAACCTGCTCGGGCTGGAGCGCCACCAGGGCGCACAGGGCCAGGATGCCCAGCCCCATGATGCCGTTCACGAACTGCTGGCCGGGGTAGAGGATCGGCTGCCCGCGCATCATCTCCTGGAGCTTGGCGAAGGCGATCAGGCTGCCGGTGAAGGTCACGGTGCCGATCAGGGCCGAGACCACGATGGCCCAGGCGGGAACCGAGGCCGCGATGGTCTCGCCCCCGAGCAGCGCGGCCGAGGCCACCAGGACCGAGGCGCCGCCGCCGAAGCCGTTGAGCAGCGCCACCATCTGCGGCATGGCGGTCATCTGGATCCGCGTGGCCAGCACCGCCCCGATGGCGGCGCCCACCACCACTCCGCCCAGGATCAGCGGGTAGTTCACGACACCGCGCATCAGCAGCGTGGCGATGATGGCGATCAGCATGCCGACCGCGGCCAGCGCGTTGCCCCGAGGCGCGGTGCGGGCCGACGACAGGTTCTTCAGGCCGGCGATGAAGAGCACCGCCGCCACCAGGTAGGCGAGCTGGATGTAGATCAGCGGGATGGCGGGCATCTCGCTCATTTCCGGAACATGGCCAGCATGCGGTTGGTCACCAGGAAGCCGCCCACCACGTTGATGGTGGCGAAGACGATGGCCACGAAGCCGAGCCAGCTCGACTCCGTCAGATCGGCGGCACCCGCCGCCAGGATGGCGCCGACGATGGTGATGCCGGAGATGGCGTTCGAGCCCGACATGAGCGGCGTGTGCAGCAGGGGCGGAACCTTGGAGATGACCTCCCAGCCCACGAAGAGCGACAGCACCAGGATCGTCAGGGCTACGGCGGGATCCTCGAGCATCAGCTCCCTCCCTCCAGCAGGCCGCGCACGCGTTCGTTGGCGACCTCGCCGCCGTGGGTCAGCAGCGCCCCGGCGGTGATCTCGTCTTCCAGGTCCAGCGCCAGCGCGCCTTCGGTCACCAGGTGCTGGACGAAGGTGATGATGTTCCGGGCGTACATCCGGCTGGCGTCGAGAGCCACCTCGCTGGGCAGGTTGGTGGGGCCCAGGACGCGGACGCCGTCCAGGTCCACTACCTCGTCCGCGCGGGTCACGGCGCAGTTTCCGCCGGTCTCGGCGGCCAGGTCGACGACGATGGACCCGGGACGCATGGCGCGAACCGCGGCCTCTTCCACCAGCAGCGGGGCGGGCTGCCCCGGCACCAGCGCCGTGGTGATCACCACGTCCGACGCCGCCACACGCTGGCCCAGCTGCTCGCGCTGCTTCTGCAGGAACTCCTCGCTCTGCGCCTTGGCGTAGCCGCCCGCGTCCTCGGCACCCTCGGTCTCGAGATCGAGCTCGACGAAGCGCGCACCCAGGCTCTCCACCTGCTCCTTCACCGCGGGCCGCACGTCGAAGGCCTCGATGATGGCGCCGAGGCGCCGCGCGGTGGCGATGGCCTGGAGGCCGGCGACGCCGGCGCCCAGCACCAGGACCTTGGCGGGCGAGATGGTTCCCGCCGCGGTGACCATCATGGGGAAGGCCTTGCCCATCCCGGCGGCCGCCACCAGCACGGCGCGGTACCCGGCCAGGTTGGCCTGAGAGGAGAGCGCGTCCATGGACTGCGCGCGGGTGATGCGCGGCATCAGCTCCATGGCGAAGCTGGTCAGCTTGCGATCGGCGAGCGCGCGCGCAGTCTCCGGGTGACCCAGCGGATTCAGCATCCCGACCAGCACGCAGGCGGGGTCCAGCCGCGCGAAGAGCTCCGGCGAGCCGCGAACCACGGCCACGGCGTCCGCGCTCAGGACCGCATCCAGCCCGCTCACGGCGGCGCCGGCCTTCTCGTAGGCGGCATCGGGGAAGCCGGCAGCGATGCCGGCTCCGGACTCGATGACGACCTCGATGTCGTCCCGAGCCAGGATCCGAACGGCATCGGGGGTGAGTGCGACGCGCCGCTCGCCGGCGGCAGTTTCCCGAGGGGCTGCAATCTTCACGGCGCGCGCACAATAGCACTCCGAGCGGCGCGTGTGAGCGTGGGATCCGGCCTACGGACAGCTGTCGTCGATGCAGCCGGTGGCGCCGCGGGTCAGGGCCGCGCCGGCCGTGGCGCCCTCGCGGAACACGGTCACGCCCTTCAGGCCGCGGCGCCAGGCGGAGACGTAGATGTCCCGAACGTCCTGCGGCGTGGCGGCGGCGGGCAGATTGACGGTCTTGGACACGGCGTTGTCCACGCGGCGCTGGAAGGCTTCCTGGATGGCCAGGTGTCGTTCACCCGACAGATCGGAGGCCACCGGGAACAGCCGCTGCACCGCCTCCGGAACCCCGGGCACGGCCCGGGCGGAGCCGCGGGCGCGCACTTCGGCCAGCAGGTCTTCGCTCCAGGCGCCGCTGCCGCGCAGGGCCTCCTCGAAGCGGCGGTTGGTCTCCGGCAACTCGGCGCCGTCGAGGACGTGGCGCACGAAGGCCAGGCCGAAGTAGGGCTCGATGCCACTGGAGCAGTCGGCCAGGATCGACAACGTGCCGGTGGGTGCGATGGACGTGACCGTGGCGTTGCGCAGCCGCAGGCCGCGGCTTGCGACGCTCGATCCTTCCCAGTTGGGGAACACCCCGCGCTCCTCGGCCAGCCGGCCCGAGGCCAGCTCGGCCCGTTGCCGCACGCGGCCCATCACCCGGTCGGCCAGGCCGACGGCGCGATCGTTGTCGTAGGGAATGCCCAGGTCGACGAGCAGGTCCGCAAAGCCCATCACGCCCAGGCCGATCTTGCGGTTGCCGCGCACCGTGGTCTCGATCTCCGGGAAGGGGTAGCGGCTGCCCTCGATCACATCGTCCAGGAAGCGCACGGCGTCGTCGACGCACGCGTCGAGGGCGGCTTCATCCAGGCGTCCGTCGCGCACGAAGGCGTCCACGCGGATCGAGCCCAGGTTGCAGGCCTCGTTCGCCAGCAGCGGCAGCTCGCCGCAGGGGTTGGTGGCCTCCAGGGATCCCAGCGCGGGCGTCGGGTTCTCCCGGTTCACCGCATCCGCGAAGATCAGGCCCGGATCCCCGCTCGCCCACGCGTGGGCCGCCACCTCGTCCAGCAGGTCGGCCGCGCGCAGGCTCTCCACGACCTTGCCGTCCCGGGGATGAACCAGATCGAAGCTGCCGCCCGCTTCGGCGGCCCTGAAGAAGGCGTCGCCCACGGCCAGGGAGAGGTTGAAGTTGGTGAGGCGGCCGGGCTCGGACTTGGCCGCCACGAAGGCGCGCACGTCCGGGTGATCCATGCGCAGCACCCCCATGTTGGCCCCGCGGCGCCGCCCCCCCTGCTTGATCACCGACGTGGTGGCATCGAACACCTCGATGAACGAGACCGGGCCGGAGGCCACGCCGTGGCTGCGCGCCACCGGGTCGCCGGCCGGGCGCAGGCGCGAGAAGTCGAAGCCGGTGCCGCCGCCGGACTGGTGGATCACCGCCATCCGCTTCACGGCCTCGAAGATGCCCGTCAGATCATCGGGAACCGGCAGCACGAAGCATGCGGCAAGCTGCCCCAGCGGCGTGCCGGCGTTCATCAGCGTGGGCGAGTTGGGCAGGAAAACCCGCTCCTGGAGCAGCCTGCAGAAGCGCTCGGCCACGGGCTCGGGGTCGCCCCCGAAGGCCGCCTCGGCGGCCGCCACGCCGCCGGCCACACGCCGGCACAGCCCGCCCCAGTCTTCCAGGCTGCGGCCCGCCTCGTCCCGAAGCAGGTAGCGGGCCTCGAGCACCCGGTGGGCGTTGGAGGAAAGCTCCGGCATCGTGAAGAAGGTAGCCCGGTTGCTACATTGCGGCGCGCCAACGGAGGAGATCCGATCGTGTCCGACGCCCCCCGCATCATCCGCAAGAAGACCGGCAACTTCCTCGAGGACTTCGTGCCGGGCCAGGTCTACCGCCACAAGGGCGGAAAGACCGTGACCGAGGGCCTGTTCACCACCTTCACCGAGTTCGCCATGACCACGAATCCGCTGGCCAAGAACGCGCGCTACGCGCGGGCCTACGGCTTCGAGGGCCTGCTCTGCCCGCCCGGCCTGGTGATGCTGGTGGCCTTCAGCCAGACGGTGGAAGACGTCTCGGAGAACGCGCGCACCAACCTCGAGTACATCGACATGCAGTTCGGCGCCCCGGTCTACGTGGGCGACACCCTGGAAGCGGAAACCAAGATCCTGGGCGTGCGCGCCTCGAAGAGCCGACCCAACCTGGGCATCGTCCACGTGCAGTCCACCGCGCGCAAGAACGTGGGCCAGCCGGACGAGGCCGTGGTCTGCACCTGGCAGCGCAAGGTGCAGGTCTTCAAGGACGACGACAGCGCCTCGCTCCACGAGGGCGAGATCGAGCCCGATCCGATCGAGTGCCCGCTGTGGCTGCCGGAGTACGACCCGTCCCGCGACTACAAGTCCATGTCGCATCTCTCCAATGCGGACACCTACTTCGAGGACTTCGAGCGCGGGACGCGCATCGAGCACTCGCGCGGGCGGGTGGTGACCGACGAGCACATCGCCCTGACCGCCATCCTGGACAACACCAGCCAGGTGCACTGCAACCAGTTCATGATCGACCAGGACCCCAAGCGCTACGCCGGCGGCAAGCTGATCATCTTCGGCGGCATTCCGTTCACGCTGTGCCTGGGCCTGGGTTCGCCGGACACGGGCGACAACGCCCTGGGCGACGTGATCTACACGACCGGCCGCCACACGGCACCGCTCTTCGCCGGCGACACGGTCTTCGCCGCCACCGAGATCCTGGCCGTGGAGGACTTCCCGGGCCGCGACGACCTGGGCCTGCTCTCCACGCGCCTGCTGGGCCACAAGTTCGAGCGCGCCGAGGGCGAGAGCCACGACGACGCGCCCGAGGGCTGGAAGAAGACCCAGATCTTCACCCTCGACCGCAAGCTGGCCGTGAAGCGGCGCAGCCACTACGCGTAGCCCCGCGCAGCCCTCTCACGCGGCGCCTCCCGCGGACCAATACGGCTCCCATGGAGGCGGTGCGCGAGTTCCGGATCGGTTCGCCCGAGCGGCTGCGACGCACGACGCTCGCCGCGATGCTGGCGGTGACGGGCGCCGGAATCCTGGCTGCGTTGGTCCTGGACGGCGACCCGTCCGCGGCAGACCTTGCCGCGGCCGCCCTGACGGCGGGCGTGACCCTGGCGGCAGCGGCCTGGTTCGGGCGCCGGGCACGGCAGGCTCGGCGGACCGGGATTGCCCTGGCCGAGGAGGGAATGGCGAGCCTGGAGCCCGGAGCGCCGGAGCGGAGGTTGGCCTGGCGCGACGTCCTGGAGCTGCGTGTGCAGCGCATCCCCGCGGCGGTGCGTGCGATCTCCGTCGGCGGTGCGATCCAGATCGACCTGGAATTCGGGCTGGCCGACTTCGAGGAGCTGTTGGGCGTCGTGCTTCGCGAGACGCCCCAGGCCAACCCGGCCCCTGCCCTTCCGGCCCGCTTCGATCACGCCCACGCCGGCCGATACGCCCTGGCCTGGTCGCTGGGCGGAATCGGCTGCGCCGCCGGCGCCGCACTGCTGTTCCAGAACGGCGCCTGGTTGCCCGCCGCCGGCGTCGCCGGCTTCTACCTGCTCTTCCTGTGGATCAGCGCCGCCTCGGATCCGCGCCGTGTCGAGGTGGCGCCGGGCGCGGTCGTGGTCGCCAGCGCACTGCGGCGCCGCACGATCCACGCCGAGCAGGTGAAGAGAGTCCGGCTGCACCTGCGTAACGTGGGCAACGATAACGCGGTGCTGGACGTGAGCCTGGCCCTCTCGGACGGAACGTCTCTGCGTGCGCGGCCCCCGGGAGTGGACCCGTTCGCGCTCTACCGGGCGCTGGTGGCGGCGCTGCTCGAGGGGCCCACGTAGCGCGCACGCCCCTGCCAGGCAGCCGGGGCCTTCACGCCCAGCAGCGCCAGCAGGGTGGGTCCGGTGTCCAGGGTCGAGACCGGCTCGCGCAGCGTCCCGGGCTCGATGCCCTCGCCCCACAGGATCCAGGGGATGCGCAGATCCCGCGGATCGTCGGTGCCGTGGACCGTGCCGTGACCGCCGTGATCCGAGGTCAGCAGCACGGCCAGACGGCCGCTGCCGGACGCCCGGGCGCCGGCCAGGAAGCCGGCCAGCAGCGCGTCGATGCGCTCCAGGGCTGCGCGCTGGGTCTCGCTGCCCCAGCCGTCAGCGTGACCGGCGAGATCGACTTCGGCCAGGTGGATCAGCACGAAGTCGGGATCGCTGTCCGATAGATAGGCCGCCGCCTGGGCCAACACCGAGTCGGCAGAGGTCCCCAGCGCCCAGCGCTCGACGCCGGGCTCGTCCTCCGCCAGGTGCGCGAACTTGGGCTTGCCTGCGAAGATGCCGCAGCGCCAGCCCTCCCGCGCGCAGATGCTGAACAGCGTCTGCACCTCGAGGCGCCGCCAGGGCTCATAGCGGTTCCAGCCCACGCCGTGCACCCGCGGCGGCACACCCGAGATCATGCTGGTGTGGGCGGGCAGCGTGCGGCTGGGCATCACGGTCTCGGCGTGCCGCGCGCGCAGGCCCTCCGCACCCAGCCGGTCCAACGTCGGGGTCGGGACGTCGTCCATCACGGCCGGGGCGAGCCCGTCCACCGAAATCAGCAGCACGCGGTAGGCCTCGGCCCCGCGCGACTGGGGCGCGGCCGACGCGGCCCGGACGAGAGAAGCCGGCGCCATGCGGTCGAAGATGTTGGCGTAGAGAGCCAACCCGGCCGCGATCAGCACCGCGATGCCGAGCAGCACCCGTCGCGCCACGCGCACGGCCCGCGTGACTACGGCACCAGCGACCGCACCGACTTGGGCAGGTCCGAGGCGATGCGGAGGATCGGAATCCCGGTCTGCGTGTTCTGGTGCATCTCCTCGAACGCACGCGGCACGTCGCTGAAGGCGTAGATCTCTTCGTGCACCGTGGGCTTGAACACGCGGCCGTAGAACTCGGTGGCCGCCTCGATGCCGATCAACGTCTCGTAGTGGGTGTGGTCCAGGGTGACCTGCTTCACCGACGCGATGGTCGAGTTGTAGTCGATCACCTGGGACAGCTGCCAGCCGGCCGAAACGTTCACTCCCATGCGCGCCTGAACCGCGAAGCCGGCCGGGAAGACCGGACCGCGCAGCATGTCACAGATGATGTGCATGTCCTCGCCGTCGGTGATCTGGGCGACGTGCTTGCGGAAGGCCTTCACGTCGTCGCGCGAGGCGAAGCGGTTGTAGGCCTTCTGATCGATGCCGGTGATGCCCTGCTTCTCCAGGGCGTCTCGCCGCGCGGGGCTGCCGGAGCAGAAGTAGGCGTTGTGGCCCTCGGCCTTGGCCAGCATCAGGAAGAGCTCGCCCACGCCGCCGCCGAAGGACATCACGTTCAGCACCGCCTGCTGCTCGCGGGTGACCTTGACCCGGTAGATGCCCAGGGCGCGGCGCCACATGTGATAGGCCGTCGGCGCGCGCAGCGGCAGCGCCGCCATCTCCCACAGGTTGAGTCCGCACTCGAGCGGCGCCTTGACCAGCTGCCACTCGCCAACGACCGCCTCCTCGGAGTACCAGCCGATGGAGTCGGGCTGGTCGTAGCCCCAGATGCGCAGGGGGAAGCCGAAGCGGTCCGGCTCGCCGTTGCAGTGGGTCAGCGCGATGTCGCCCACCGCGAACTTGCTGACCTCGGCGCCGACGCCGATCACCTCGCCCAGGGCGGAGTTGCCGGGGTAGATCTTGCCGCCGCGCGCGTCGGCGATGTTGATGGTGTCGGCCAGGGCGCCGTGCTCCACGTTGTGCTCGCCGGAGGCCGCCAGGATCTTGAGGTGGACGTCCGTCGGGCCCACGTCGCGCAGCTCCAGGTCGTCGAGCTTGATCACGTTGGCGACGTTGACCTGGGCCAAGTCGCCGCCGACGCGCTCGCGCTCGGCCGCGATGTCGTCGACGCTGATGGAGTAGGCACGGGTCTTGGGCATGGCTCTCTCCTTGGCACTTGATTCCTTACAAACCCTTGCAAACCGGCGGCGTGCGCGCTCGCCGGGAGGCGCCGCGGCGGGAACCTAGCCCAGTTGCCGGGTCGCGGGAAAAGCAATAATGTACGCGCGCTTACGAGCGCGGATCCCCCCGGCGCCGGACCGCACCGGCCGCGGGGTGATCCCCCGCGAGGACCCGGATGCGATTCTACGAGTACGAGTCCAAGGCGCTGTTCGCCAAGCGCCGCCTGCCCCTGGGCAAGGGCCGGGTTGCCACCTCGGCCGACGAGGCCCGGACCATCGCCGAGGAGATCGGCGGCCCGGTCGTCCTGAAGAGCCAGGTGCTCTCGGGCGGGCGCATGAAGGCTGGCGCAGTGAAATTCGCTGATACTCCGGGCGAGTGCCCGGCTTTCTTCGACCAGATCATGCCCATCGAGGTGAACGGCCAGAAGGCTCGCTCGGTGCTGGTGGAGGAGAAGAGCCCGGTCGCCCAGGAGTACTTCGTCTCCGTGACCTGGGACGGGCGCCGCAAGCTGCCGGTGCTGCTGTTCAGCGACATGGGCGGAATCGACATCGAGCAGGTGGCCGAAGAGCACCCGGAGCACGTCTCCAAGACCTGGTTCTCCACCATCCTGCCCATCACCCCGCGGATCGCCAAAGAGGCCATCGCGGCCACCGGTGTCAGCGGCGGCGAGCTGAACAAGCTCACGCCGATCGTCTTCGAGCTGATGAAGATCTTCCTGGACTTCGACCTCACGCTGGCGGAGATCAACCCGCTGGCCCGGCTCGAGGACGGCCGCTTCATCGTGCTGGATGGCCACGTGGACCTGGAGGCCGAGGCGCGGAGCCGCCACAAGGCGCTCCTGGCGGAGCTGGGCGTCGGGGAAGACGAGACCCGCCAGGCCCGCGAGCCCTCGGACTTCGAGATCGCCGGCCGCAAGGTCAACGAGACCGACCACCGCGGCGTGGCCGGCAACGTGGTCGAGTTCGACGGCAACCTGGGCCTGGTGATCGGCGCCGGCGGCGGCTCGCTCAC
>CAMYOO010000090.1:9836-20942 GCA_947260035.1 uncultured delta proteobacterium
ATGATGAACGTGGTCTCCAACACCCGCGTGGACATCGTGGCCCGCGGCGTGATCAAGGGCTGCATCGAGTCGGGCAAGGACCCGGCCGAGGTGATCACCATCTTCCGGATCCCCGGCTCCTGGGAGGACGAGGGCTTCAAGATCCTGGAGAAGTACGGCGTGGAGTACTGCGACCGCAGCGTGTCCATGTACGAAGCGGCCGGCAAAGCCGTCGCGAAGCTGGGAGCCTCCTGATGCCGATCCTGATCTCCAAGGACACGCGCTTCCTGATCCAGGGCATCACCGGCCGCGAGGCGGTGAACCTGACTCGCGAGAACCTGGACTACGGCGCCACCATCGTGGGCGGCGTGACGCCCGGGCGCGCCGGGCGCGACGTCTACGGCGTGCCGGTCTACGACTGCGTGCGCGACGTGGTGACGGCGCACGGCAAGGTCGAGGGCTCCATCGTCTCGGTGCCGCCGGGCTTCGTGAAGGACGCCATCTTCGAGGCCATCGAGAACGGCGTGGAGCTGATCGTCGTCGTCACCGAGAACGTGCCCCGCAAGGACGTGGCCCAAGCCGTGGAGCTGGCCAACCTGCGCGGCGCCCGCATCATCGGACCCAACTGTCTGGGCGTGATCTCGCCCGAGGAGGCCAAGATGGGCGGTGTGGGCGGCCCCGCCGCCAACACCCGCCAGGCCTACCGCAAGGGCAACATCGGCATCATGTCCCGCTCCGGCGGCATGACCACCGAGATCGCCTCCACCCTCACCGCCGCGGGCCTGGGCCAGTCCACCTGCGTGTCCATCGGCGGCGACGCAATCGTCGGCACCACCTACGCCGAGCTGATGCCGCTGTTCGAAGCCGACGCCGAGACCGAGGCCATCGCCATCTACTCGGAGCCCGGCGGCCGCATGGAGGCCGAGCTGGCCGAGTGGGTGCGCGAGAACAACTCGCGCCTGCCGATCGTGGCCTTCATGGCGGGCCGCTTCATGGACCAGATGAAGGGCATGCGCTTCGGCCACGCGGGTACGATCGTCGAGGGCAAGGAAGACACCACCGCCGAGAAGATCGCGCGCATGGAAGCGGCCGGGATCTCCGTGGCGGAGCGGATCGAGGAGATCCCCGAGCTCATCCGCAAGCGCCTGGGAGGAAGCTGATGCCCGGTCTCTTCATCGACGTGAAGGTCGCCGACGACGTCCGCAAGGACGCGTCCCTGGCGAAGAAGCTGGAGGAGGTGTGCCCGGTCACGATCTTCCGCGCCACCGATGAAGGCGTGGAGATCGTCGAGGCGAATCTCGACGAGTGCGTGCTTTGCGACCTGTGCCTGGAGGCGGCGCCCGACGGCAAGGTCCAGGTGATCAAGCTGTACGAGAGCTAGGAGGTTTCATGCGTTCCCCCAAGGACTTCTTCAAGCCCAAGGCGCTCGGCGCACCGACGCCGCTCATGGAGGTGCCCTTCCGGCCCTCGCGCATGATCCACTTCTTCGATCCCAGCAACCCGAAGATGGCGTCGAAGGTCCCGGATCTGGCCGCGAAGGCGGACGTGGTGCTGGGCAACCTGGAAGATGCGATCCAGGTGGACAACAAGGTGGCGGCTCGCGAGGGCCTGGTGAAGATCGCGCGCGACACCGACTTCGGCGACGCGCAGCTCTGGACCCGCGTGAACAGCCTGGACAGCCCCTGGATCCTCGACGACCTGGTGACCCTGGTCAGCGAGATCGGCGACAAGCTCGACGTGATCATGATCCCCAAGGTCGAAGGCGAGTGGGACATCCACTACGTGGACCAGCTGGTGGCGCAGCTGGAGGCCCGCGCGGGCGTCGAGCGGCCGATCCTGCTGCACGCGATCCTGGAAACGGCCCAGGGCGTGGCCAACGTGGAGTCGATTTGCGGCGCGAGCCCGCGCATGCAGGGCATCTCCTTCGGCCCCGCCGACCTGGCGGCCAGCCGACGCATGAAGACGACCCGCGTGGGCGGCGGCCACCCCGGCTACCTGGTGCGCACGGATCCGGACGCCGAGAACCCGGACGCCGCGCGCATCACCGCGCAGCAGGACCCGTGGCACTACACGCTGGCGCGCATGGTGGATGCCTGCACCGCCAACGGCATCTTCCCGTACTACGGGCCCTTCGGCGACATCAAGGACACGCTGGCCTGCGAGGACCAGTTCCGCGCCGCCTTCCTGTTGGGCTGCGTGGGCGCCTGGTCGCTGCACCCGGTGCAGATCGACATCGCCAAGAAGGTGTTCACGCCCCCGGTGGACGAGGTGCGCTGGGCGCGCCGGGTCATCAACGAGATGGGCGACGGCGCCGGCTGCGTGATGATCGACGGCAAGATGCAGGACGACGCCACCTACAAGCAGTGCAAGGTGATGGTCGAGGCCGGCAAGCTCCTGGCCCGCAAGGAGCCCGACCTCGCCGAGGCCTACGGCTTCAGCGCCGAAGACCTCGCGTAGCTCAGCCGGCCAGGGCCCTCCGCTCGCCATCCTTAGGCGGCCGAGCCCCTCCGCTCGCCTACGGCTCACTGCGCGCCCTCGTCCACCTCCGGTGCTCGCGCGTAGCCGGTCGGCTCGGGCTTGCGGGCCATAGGCTCCGGTGGCGTTCCCATCCCGACAGGGCTGCGTTGGGGCGGTGCAATGGGGGTTCTGGAGTTCGGCGTTGCGCTGTCGGGGGCCTGGCCGTGTCCCCGGCATTCCACCTCCTGAGCCCCCGGAAGAGCCGGGCAGCGTATAAGGGGGGTGGACAGGGGGGAGAGCCGGATGTCCGGGACGAGTCGCCTGCTCGTAGGGCTAGCGCTGGTCTTTGCGGCGCTGTTGTTCGCCACGGCGGGGCTGGAGCCCTACGGGCTCATGCACGACGAGCTCTACTACTGGGCCTGCTCCAAGCGCCTTGGCCTGGGCTACGTGGACCACCCTCCCCTGGCACCCTGGCTGCTGGCCGTCACCCAGCCCCTGCTGGGGGATGGAATCCTCGGCTTCCGCCTGGTCCCCGCGCTTTGCGGCGCCGGGACCCTGCTGCTCACCGGCCTGATGGCCCGCAGCTTCGGAGCCGGGCGCTACGGGCAGCTCTTGGCCGGGCTGGGCATGGCCGTCGCGCCGTTCCCGCTGGCGTTCTTCGGCTTCTACTCGGTGAACGCCCTGGAGATCCTGCTCTGGACCGCCACCTGCTTCCTGTTGGCGGAGCTGCTGCGCACCCGAAACGAGCGCCTCTGGCTGGCACTGGGCGTGGTCGCCGGCCTGGCGCTGCTCAACAAGCACACCTTTGCGCTGCTCGGGCTCGGGCTGGCGCTGGGCGTGCTGGCCACGCCCCTGCGCGCGCAGCTTCGCAGCCGCTGGCTCTGGCTCGGTGCCGGCGTGGCCCTGCTGCTGGCGTCGCCCAACCTGTACTGGAACTGGGTCAACGAGTGGCCGTCCCTGGCGTTCTACCGGAGTCGGGAGCACCTGAACCTCCCCACCACGTTCGGCCAGGCGATCTTCCTGCAGTTCGTCGGCATGAACCCCGCCAATGCGCTGCTCTGGGTGCCGGGGGTCGCATTCCTGCTCTTCTCCCGCCGCGCGCGACCCTACCGGCCGCTGGGCATCGCGTTCCTCGTGCTGTGGGTCGTCATCCTGGCGTCGGGGCAGCGCCGAGGCGATCGCATCGCGGGCGTGTACCCGGTGGCCCTGGCGGCAGGTGCGGCGTTCTGGGATGGCTGGCGCGGGCGCGGGCACACGGCGCTGCGCTGGACGCTGCCCGTCTTGATGCTGGCGTTCGGTGCGCTGCTGTTGCCGGCCTCGCTGCCCATGCTTCCGCCGGAGCGCATGTCTTCGTACTTCGAGATGCTGGGCGAGGATCCAGAGATCGAGGCCGTGGACGTGGGTCAGAAGATTCCCGTCCACCTGATGGGCCGCCTCGGCTGGGAGCGCTTCGTGGACGAAGTGCTGGCCGCCCTGGCGCTGCTTTCCCCGGATGAGCGGAAGCGCGCCGTGATCCTCGTGCCGCATTGGGTCTACGGCTCGACGCTGGAGTACCACGCGCGGGATCGGGAGCTGCCGCCCGTGGTGTCACCCCACAACGCCTACTACTTCTGGCGCGAGGAAGGCGCCGGGCGCGACGTGGTGGTGACCGTGGCTTCGGAGGTCGAGGTGCTGGAGGAGCACTTCGCCGCGATCCGCTCCCTGGGCCAGTACCGCTGCGAGCTCTGCCCGGAATGGCGACCGGACCTGCCGATCCTGGCCTCCTACCGCCCGGTCCGGCCCCTGGAGGAGCTGCTGATCGAGTGGCGCACCTTCAGCATCCGCGCCGCCCCGGACCTGGTCCGCTGGTATCTTGACAATTAGCTAAAATGCTAATTATTATCCAGGGGCACGCACGCCGTGCCTCAGGAGGTTCCCCCATGACCCAGGACGCACCGGAGATCGTTCTCTGCCAGTACCAGGCGAAGGTCGGCAAGGAGGCCGAGCTGCTCGCGCTCTTCAAGGAGCACGACGTGGCGCTGCGCCGGCTGGGCCTGATCACCGACGAGCCGGCGGTCTGCTACCGCGGCGCCGACGGCGCGGGCCGCCCCTTCTTCGTGAAGACCTTCACCTGGAAGAGCGCGCGCGCGGTGGAAGCCGCGCACCAGCATCCCGAGGTCGCGGATCTCTGGGAGCGCATGGCGCCCCTGTGCGAGGACCGGGATGGACGTTTGGGGATGGAGTTCCCCCACGTCGAGCGGATCGTGCTCTGAGCCAATGGCGGCGGGTCGCGACGGAGTTGCCGAGGTCGAGGCCCAGGACCGCGTCTTCCAGGCCCTGGCCCACCCCTCGCGCCGCCACATCCTCGTGGTGCTGCGGGCGCGCGGCGAGCGCGTCAGCGCCGGGGACATCGCGCGGCGCTTCGCGTGCAGCTGGCCGACCACGTCGCGCCATCTGCGCGTGCTGGAGGGCGCGGGACTGGTGCGCGTGGAGAAGCAGGGGCGCGAACGCTTCTACCGGCTCGACACCCGGCGGCTCGACGCTGTGGCCGGCGCTTGGATCCGCCACTTCTCGCGCAAGCGGGGCTAGGAGTCCGACCCCTTGCCGACCCCGGCCATGAAGTCGGCCGGCCCGCTCCCGTCCACGGGCGCCGGGATCTCCACCAGGCGCTCGGGCACGTCGTCGTACTCGAGGCGCAGCGCGCGGCACATGATCGCATGCATCTCGTAGAGTGCGGTGATGTAGGTCAGCTCCAGGATCTCCTCGTCGGAGAGATGGCTGCGCAGGCGTTCGAAGGTGGCATCCGAAACGCGGCCGTTCTGGCCCACCAGCTCGTCGGTGTAGGCCAGCACGGCGCGCTCCTCGCCGTCGAAGACGTCGGAGCCGCTCCAGCTCGGCAGCGCCGCGATCTTCTCCTCGCCCAGCCCCACGTCCCGGGCCGCCTTGCAGTGCTGCGAGTAGACGAAGTGGCTCTCGCGCAGCCAGCCCGCGCGCAGCTGGCCCAGCTCGCGCAGCTTCGGGTCGAGCTTGCGCTTCGTGCTGCGGTAGAAGCCGAAGCCGGCCATGGCGTGCCGGAAGCAGTCCGGAACCAGCGCGAACACGGTCCACCAGTTGCCCGGCGTGCCGGTCGCGGTGCCGGGCTCGGCGACCGGATCGCGGCCGCCGAAGAGCATGTCGTAGACGGTCTGCACGTCGGCCGGCGCCTCGTGGCGCGGCACCTGGCGGAGTCGGGGCATGGGATTCCTCGATGGGTCAGGAGAGCTCGAGCATGCGCTCGATGGGGCGCAGGGCCTTCACGCGCAGGTCGTCGGGAATCGTCACCTCCGGCTGCAGGTCGCGCAGGCACAGGTAGAGCTTCTCCAGGGTGTTGAGCCGCATGTAGGGGCAACGGTTGCAGGCGCAGCTCTCATCGATGCCGGGCGCCTGGATCAGCTCCTTGTCGGGCGCCAGCTCGCGGATGCTGTGGAAGACGCCGTCCTCGGTGGCGATGATCAGCGTCTTGGCCGGCGAGTCCACGGCGCGCTGGATGATGCCGGTGGTGGACGCGATCAGATCGGCCTGATCCAGCACGGCCACGTCGCACTCCGGGTGGGCCAGCACCTCGGCGTCGGGGTGACGCACGCGCAGCTTCGCCAGCTCCTTGGCGCTGAACTGCTCGTGCACGACGCAGCTGCCGGGCCAGATCACCAGGTCATCGCGGCCGGCCTGCTTGGCCACCCAGCGGGCCAGGTGCCGGTCCGGCGCGAACACGACGGGCTGGCCGTCGAAGTGCTTGACGATCTTCGCTGCGTTGGACGAGGTGCAGATCACGTCCGAGAGCGCCTTCACCTCGGCCGAGCAGTTGATGTAGCTGATCACCGTGGCGCCCGGGTGCTCGGCGATGAACTTCTCGAACTCGTCCGCCGGGCAGCCGTCGGCCAGGGAGCAGCCGGCCTCCAGGTCCGGCATCACCACCGTGCGCTCCGGGTTCAGGATCTTGGCGGTCTCGGCCATGAAGTGGACGCCGCAGAAGGCGATCACGTCCCGGTCCACCTCCTGGGCCGCGCGGGCCAGGGCCAGGGAGTCGCCCACCACGTCGGCCAGATCCTGGATCTCGTCGTCCTGGTAGTAGTGGGCCAGGATGACGGCATTGCGCTCTTCCTTGAGCGCCAGGATGGCGTCTTCCAGGTTGTCGGGAAGCGTGTCGCGGGCGGGGGCGGCCATGCCGGAAACTAGCGCAGCGAAGCGGCGGGCTCTCCGGCGAAGCCCGGGAGGCCCGGGCCGATCAAGAGCGTCGCCACGCCCAGGGGCTCACCGCGCACGCTGCAGACCGCGGTGCCCGGCTTGGCGCCGGGACGGATGCCCGACACGTCGAAGCCCGCCTGCTCCAGGCGGGCGCGAGCGGCCTCGATGTCGGCCACCTTCCACGCCAGCCCCCAGGCCCGATCGGGCCCGGGCTCGTCGGGCGGATCGGCCGCGCCCACCACCTCGACGGTGGTTCCGCCCACCCGGAAGAACAGGATCCGCTGCCCCCGCGCCTCGAAGGTCCGGTCCAGGGCCAGCCGCAGGCCGAGCTGGTCGCCGTAGAGCCGGCGCGAGGCCTCCAGGTCTCCGCTGAAGATCACCACGTGATCCAGCGCGGCCACAGCGGCGGACGGATCGCCCTCCAGCTCAACGGCCTCCAGGCCGCCCGACTGGTGCTCGATGGCGAACAGCGGTACGCCGCGACTGGCCTGCGGCGGGACAAGCAACGTCCGCCAGCGACGCTCGGCGCCCCGCGCGGCATCGACCCCGCGGCCGTCGCGCACGTCGGCCGGCTCGAGACCCGCCTCGCGAAGGCGCGAGCCGAAGCCCTTGGCGTCGTCGGTGGCGAAAGCCAGCGCGAAGATCCCCTCCCCATGCTCCGCCAGGCGTGCCGCCAAGCCGGCCCCCACGGGTCCCTGCCCCGCAGGCGCCAGCAGCTCCAGATAGGTGTTTGCCAGTGGGAACAGCGTGTTGGCGGTGCCGGCCTGCGGGTGCTCGCCCTGCCAGGAGGGCCGGCGGCCCAGCAGGTCCGCCGTCTGCCGCGTCGCCTCGTCCAGATCCCGGACGGCCACGACCACATGGTCCAATGCGAACAGCGGGGAGGACGGCACGGCCGCAGCATAACGGTCCTGACCGCCGGCCGAGCATCCGTGCATCCGGGTACACGGAACGGGGCTTCCGCTGGAGTGGAAAGGGTTTTCCCTGCTGTGGGGGCTGCGTCGCAGACCCATTTCCAAGAGCGGAGAAAACGTCAATTAATTCAGTAACCTAAAAGGCGCCTGTGCAATCGCGCGAGCGGCACGGCGGTTGCAATGAACTCACCCCGGGAAGGGATCCCGGATCGGTGCACAGCACCGGACGGGACACCTAAAGCTCTTGTAGGTGCGCCTGGGGAGGGGATCGATGTTGTTGCTGGGTAGCCGTTTCACCATCGCCGCGGCCGTCGGGGCGCTTCTCTGGGCCGGGCCGGCCGCTGCCGTGCCCCAGTTCACGCCCTCGCTGACCGCCCTCCTGCACACCCAGAGCAGTGGCCAGCCCGGGTCCGACTGGGACACCGCCACCGGCACCGAGGAAATCGAGTACGACTCGGGCACGGGGCAGTTGACCATCACTGCGGGCCTCGACAACGAGAACTGGTTCGACCCGGCAAACGGCGCATGCCCGACCGACGTCGGCTCGAACTGCGCGTCCGCCTACGACCCGAACCTGGACATCGTGCTGAAGGCCGATTTCGCCGGTTTTACGATCACTCCCATCGCAGGGACCATCGTGAACCTCCAATTCAACTTCGCGACCACTGCGGGGGTCGACCTGACCATTACCGACCCGGATGACGGCGGCTCTACCCAGCTCGAGGGCAACGTCCAGGCGGGCCTCTTCGGTGGCCTTCCGACCACCGGCCTGTCCGCCTCGGTCGTGTACGACACGGGCTCTGGCACGGCGCTCAGCGCGGTGAACGGGAACGCCTTCCTCTCGGTGGACGCGGGGACGCCCCACGCCACGCTCTTCGGCACCGACTTCCTGGGTCTGGCCTTCGGATCGCTGTCCGGCTTCGACGACGGTGGAGGCGGCGGCCTGAATGCGATCATCGCGGCCTCGCTGCTCGCCGGCGACCTGGTGAGCTTCACCGCAGAGGGCGAGGGCCAGGTCTTCCGCACGACCAGCGCCGACTTCGTGCCGGAGCCGGCCACCTGGCTGTTGCTGGCGACGGGCCTGGTCGGACTGATGGGGATGGGACGACGGCAGTCCTGACGGCCGCGTCGGAGCAGATAATCTAGGGGGATCAAAGTGAAGCGTCTGGCGCTGGCAATGCTGATCGGAATTGCGCTCGGTCCTGCCACGGCCGGCGCCTTCTCCTTCCTGCCCGGCGGCTTCGCACCGGGTGAGAAGATCCTCACCATCACCCTGGCGCCCGATACCGGCGGAGCGCCCGCCACCCCGACGGTGACGTTCAACACCGCCACAAACAAGCTGGTCTTCACGGCGGCCGTCTCCGCGATCAACACCACGGCGGCCAGCTACGGCGTCCCGATCGGCACCGTGACCTTCAACAGCCAACTCGATCTCAACTCCGAGCTCCTGCTCGCGCCCAGCGCACCGTTCTTCGGAGGGCTGCTGACGGCCGATTTCATCAACGGCCTGGTCGCAGACTTCACGATCATCGACAACGCCGACGGCTTCAACACCCTGCTGGCCGCCGACTACTCGGCGCCGCTGGCCTTCCAGGCCGACACGCCAGGCGGATTCGGCTTTCCCGTAACCGGGCGCTTCGACGGCGACTTCGTGGTGCTAGGTACGTCGGACGCCAACTTCAAGACGGCGTTTGGCAACGCGGGCAACTACTTCGCGAACCTGAGCGCCTTCGTCTCGAACGGGACCCCGGTGACCAATGACCTGTGCGTACTGGTGGACGGGCTCTGCATCACGAGCCTCGGAACCGTCGACAGCTTCACCGTCAACCCGACCGCGACGATCAAGCCGGTGCCCGAGCCGGCGGTCGCGGTGCTGATGATCCTGAGCTTCGCGACGACAGCAGCCGCGCTGCGGCGTCGCTAGAGTCAGCGTCGTGCGCAGTTGGGCCGCCCGCCCCAGGCGCAGCCTGCGGGTTCTCGTACGCCGTAGGCTCGCTCCTCTGGTCGGCATCGCGGTAGCCTTGCTCAGCCTCGGCACGACCTGCGTCCCGCCCCCCATGGGGGAGGGGCCGCCGCAAATCGACATCACGCTCAACGCGGTGGCCGACGATCTCAACGATCTCCTGATCGTGCCGGCAGACGACTTCGTTATCAACGTGGACTTTACGGAGGGCGGCGCCTCCGTGGATCCCGGCAGCTTCTTCGCGGTCCTCGTGCGATGGGGCGGATCCGGGCTCGAGTTGACCGGGGAATTCTCGGTCGACACGAGCGGCGGACTCGCGGTGATCGGCCCGGCCCAGAACCTGGTGGATGGCACCTACACCTTCTACGCGGGCATCCAGGACGTCGAGGGCGAGTTGGCCTGGACCCAGATCGACTTCGCCGTTCGCACGCGGGCGGGCGCGCCCCCGATCGGGACCGGGCAGAAGATCTGGTACGACTTCACTTCGGATCGGGACGGTGTGCCCGGCCCCGACTTCCCGGTGGACCTGCAGACCTTCGGCCTCGGCTCGACGGCCGACCCCGCGCTCTCTGCCGTGGTCGAGGTCCGGGTGATCGATGCCATCCTGGAGCGCGTCTCCGAGGCCTACCACCAGCAGGATCCCAACGGTCTGGGTGGGCCCGACCCGGTGGACGTGACCCTGCACAGCCAGGATCCGGGGGGAACCGACGTCACCCGCATCTGCGTAGGCGGCGCCGATCCGAGCGGCGGCATCACGATCGGCAGCATTCTGATCGACCCGCAGAACTCGAACCGGGCCAGCGTCGAGTGCGGAACGGTGCCGCCGACCGGGATCTTCCCCCGGGAGATGACCTACTACCAGAACGAAGCGGCATTCCAGCTCTTCCTCTCGGCGCTGATGCCGGCGCTGGGCGGAACAGCGATCGGAGAGAACCCGCTGGATGCGATCGTCCTGGCGCCCGGCTTCGACCCCGGTTCCGCCAGCCCAGAAGAGGCCACCCGGCTGAATTGGATCGAGCTGGGAATCCGCATGTTCGCGGATGCGCTCGGCTCGATCGTCGCCCACGAGACCGGGCACGCCCTGGGTCTGGTGGCGCCCAATGCACCCGGTGTGGGACTCCACGGCGGCGCCACCGGATCGAGCTTCTCCCACGACGTCTTCATCTGATCTGCAGCAGCCTTCTGCCCGTAATCAAACACATTGGTGCCAAGTGCAGCACACAGACCTTGCTTGGCCTTGCTTGCACCGGTGTAGTGCTGGCCTCGGCCACCACCACCACCACGACCGCGTCCACCGCGACCGTTGTTGTTGTTGTTGCTGTTGCCGCGTCCACCGCGGCCACTGTGGCTGCTTCTTACGCTCATGCTGAACGATCACTTGCCGACGTTACGATCGGTCTTCTCACTTGCTTGCCGACGTTACGGTCGGTCTCCAATTGGCGTCAATCGCTTTGTTGCGTCGACTGTGCCACGTGCTCTCGTATCAGACGAGAAGCTTGTTCACCGACGTTTGCTTGACGGTGGACGACTCTTCGCGTCGACTTCACTTGTCGACTGGTTGCTCTTCTTGCTCTCGTATCACACGAGACGCTT
>CAMYOO010000091.1:0-12393 GCA_947260035.1 uncultured delta proteobacterium
CCCAGGCACTGGATCACCCGGTCCAGCACGTTCATCATCATGTTGGGCACCACCACCTTGATCATCGAGATCTCCTGGCGGGCGTCCTTCTTGCCGTAGACGTCCATCTTCCAGGCGGCCTTCTCGGTCAGCAGCCGCGCCTGGTCGATCTCCATGCGCGAGGTGGCCACCCACTCCTGCACGAACTGCTTCTCGGCCAGCGGCCCGCCGAAAGCGACGCGGGTCGTGGCGTGGCGGCACATGATCTCGAATGCGCGCTCGGCCATGCCGATGCAGCGCATGCAGTGGTGGATGCGGCCGGGGCCCAAACGAGCTTGGGCGATCATGAAGCCGGAGTGCTCCGGTCCCAGCCGGTTGCCGACCGGAACGCGGCAGTCCTCGTAGCGGATCTCGCAGTGGCCTCCGCCGCCGCTGTGGCCCATCACCGAGACCGGCCGGATCAGGTTGAATCCCGGAGTGTCGGTCGGCACGATGATCTGGCTCTGGCGCGCGTGGGGCGGCGCGTCGGGATCGGTCACGCACATCACGATGGCGAACGCCGCGCCGTAGGCGCCGCTGGTGAACCACTTGTGGCCGTTGATGACGTACTCGTCGCCGTCGAGCACCGCCTGGGTCTGCAGGCCGGTCGGGTCGGCGCCCGAGACCGCGGGCTCGGTCATGGAGAAGCAGGAGCGGATCTCGCCCTCCAGCATCGGGTTCAGCCAGCGCTCCTTCTGCTCCGGCGAGCCGAACTCGGCCAGGATTTCCATGTTGCCGGTGTCGGGCGCGTTGCAGTTGAAGACCCGAGGCGCGATGGCGCTGCGGCCCATGATCTCGCAGAGCGGTGCGTACTCCAGGTTGCTGAGCCCGGCGCCGTGCTCCTTGTCGGGCAGGAACAGGTTCCAGAGACCCAGCCCCTTGGCCTTGGCGCGCAGCTCCTTCAGGATCGCCGGCTCGTGGTGTTGGTCTCCCGACTCTCGCACCTGTTCCGCGGCGAGTGCCTCGTTGGGGTAGACGTGGTCGTCCATGAAGCGCTCGACCTGGGTGATGAGCTGCTGACACGTCTCGGAGTATTCGAAGTCCATGGGGTCCTCTCGGTTCTCGGGGTCAGGGGCAGACGGTGGCCTTGACGAAGCCGTCCGGGCGCTCGTCGGTGAGTGCGTAGGCCCGGGCCACGTCGTCCAGGGAAACGCTGTGCGTGGTGAAGAGCGCCAGCCTCTCCCGCTCCTCGTCCACCAGGCCCGCCGCGTCGTCGAAGTCGGCGCGCTCCTGGCCGCGCGCGTAGCAGTTGGACCAGGCCACGCTGACCTCTTTGGCAAAGAGCGGGTAGCCGGGCAGGGTGACGTCGGAGAGGAACAGGCCGAGGACGGAGATGCCACCGCCCGGAGCCACCGCCCGGGACGCCACCTGGAGGGTGTCCGCGCTGCCGCCCACGGTCTCCACCACGATGTCCGGGCGCTCGCCCGCAGGCGCCATGCCCAGGTCCGCCTCGCTCTCGTCCAGTACGCGGCCCGCGCCCAGGTTGTGCGCCGCCTGCGCCTGGGCCTCGTGACGGGCGCTGATCCACACCCGCTCGGCTCCCAGGCGCTGGGCCGCCACCAGCGACATCAACCCCAACGGGCCGGCGCCCAGCACCAGCACCCGGGCGCCGCTCTGCATGCCGACGCGGCGCAGGCCATGGATGGCCACGGCGGCGGGCTCGGCCAGGGCCGCCACCGGGGGTGCCAGGTCCGTGGGCACGCGGAACAGGCGGCGTGCGGGCACGACCAGGTGCTCGGCAAAGCCGCCGTCACGCTGGACGCCGAAGATCGAGCCTTCGATGCAGATGGCCTCCAGCCCGCGACGGCACGGCTCGCAGCGGCCGCACGAGAGCAGGGGCTCCACCACCACCGCGTCGCCCGTGCTCCAGCCCTCGACGCCGTCGCCCAGGGCGTCCACGACCCCGGCGATCTCGTGGCCCGGAACCACGTTCGCGCCGTATGCGCCCAGGGCGTAGAGGTGCCGATCCGAGCCGCACAGCCCGCAGGCGCGCACCCGGACGCGCGCCTCGCCGGGCCCCGGCTCGGGAACGGCGCGCTCTTCCATACGCACATCGCGCGCCCCGTGGGCGACGGCGGCGCGCATCTGCGAGTGGCTGGGGGGCGTCACGGCCGGACAGCGTAGCAGGCGGGGTCGCCGCGCTCAGGCGCGGTCCAGGCGCTCCATGACCGCCCGCATCACCAGCGGCCACGCGATCGTCGCGTCTGCGAAGACCTCCACGTGTCGCCCGCCTTCCGACTCGGGCACGAACTTGCCCCACGACACGCCCTCGGTGTAGGAGCACCCGGAGAGGCCGCCCCAGTGCTCGGGCTCGGGGCAGATGCGTACGGCGTAGCGGTAGCGGCGCACCGGCTCGGGGCTGCCGATCCGCTTGCGCAGGATCTCCAGGTAGGGGCCCACCTGCTGGGCCCAGTTGCGCGGGACGCCGCCGCCGATGGTGAAGATCCCCATGCGCTCGTGCTGCCGCACCAGCTGCGCGAAGTGATCCAGGTCGAGGAACGGATCGAAGGCGATCGCGCGCCCGGATCGCTCTGCCTGGGTGTGCTTGTAGATGGCCAGGTCGAGGCCCAGCTCTGAGTCGGTGAAGGCCGGCACGTACACCGGCACGTCCATCCGGTAGGCGCTCTTGAGGATCGCGCGCCCCTCGACGGTTTCGTCCAGGTGCTGTCCGAGCTTCAGGTTGATGAGCCGGCTCGACAGCACGGCGTCCTCAGGGACGCCCTCGAGTGCCCGCTGCAGCGCGCGCTCCGTGTCGTCGAGATTCTTTTCGAGCTCGATGGTGTCGTAGACGCGGTTGTAGCCGCGTTCGTAGAGGTGCTCGTCGTCCATGCTGGAGCGGTGCTTGAAGTGCAGCATGCCGGCGCTCTCCACGAAGCCGTGGGTCATGAGCGCGCCGGTGGAGACGATGGCCTGGACCCAGCCCCGATCGATCATCTCCGTGAGCAGCAGACCCTGCTTGGCGATGGTCATGGCGCCCGACACCGTGACCACGCGGAAGCACTCGGAATCCCGGACCATGGCCTCCAGCACATCGGCGGCCTCGCCGAGGCGGCGCCCGCCGAAGGCGGTCCGGCTCATGGCGCGCACCAGATCATCGACGCTGCCGACCTGCGACGGGTCCAAGGGGGCTAGCGGCTCCAAGCCGTCGTCGTGGCCGGTTCCGTAGCGGGATTCGTCTCGGGGATCGGGCATCAGGCCTCCGGGGCTCGCAGTTCGTCCAGCGTGTCCAGCTCGTCGGGGTCGGTGACCGGCAACGAGCACGTGGTGCCGCGGCACAAGTAGGCCGTGGCGCGTCCCTCTGAGGCCTCCCGGCCCTCGATCCAGCTGGCGTCCAGGCCGGGCGGCCGGGCCTCGCCGTCGGCGACGCACACCACGCCGTCCTCCGGCGCCAGTCGGGCTCGGGCCCGCTGCGCCAGGGCTCGCGCGCCGGGATCGTCGGGGGCGCCCACGATCACGGCGACCGCGGGACCGCGTTCATCCAGCGTCGCCGCGCGCAGCAGGGTCGGCCACGCCGCCGGGGCGCTCTCGACCGCGAACGCGTGGGTGCGGAAAACCTGATTCGCCACCCGCGCCAGGTCGCTGCGGCCCGTCAGCGCGGCGACGCGCACCAATCCCAGGCAGGCCAGGCCCGCGGAATGCGGGGTAGCCCCGTCGTGGTCGGAGCGCGGACGGTGCGCCAGGGGCTCGGCGTCGTCGGGCGTGAGGAAGAGGTCGCCCTCGTCGCGGCTGAAGAAGCGTTCGGCCACGGCGTCGGCCAGCTCCAGCGCTGCCGGTAGCCAGCGCTCGCCGGCGCCCGCGCGGTGCAGGTCGAGGAAGGCCGTCAGCAGCGCCGCGTGATCGTCCAGGAAGGCCGGAATGCTCGCGCGCCCCTCGGCGAAGACGCGCAGCAGTCGCCCGTCGGCGTCGCGCATGCGCTCAAGCACGAAGTCGGCTGCGGTCGCCGCGTCGTCGATCCAGCTGCGCTCGTCCAGCAGGCTGCCGGCGCGGGCCAGGCCGGAGATCACCAGCCCCTGCCAGGCGGCGACGCGCTTGGTGTCCACGCCCGGGGCCACGCGTTCGGCGCGCGCTTCGAAGAGCGCGTCGCGCTGGCCGCTCCACTGCTCGCGGGGCCGCTGGGCGCGATCGCGCAGCACGCTGGCGCCGTGCTCGAAGTTTCCGCCGGGCGTCACGTCGTACGCGGCGCAGAAGTCTGCGGCCGCCTCGGCGCCCAGCACCGATTTCACCTGATCCGGCGTCCAGACGAAGTAGACGCCTTCCTCGCCCTCGCTGTCGGCATCACCGCTGGCGTACCAGCCGCCGTCGGGCGCCTTCATCTCGCGGCGCAGGTAGTCCACCGTCTCGCGCAGGGGCCAGACCAGGTCCGCATCGCGCGCGCCGCTGCGCCGCCAGGCCTCCGCCAGGGTGGAGAGCAGCTGTCCCTGGTCGTAGAGCATCTTCTCGAAGTGGGGAACGATCCACTCGGCGTCCACCGAGTAGCGGTGGAAGCCGCCGCCGATCTGGTCGTAGACGCCGCCCCGGCTCATGGCATGGCCACTGAAGACCACGTGCTCGACGGCGTCGCGCGCCGCGTCGGCGGACAGCACGTCGGCTGCCGCTAGCAGAAGGTCCAGGCTGGTGGGTGTGGGGAACTTGGGCGCGCCGCCGAAGCCGCCGTTCTCGCGGTCGGCGTGGGCCAAAAGCTGCTCGGCCGCGCGGGCCAACCCGACGCGGCCCGGCAGCGCCTCGGCGGTTCCGGTCCGGCGCGTCTCCAGGGCACGCAGGATCTGGGAGGCCTGGTCCTGAACCTCGTTTCGCCGCTCGCGCCAGGCGCGCTCCACCGACTCCAGCACCTGGCGGAAGGCGGGCATGCCGTGGCGCGGCTCGGGCGGATAGTAGGTGCCGCCGTAGAAGGGCCGTCCGTCGGGTGTGCAGAAGACCGTGAGCGGCCAACCCCCGTGCCCCGTGAGCCGCACCACCGTATCCATGTAGAGCTGATCTACGTCGGGCCGCTCTTCCCGGTCCACCTTCACGTTCACGAACAGGCGGTTCATCAGGGCGGCCGTCGCGTCGTCTTCGAAGGACTCGTGGGCCATCACGTGGCACCAGTGACAGGCGCTGTAGCCGATGGAGACCAGCAGCGGCTTGTCCTCGGCCGCGGCGTGGCTCAACGCCTCCGGGCCCCAGGGCCACCAGTCCACGGGGTTGGTCTGGTGCTGGCGCAGGTAGGCGCTGGTTTCGCGCGCGAGCCGGTTGAGGCGAGCCTCGGCCATGGGTGAGGAGGCTTAGCGCGGAATCGCCGGCCGAGCGAAGCCGTGGACGCCCGGGGCCCGATGGGGGATGGTTCGGCCATGCGCGACGTGGTTCTGAAGGCCGGACGCGACCGCTCGCTGCGTCGCCGCCACCCCTGGGTGCTCTCGGGCTCCGTGGCCGACGGCGCCGGCGAGGCGTCGCCCGGCGAGTGGGTCCGGGTGGTGAGCGCCGAGGGCGAGGTCCTCGGCTTTGGCCACGCGTCGCCCGCGTCCCAGATCCGGGTGCGCATGCTGCACTTCGGCAAGGACGCTCCCGGCGACGGCTTGCTGGTGGAGCGCATCGAGGCCGCCGTGGCCCGCCGCGCCGGCGATTCGCTGCTGGCATCGACGGACGCCGTGCGCCTGGTCAATGCCGAAGGAGACGGGCTGCCCGGCCTGGTGGTGGACCGCTACGGCGACACCGCCGTGGTGCGCCTCTCCAGCGCCGGCATGGTGGCCCGCCGCGACCTGTTGATCCGCAGCCTGCGCAGCGTGTGCGGCGTGAGCGCCGGCTACGAGCGGGCGGACGCACCGGCCGCCCGTCGCGAAGGCGTGGCGCCGGGAGAGGGAGCGTGGTGGGGCGCGCCGCCGCCCGAGCGCCTGACGATTCACGAGGGCGAGCGCCGCTACGCCGTGAACGTGCTGCAGGGCCAGAAGACCGGCTTCTACCTGGACCAGCGCGAAGCCCGCGAGCGCGTGGAGCGTCTGGCCGAGGGGCGCCGCGTGCTGGACCTCTTCTCCTATACCGGTGGCTTCGCCGTGGCCGCTGCGCGCGGAGGCGCGGCCCGGGTGACTCTGGTGGATTCCTCCGCGGACGCGCTGGACCTGGCACGCCACAACCTGGAGACGAACGCGCCCGACACGGACGTCCATTTCGAACGCAACGACGCCTTCCGCTTCGTGCGCGGGTGCGAGGAGCGCTTCGACCTGATGGTCATCGATCCGCCGCCCATGGCGCGGCGCCGCAACGACGTAACCCGCGCAACCCGGGCCTACAAGGATGTGCTGCTCTTCGCCCTGCATCGGGCTGCGCCCGGCGCGCGCATCCTGTTCTTCAGCTGCTCGCACCACGTGGGCCCGGACCTCTTCCGCAAGGTGTGCTTCGGTGCATCGCTGGACGCCAAGCGTCCCCTGCAGGTGGTGGGCGAGCTGAGTCTGCCTTCGGATCATCCCGTGGCGCTGGACCATCCGGAAGGTCGCTACCTGTCCGGCCTGGATCTCCAGGCGTGAGGTCGCCGTTGGCCCAGCGCTTCGCCGGGCCGCTGGAGCAGGCGCGGAGCTTCGTGGACGCCGGAGGATCGGAGCTGGATGCCCTGCGCCTGGCCGTCTGGTCCGGCGAGGGCGACCCCGCCGCACTGCGAGAGGCCTTGGAGAAGCTGCAGCGACCCGACGGCTCGTTTCCCGCCTTGCCCGGGCGCGTCGATGCCGGGCCTCTGATCGACACCCTGTCGGCGCTGCACGTCCTGTTCGACGCGCGCGTGCGCAGGGCCGGGAGCGTGGAGCGCGCCGTGGGCTTCTTGATGGGCTGCCAGGCCGAGGACGGCTCGTGGTGCGGCGCCCCGGCCGATGATTCGCTGGCGACGACGGCCCTGGTGGCGGGGGCGTTGGCGCGCTCGGTCTACACGCGGCCCGACGTGCTCGAGACGGCCGGCGACTGGCTGGCTTCCCGCTACGACCGCGAGCGCCCGGCCTGGGGCGCGCTGGCCGGGCTCTGCGCCTTCTTCTCCAGCGTGGACCACGAGGCCGGCGACACCGCGCTGCAATGGAGCGGGCGGGCCCTGGAGCGCGGCTACCGGGCGGGTGAGGTCACGGCGCTGGAGACGGCGCGGGTGCTGCTGCTCTGCGATGCGGTGGGGCTTCCCGGGGCGGGCATCGATCCCGGCGAGCTGGTACGGGGCGTCCTGGCCCAACAGGCCGAGGATGGGGGCTGGCCCGGATGCGCCGGCGCGGGTGGAGACCGGATCGAAGCCACCCTGGATGCTGCGCTGGCCCTGCTGCGACTGCCTTCCTGAGCCGAGCGCTTGCGCGGTCGGGCCCCAGGCTGAGCCGAGCGCTTGCGCGGTCGGGCCCCAGGCTGAGCCGAGCGCTTGCGCGGCCGGGCCCCAGGCGTCAGCCTTCGCGCTTCTCTCGACGGAGGAGCTCCCTTGTCTGAATCCCCCCTGAACCTGGCCGCCATCCACGAAGCCATCGCCGCAGTGGTGCCCGAGCGTGAGTGCATCGTCTTCCGCGACCGCCGCCTGACGTGGGGCCAGGTCAACGATCGCACGCGCCGCCTCGCCCACGTGCTGAAGAGTCACGGCCTGGGCTGCCACCGCGAGCGGGACGGGCTGGCCAACTGGGAGTCGGGCCAGGACCACGTGGCCCTGTACCTCCACAACGGCAACGAGTACCTGGAGGGAATGCTGGGCGCCTTCAAGGCGCGCTGCGCACCCTTCAACGTGAACTACCGCTACGTGGAGGAGGAGCTCCTCTACCTGTTCGGCAACTCGAAGGCCCGTGCGGTGATCTTCCACGCGCGCTTCGCGCCCACCCTGGCGAAGATTCGCGATCGTCTGGAAGGCGTCAAAGTCTGGATCCAGGTCGACGACGGCTCCGGCGAGTCGCTCGACGGAGCCCTGGACTACGAGCAGGCATTGGCCGAGGCGAAGCCCGAGGAGCCGTCGGGGCTCTCCGGCGATGACCTCTACATCCTCTACACCGGCGGTACGACCGGGATGCCCAAGGGCGTGCTGTGGCGCCAGGAGGAGATCTACCGCGCAGCGCTCTCGAGCGGCAGCCCGCTCGAGACGCTGGAGGAGTTTGCGGCGCGAGCCAAGGCCGCGCCGGGTGCGCGTTCCCTGCCGACGGCGCCCTTCATGCACGGTGCGGCGCACTGGGCCGCCTTCAACGTGTGGTTCACGGGTGGAACGATCCATGTGCAGTCGGACGTAGAGCGTCTCGACCCGCACGACGTCTGGTCCACCATCGAGCGGGAGAAGGTGCAGGTTGCGCTGATCGTGGGCGACGCCTTTGCGCGGCCGTTGCTGGACCAGCTCGACCAGCAGTCCTACGACCTGTCCTCGCTCTTCATGATCGTCTCCGGCGGCGCCATCCTCACGGCGAAGCTGAAGGATGAGATCCTGGCCAAGCTTCCCCACGTGCGGATCATGGATGCCCTGGGCTCCTCGGAGAGCGGGACGCAGGGCTCGCGCGTGTCCACCTCCGAGGCGAAGGCCACCACGGGCGACTTCGACCTGGGTCCCCACAACGTGGTGCTGTCCGAAGACTTGAGCCGCGTGCTCGAGGCCGGCCACGAAGAGCGGGGCTGGCTGGCGCGCAGTGGAAGCGTTCCGCTGGGCTACTTCGAGGACCAGGCCAAGACCGAGAAGACCTTCCCCAGCGTGGA
The DNA here is from genome assembly GCA_947260035.1 of uncultured delta proteobacterium. GTDB lineage: Bacteria > Myxococcota_A > UBA9160 > UBA9160 > JAFDET01 > JAFDET01. The sequence continues at coordinate 8,671 of CAMYOO010000091.1, forward strand.
CGGCGTGCGCTACGCGGTGCCGGGGGATCGCGCGGCCGTGGACGCCTCCGGCAAGCTGCTGCTCTTCGGCCGCGATTCGGTGACGATCAACTCGGGCGGGGAGAAGATCTTCGCCGAGGAAGTGGAGCACGCCCTGAAGCACCACCCCGACGTCTACGACACCGTCGTGGTGCCTACTCCCAACGAGCGCTGGGGCCAGCAGGTGACGGCTGTGGTCAAGCTGCGCGCGGGTGTGACCGCCGACGAGGCGTCGCTGCTGGACATCTGCCGCGAACACATCGCCCGCTACAAGCTGCCCAAGGCCTTCGTGTTCGTGGACGAGGTTCTGCGGGCGCCCAGCGGCAAGCCTGACTATCGCTGGGCTCGCGAGACCGCGGCGCGGGAGCTCGGCCTCTAGCCGCTAGCTCCCCGAGGCCAGCGCCTCGCCGAAGGCGCGGATGCGCGCCGCGTTGGCGCCCACATCGCCCTTGCCCACCCGGGACTTGGAGCGCACGTCCACGACAGAGCCGCGGCCGTCGCCGTTGCCGGACGGCCGCACGCGGATCACTACGTCGTCCACGAAGTGGAAGATGCCGGTCACGTCGGTTGCCTCGATGCGTCCCGCCGCCGGGTCCGACTCCACCACCGTCCAGCCCAGCTCCAGGGCGACGCGATGCGCGCGCTCCAGGGCCTGGCGCGGCGGCAGGTCCAGCTCGATCGGAGCCAGCTCGTAGGCCGCCTTCTGTGCGTCGATGGTTGCCTGGTCCAGGGGCTTCATGGGCTCGCCGCGCTCGCTGGCCTGACGGGCCAGGGCCGAGAAAGCCGGCGGATCGTCGGGGTTGGTGGTGATGTCGTTGATGGCAGGGAGCCCGGCACCGGGCGCGGCCGAGAGGGCCAGCACCAGCAATGCCAGCATGCCCAGAGCCAGGCCGCCCCAGGCTCGCTCTGCGCCCCGGCGGCCGCTGGAGGGCCGGGTGCGGACCACGCCGGTGATGCCGAAGAGCAGGGCGGCCAGGCCCACCAGCAGCCCCACTCCGAAGATCCGGAAGCCGATGAACGGGGTCAGGGCCCCGCTCAGGGCGCCTGCTGCGCCCACCCCGACCAGGGCAAAGCACGTTATGCCCAGGAAGAGGGCCACGGTTGCCGATACAGCAGGGGCAGCGGACGGGGCGGGCTGGGTCATGGGTTGCCTCCTCGGCGTGGCTCGAACGGGCCGTCCGGGCGCCGCCACGATACCACGATCGGCACCTCGGCCATGGGCGGCTGGCAGTGGTAAACTGGCGGGCTGGCTCCTTTTTTTGGGGTGGCGGCCAGCGGAGGGGATGAGCGGGAGCGCGGTGAAGGGACGGCTGCAAAAGATCGGCGCGATTCGGGCGCTGGCGTTGCTGACGCTGGCGGCCGTCGCCTGTGGTCGTCCCGACCTGGGTCTCAGCCTGGGCGAGCCCGAGTTCGCCGGCGGCGAGGTCCGTGTCGAGATCCGGCTGGGCGATGGCCTGGATCCGGACAGCGTCGAGGTCTGGCTCGACGGCACGCCGGTGGGAGCCGCCGTTGCCGCCGTGCCCGACGGCCTGGTGGCGCAGCTGGCGACAAGCACCGGGCCGCATCGCATCGCGGCGCGTGCACAGGCTCGTGACGGCGACGGGGGCGCCTGGGACGCGCTCGCCTTCGTGGCGCCTCCGCCACTTCCCGACGTGGTGTCGAGCGATCCGGCGCCCGGCGGGTCGGTGCCGCGCGACGCCTGGCTCCGGCTCCAACCGCTCAGCGGTGTGGTGTCGGCGAGCCTCGCCTCGTTGGATCTGGCCTGCGACGGAGTGGCTCTGGGTTTCGATGCAGAGCTGCTCTCCGACGGCAGCGTGGTCGTGAACCCGGATCCGGCGCTCCCCGCCGACGCCGCCTGCGCGCTGGTGTGGCGCGGAGAGGCCGGCGTCGAGTCCCTGGCCTTCGTCACGGCGGCCCTCGATCCGACGGTGCAGGCACTGTACGACCGGCGCCGCGACGACGTGCTGACGCCGTTCCCCGACGACTTCTATCAGGACGACGCCGCAGACACGCCGACCGGGCGCCGCCTGGCCCTGCCGGTTCCCGCGCGCGAAGGACTGGTGCCGGCGTTGTTCGACGCGCTGATCCGGGACACGCGCGGGCTGGACGGCTGGAGCCCGCTGGCGCCCATGGTGCTGGAGACGTCGGCCCCGCTGGATCCCAGCTCGCTGCCGCTCACGCCCGAGGCGTCGCTGGATCCCCTGGCCACGCTGCAGCTGCTGGACCTGTCTGCGGGCGCGCGCCGGGTGCCTTTCCGGGCCCAGGTGCGCAGCGATGCCACGGACTTCGGCGTTTCGCACACGCTTCTGGTGTTTCCGGCGCGGCCCCTGGACGCGCAGGGCCGCTACGCCCTGGTGCTGACGCGTCGCGCTCGCGGCGCGCTGGCCATGCGCGCCGCCGTCGACGCGGCGCCGGCGCCCGAGCTGCTGGGCTTCATGGTGGAGCCGGAGACCACGCCCGGCAGCCCCCTGGCCGCCGTGGTGCGGGGCACCTGGGCGGCGCCGGATTGGCGTCCGCAAGAGCCCGGTCTGGGTCCGCTGCAGCGCGGCAACCTGGTGAGGGATGCCGACGGCCTGCCGCTGGTGCAGGGCACGCGGCCGGTGCAGTTCGTGCTGGCGCTTCCCGCGGCGGCGGCCGATCGCCCCGTGCCCCTGGTGATGCATCAGCACGGCAACCCGGGTGGCGACGACGAGGTCGTAGGCGCGGCCCGGGAGTTCCTGGCCGAGGCCGGGTTCGCCACGATCGGCTTCACCGATGTGGTGAACCGGGAGGTGGCGCCCGCCGGCGCCGACGGCGGCGCGCCGCGCACGCCGGAGGAGCGGATCGAGCTCCAGGTGAGCAACATCTTCCTGTCGCTCTTCGTGAACCGGATGCTTCCCGAGCATTGGCTCGAGACCACGGGCGAGCAGCTGGCCTTCCTGCGTTTCCTCGACGGACTGGCCGACCTCGACGTGCTGCCGCTGGGCGCTCCCGATGGTGTGCCCGACGTGGACCTCACTCTGCCCCTCGCGTACCACGGCATCAGCGAGGGGGCGAACCACGGCCAGGCGCTGCTGGCCTACGCGCCGGAGATCCGTTCGGCGGCGCTGGTCGTGGGAGGCGCGCGCCTCGTGGAGGCGCTGGTGCACCAGCAGGCCGACGCGTTCTTGAGCCAGCTTCCGTCGTTCGTGCCCGGACTGGTTCCGTCGGAGATCTGGGTGGGCGTGTCGCTCTTCCAGTCCCTCTACGACGCGCAGGATCGACACAACCAGCTGGCTCACATCTACCGCGATCGGTTGGAGATCCAGGGCAACGAGCGGCCGGCGAGCATCCTGCTGATCGAGGGGCTCGGCGACACGCGCGTCCCCAACGGCGCCACCGAATCGGCGGCCTGGGCCCTGGGCCTTCCGCAGCTGGAGCCGTTGCGGCCCGTGCCGTTCCTGGCCTCGGCCCCAGGGCCGCTGCGCGGCAATCTGGATGCGGAGACCACCGGCGGCCTGGTGCAGTACGCGCCCGTCGGTGTGCCCGGCGTGCCGCCCACGCCCGGCTGCGCCATGCTGCCCGCGGCCAGTGCCTCCGAGGGGCACTTCTGCGCCCAGAGCGCGCCCGAGTCGCAGCGGCTGCGGGCGGACTTCTTCCGGTCGGCCCTGGACGGGGCGGCTCCGGAGATCGGCAACCCGAGTTCCCAATGAGGAGACACGCGTGAGTGATCCGGTCCGCAGCGAG